>NZ_JASCAS010000028.1:0-94849 GCF_029967615.1 Aeromonas sp. V90_14 | reverse complement strand
GGGCCGATGGGGCCGATGGGGCCGATGGGGCCGATGGGGCCGATGGGGCCGATGGGGCCGATGGTGGCCAGGGGCAACTTATCTAGCAACCCCTTTGTTGGCGGCGACCCTTATGAGCCGTCGCCAACCCCTGCCGCATCAGCCTCGGCCATTGGTTCCATACCGTTTTGATCTCTGGATACCCGGATCCATAACAACAGGATCCACTAGATTAATGGCAGAAAAGGCCATGTTCCCCTATATCTTCTGTACCCCAACAGGAGAGAATCCATGTCGAGTTCCAGCGAAAACAGGCTGTTTTTGCTGCTTTTTTTATCGCTGTTGCTGGCCGGCACCGGGCTGGCAGCGGCGCAAAGCAGGGATTTCAGACAGGCACCCAAGGCGCTCAGCGCACTGAAGAAAGGTCAGCAGGCACAGAGTCAGGGCAACCTGACCCAAGCCATCCACTTCTACTGCGCCGCCGCCACCACGGGTAGCCCGGAAGGTTACTTTCGCATCGGCCGCCTGCTCGCCACCGGCCCCGGCTCGGTTCGCAACCCCCGCATGGCCAACGCCTACCTGGCCATGGCGATCCGCCTTGGCAACCAGCAGGCCGCCCGCTACTACAACAGCCGGGTCGGCAATGCCGTGATGGGGGATCAGTGCGGCAGCGGCGTCGGTGGATCCGGCGGCTACTTCGCCGCCATCCCCACCACCCCCTTCAATCTGGAGGCCTATCTGGCCCGCCAGTCGCCCGCCAAACAGAAGCTGGCATCCATGCTGCGCCACGCCGCCAAGCGCCACCGCATCGACGAGAGGCTGGTGCTGGCCATCGCCATCGCCGAGTCCAACCTCGACAGCCGCGCCGTCTCCCCCAAGAATGCCCAGGGGCTGATGCAGCTCATCCCCGAGACCCAGCAGCGCTTCGGGGTGACCCGCCCCTTCGATCCAGAGCAGAACATCAAGGGAGGCGTGGCCTACCTCAAGTGGCTGCACACCCATTTCGATGGCAACTGGACCCTGATGTCGGCGGCCTACAACGCCGGCGAAAAATCGGTGGAGCAGTATGGCGGCATCCCCCCCTATCAGGAGACCCAGCAGTATGTGCGGCGGGTGCTCTACTTCGCCGGCCACAAGCAGCCCTGAGCCCGGGCCTCTGCCGGCCCGCTATTGACAAAAATCACACCCGCATTTGCGCAATCGTTTGCCTTTCGGTAGGATCCGGCGCTTTCTCGCTCGTTCTACAGGTAATCCATGAATTTCATCAAACGCTGCTCGCGCATGCTCACCCTGTTTGCCCTCTTCTCCTCCGCCGTCGTGGCGGCCAACCCGGCCCCCGCCCCCATCCTGATCCAGGGGGCGATGGACGTCGAAGTCGAGACCCTGGTGGCCGCCCTCAAGGACAAGCAGGAGCTGACCGTCGGTTCCTGGACCTACTGGCAGGGTACCCTCTCGGGTTATCCGGTGGTCGTCTCCCGCACCGAGGTGGGACTGGCCAATGCCGCCGCGGCCACCACCCTCGCCATGGAGCGCTTCCAGCCACGCCTCGTCATCAATCAGGGCACGGCGGGCGGCCACGATCCGGCGCTGCACCGGGGTGACATCGTCATCGGCACCAAGAGCTTCAACATGGGGGCCTACCGCAGTGACCTAACACCCGCCGAGCAGGGCGTCGACCCGAGCAGATGGCACAACTTCGAGGTCACCATGCGCCTGCGCGACAACGGCAAGCTGGTGGAACACACCGCCTTTGCCGGCGATCCCGAGCTGGTCGGCCGCGCCCTCGGCATGGCTGACCGTTATCGTCACGGTCGGGTGGTCCCCGGCATCATAGGCACCGCCGACGAGTGGAACCGCCAGGTCGCCCGCATCAACTGGCTGCACCAGACCTACCAGACCGCCGCGGAAGAGATGGAAACCTCCTCCGCCGCCCTGGTGGCAGAGGCCTACAAGGTGCCCTTCGTCGGGATCCGGGTACTCTCCAACACCGATCTGCACGGCGAGGAGTTCGATCCGCAGACCGCCATCCACTGCCAGCAGTTCGTCATCGATTACGCAAAAGTGCTCATCAACGGCTTCAACAAAGCCTGATAAGCCTGATAAGCCTGATAAGCCAGAGAGGCCGTCACTATGGCGGCTTCTTTTCTTGGTAATCCCTATCAGGCGGGACTTGGCCCACGGTTTCTCCCGCAGCCGATATCAACTCCCCGGACATGCCCTGCGCCCATAGTGGCGGTAGTAACCCACCAGATTGCTGACCAGAAACAGCCCCTCCATCAGTGCCGCCACGGGCGACCCCACCAGCAGGTTGTTGGCCAGCCAGCAGAGGGTACCCAGCAGCATCCAGCGCCGCAGCAGGCGATCATCTAGGCAAAACGCAGCCCGGGTCTGCAGCAGGCTGGCCAGCAACCCCAGCAAGGCGAGCGGTCCCTGATAGGTGGCGAGCACCGCGAGGCAGGACAACCCCATAAAAAGCCACATCAAGAGGCGACGCGTGGCCAGCATGCTGACCACGAAGCGCAGACTCGCCAGCCAGAGCAGCAGGGCGGCCGACGCTTGTCCCAGCAGCGCGAAATGGGCGCCATTGAGGGCGCAGGAGAGCGCCAGGCAGGCCAGAATGGCCCGGCGCGTCCGCAGCTGAAACGACAGCAGATCCAGCAGCAGCGCCAGGCTCACCACCAGTTGTGACCACAAAAACAGCGACATCATCCCCACTCCAGGCTTGTTCGAGAGGCCCAGCATGGCGGGAATGGGCGCCGCGCGGCATTAACCCGTGTTAATGCGCCGGCGGATCCGCGACAGGGTGACCGGGCTGATGCCGATGTAGTTGGCGAGCTGCACCTGAGTGAGCCGCGCCGGCCAGTGGGGGAAGGTGCGGCAGAGCTCCCGGTAGCGCTCTTCGGGGGAGTGCAGCAGCAAGAAGGCCTCCTTGCGCTCCTTGTAGCACAGCTGCTGGCGCAACAGGGCCATGCAGACCGGCTGCCAGGCGGGCTCGTCCAGCAGGGCGAGCGGTACCCGCACCAGCTGCAGCGCCGTGACGGCCTCCAGCTGGTAGCGGGCAGGCGACCCGGTGAGCCAGCTGTCGTAGAGCAGACAGAGCTCCCCTTCGAAGTAGAACTCCTTGCAGCGCTCCTGCCCGTCCCAGGCGTAGTGACAGGCGCGGGCGATGCCTCGCTCGAGGTAGAAGGCCGACTCCTGCATCGCCCCCTGGGCCAGCAGCGGCTGACCCGGCTGCAAGGTCAAACGGGGCAGGCTGGCGGCAAGCGGCTCACCGATGACGGGTGACAGCCCCATGGCGGCGAGGGTGGCCGCCAGAGGCGGGGCTGAAGGCAGGCTGGTCATGCAAACTCCGGGGCAAACAGGGCCTTCATCATGCCAAGTTTGGCGCCCCGTTGCAGCAGGCTGTGATGGCCCCGGCAAAGGGAATGGCCGACCGGGTGCCACCTTTGCCCCCCCTCGCCCATTGGTTTACAATCGACGGGTTTTTTGGAACCCGGTTGACCTGCGTCGACCTGGCCCCACCACGACATCAGTCTGTTAGTGCCAAGACATTAACCTGCTGAAAAGGAAGAGAATTAGCCAATGGCTCAATTTATTTACACCATGAACAGGGTCGGCAAGGTAGTGCCGCCCAAGCGTCATATTCTCAAGAACATCTCCCTCTCCTTCTTCCCGGGCGCCAAGATCGGCGTGTTGGGTCTGAACGGCGCCGGTAAATCGACCCTGCTGCGTATCATGGCAGGGCTAGATACCGAGATCGAAGGGGAAGCCCGTCCGCAGCCCGGCATCAAGATCGGCTACCTGCCGCAGGAGCCGAAGCTGGATCCGGAGCAGACCGTGCGCGAAGCGGTCGAAGAGGCGGTCGGCGAGGTGAAACGCGCCATGGCCCGGCTGGATGAGGTCTATGCGGCCTACGCCGACCCGGATGCGGATTTCGACAAGCTGGCCCGCGAACAGGGCGAGCTGGAAGCCATCATCCAGGCCCAGGGCGGCCACAACATGGAAAACCAGCTGGAGCGCGCGGCCGACGCCCTGCGCCTGCCGGCCTGGGATGCCCAGATCAAGCACCTCTCCGGTGGTGAGCGCCGCCGGGTGGCGCTGTGCCGCCTGCTGCTGGAAAAACCGGACATGCTGCTGCTGGACGAACCGACCAACCACCTGGATGCAGAATCCGTGGCCTGGCTGGAGCGCTTCCTGCACGACTACGAGGGCACAGTCGTGGCCATCACCCACGACCGTTACTTCCTCGACAACGTGGCCGGCTGGATCCTGGAGCTGGACCGCGGCGAAGGGATCCCGTGGGAGGGCAACTACTCCTCCTGGCTGGAGCAAAAAGATGCCCGTCTGGCGCAAGAAGCCAGCACGGAAGCGGCTCGTCGCAAGTCCATCGAGAAAGAGCTGGAGTGGGTTCGCCAGAACCCGAAAGGCCGTCAGGCCAAATCCAAGGCCCGTATGGCGCGCTTCGAAGAGCTCAACACCAATGACTACCAGAAGCGCAACGAGACCAACGAGCTGTTCATTCCGCCCGGACCGCGCCTCGGCGACAAGGTGGTGGAGGTGGCAAACCTCTGCAAGTCCTACGGTGACCGCCAGCTGATCGACGATCTCTCCTTCTCCATTCCGAAGGGAGCCATCGTCGGCATCATCGGTCCGAACGGTGCCGGTAAATCGACCCTGTTCCGTATGATGTCGGGTCAGGAGCAGCCGGACTCCGGTTCCATCACCCTGGGTGAGACCGTGGTGCTTGCCTCGGTGGATCAGTTCCGCGACAGCATGAACGACAAGAAGACAGTGTTCGAGGAAGTCGCCGACGGCCAGGACATCCTGCGCATCGGCAATTACGAGTTCCCGAGCCGGGCCTACATAGGCCGCTTCAACTTCAAGGGTGCCGATCAGCAGAAGCGCGTCGGCGAGCTGTCGGGTGGTGAACGCGGCCGTCTGCACCTGGCCAAGCTGCTGCAGACCGGCGGCAACGTGCTGCTCTTGGATGAACCGACCAACGATCTGGACATCGAAACCCTGCGCGCCCTCGAGAACGCCCTGCTGGAGTTCCCGGGTTGCGCCATGGTCATCTCCCACGACCGCTGGTTCCTCGACCGCATCGCCACCCACATCCTGGACTACCAGGACGAGGGCAAGATCGCCTTCTTCGAGGGCAACTTCACCGAATACGAAGAGTGGAAGAAGAAGACCTACGGCGCCGAGGCCGTCCAGCCGCATCGCGCCAAGTACAAGCGCATCGCCAAGTAACAGGGCAAACAAGTGCGGCTGCTGCATCAGCCGCACCGTTCCCACCACGACAAGCGAATCGCCAAGTAAACCGGTACATGCGACAAGGGGAGCCCAGGCTCCCCTTTCTTGTGCCCGATCGCTTACAATCCAAGACGGATACCTCATGCATGGATGTAGCAAGATGACGACCCAGCCCACCACAGAGAAGAAACTGACCATCCAGATCCGGGTCGAGCCCGGTTGCCTCGGGCCGGACGGCAAGGCGCACATCGAGACCTTCTGCGCTGCCGCCGCCAAGATCTTCGCCGCCGTGGAGCCGGAGCTGGTGAACTGGACCCTGCTGCCCCGCTATGACAAGCAGTTGCCGGAGCAGGAGTTTTTCATCGACGGCCGCAAGCTGACCGAGAAGCAGGCCAGCCTGTTTCTGCGCCGCCTGGGGCGGGAGCTGGGGGAAGTGCAGGATACTCTCGACTCCGTGCTGGCCCAGCTGGTGGAGCGCTACTTCAAGACCCTCTGAGATTTGCCCTCTCTGCGCCAAAAAGGTTCTCCGACGAGAACCTTTTTTGTTGGCGAAAAAGCAAACGTTTGAATTTTTACTCTATTCATTGATCCGCCTCGCAGATCCGGGGTTTGTAAACGGCGCCGCCTGTGTAAAAATGTGCGCGCTGTCACGGTATCAGGACGAGTCTGGTTATTTAACCACCAGAAACAGGGCGTCACGCCCGCATGGATGGGACCGGCTCTTCGCCTGCTGCTTATTTCAAGTCACCTATTGGAATCCAACATGAATCAACCACACCAGGCCCCCGCACAGGCCGCCGGGCAAGGATTGCTTGAGCGTCTGTTTGCCCTGAAGGGCCATGGCACCAACGCCCGCACCGAAGTGATCGCCGGCATCACCACCTTCCTGACCATGGTCTACATCGTCTTCGTCAACCCGCAGATCCTCTCTGCGGCCGGCATGGACACCCAGGCCGTGTTCGTCACCACCTGCCTCATCGCCGGCATCGGCAGCATCCTGATGGGTCTGCTCGCCAACCTGCCCATCGCGCTGGCCCCGGCCATGGGCCTCAACGCCTTCTTCGCCTTCGTGGTGGTGGCCGGCATGGGCTACTCCTGGCAAGTGGGCATGGGCACCATCTTCTGGGGTGCCATGGGCCTGTTGATCCTCACCCTGCTGCGGGTACGCTACTGGCTCATCGCCAACATTCCGCTCACCCTGCGGGTCGGTATCACCGCCGGCATCGGTCTGCTGATCGCCCTGCTCGGCCTGCACAACGCCGGTATCGTGGTCGCCAGCCCCGCGACCATGGTGACGGTGGGCAACCTCACCTCCCTGCCCTGCCTGCTGGGGCTGCTCGGTTTCTTCCTGATCTGCATCTTCTCCGCCCGCGGCGTCCACTCCGCCGTGCTGATCGCCATCGTGGTGACCACCACCCTGGGCTGGCTGTTTGGCGACGTCACCTTCAAGGGCTTCGTCTCCATGCCCCCCAGCATAGAGCCGGTGTTCGGCCAGCTGGACCTGATGGGCTCGCTCGACATCAGCCTGGCCGGGATCATCTTCTCCTTCATGCTGGTCAACCTGTTCGACTCCTCCGGCACCCTGATCGGTGTCACCAATCGTGCCAAGCTGGCCGATGACAAGGGGCACTTCCCCCGCATGAAGCAGGCCCTGCTGGTGGATAGCGCCAGCTCGGTCGGCGGCGCCTTCATGGGCACCTCCTCGGTCACCGCCTTCATCGAGAGCAGCTCCGGCGTCGCCGTCGGCGGCCGTACCGGCCTCACCGCCATCGTGGTCGGCCTGCTGTTCCTGCTGGCGATCTTCTTCTCTCCGGTCGCCGCCATGGTGCCGGCCTACGCGGCGGCAGGGGCCCTCATCTACGTGGGCGTGCTGATGTGCTCCGAGCTGACCCGGGTGAAGTGGGAAGATCTGACCGAAGCGGTGCCGGCCTTCATGACCGCCGTCATGATGCCGTTCAGTTTCTCCATCACCGAGGGGATCGCCGTGGGCTTCATCTCCTACTGCGTGATGAAGGCGGGTACCGGCCGCTGGCGCGAGATCAACCCCTGCGTGCTGGTGGTGGCCCTGCTGTTCGTGCTCAAATTCGTCTGGGTCGACAGCCACTAAGCATCTACTGCACAAACAAAAATGCCCGTCAGCGACGGGTATTTTTTATGGCTGACGAAGGGGCGCTCAGCGAATGCCGCGCGCCTCGCGGATCCACTCCCAGGCCTGCTGGATCTCCTGGGTCTTCTCCTTGGCCATCTCCATCATCTCGGGCGGCAAGCCCTTGGCGGCCAGCTTGTCCGGGTGGTGCTTGCTCATCTCCTTGCGGTAGGCGCGCTTGATCTCCTGATCGCTGTCGCTCTCGCTCACCCCCAACAGCTGGTAGGCATCCTTGAGCCGGTCACGGGAGGGGGCCTCCTGCCGATACTGCTGCCCGCCGTGCCCGCCATCCTGATACTGGCCACCGTGCGCCCGGTTGAAGAAGTTCATCTGCGCCTCGGCCATCGCCAGAATGCGGGCCAGCTCGATGCGGCTGAAGCCCAGCTCGTCGGCGATGGTGTGCAGGATGGCGCGCTCGTTGGCCTCGACCTTGCCATCGGCGAAGGCGGCCTGCAGCTGCACCTCGAGGAAGAAACGCAGGATATCGCGCTGGCCCTGGCTGGCACGGCGAAACTCGGCCAGGGTCTCCCGCAGCGGGAAGTCCGCCTCCTTGCCCTGGCGAAACGACTCCTGGGCGCGAGCACGCTGCTCGCCTGCCAGCCGCATCCGATCCATCAGGTTGGAGGCGACCCGGATCTCCTGCTCGGTCACCTGGCCGCTCGCCTTGGCGATGTGACCCATGACGGCGAAGGTGGCGTGGAAGAAGACCGCCTGTTGCTGCTGGGTGGGCGCGCGGCGAAAATTCAAGCCCATGCCACGGTCGAAACGGTGACCGATCCAGAGGCCCAGCAGGGCACCGAAGATGTTGCCGAGCAGAAAACCGAAGAAGGCGCCAAGCACCTTACCCCAAATACGCATGGTTCAAGACCTCGTGAAATTAATGAGTGCGTCCTTGCAACTGTTCGTCCAGCGCCTGCAGCCGTGCCACCGTGCCGATGTCGCGCCACTCGCCGGCCAGCAGGCTGCCGCCCACCCGGCCTTGTGCCATCCACTCCCGCAGCAGCGGCGCCAGCTTGCGCGCCCCCGGCGTGAGTCCGGCAAAGGCGGCGGGATCATAGAGTCCGACTCCGCTGAAGGTCAGCGCCGGGCTATCGACCACCCTGCCCGCCTGCAGCGCAAAGTCCCCTGCCGGATGCTGCGGCGGGTTGGGTACCAGCCAGAGGTGGGCCAGATCCGTACCCAGCGACTGGGTCACCAGGGTGCGATAGTCCAGATCGAGCCAGGTATCGCCGTTGATCACCAGAAACGGCTCATCCCCCAGCAGTGGCAGCACCTGAATGATGCCGCCGGCGGTCTCCAGCGCGCTCTCCTCCGCCGACCATTGAATGTCGACTCCGAACTGACGGCCGTCGCCGAGGGCCTCTACCAGCTTGTGGCCGAGCCAGGCGTGGTTGATGACCAGGTCGGTCACACCGGCATCCCTGAGCTTGTCGATATGGTGCACGATGAGCGGCTTGCCCCCCACCGCCAGCAGCGGCTTGGGCAGACTGTCGGTGAGCGGGCGCATCCGCTCGCCGCGACCGGCGGCCAGGATCATCGCCTTCATGACGCCACTCCGGTGCGGGCCAGCCCGGGCAGCACCACCTGCGCCAGCCATTGGCCGAAGCGGGCCAGCACCGGGTAGCTCGCGCCATGGCTGTGGCAGACATCCACCACGTAGCCGAGGGTGCGGGGAATGTCCTTGAGGTAGCCGGACTTGCCATCGCGGTGGTAGAGACGGGTGAAGATGCCCGCCGCCTTGAGGTGGCGCTGCATGCCGGTGAGGTCGGCGGCGCGACGAAACGCGGCGTAATCGAGCTCGCCCAACAGCTTGGCCTGCTGCAGGGTGTCAAACCCGAGCCGCATACCCTGCTCGATCACCGCGTCCGGCCAGCGCACGTAACAGTCTTTCAGCAGCGAGACCAGGTCATAACTGAGCGGGCCTATGACCATGTCCTGGAAGTCGATGACCGCCAGCCGGCTGTCGGCCGGAGTCTCGCCGCCGCACACCATCAGGTTGCGGCTGTGAAAATCCCGGTGCATCACCCCCTGCGGCTGGGCCAGGTTGTTCTCGGTGAGGCAAGAAAAGGTCTCAGCCAGCAACTGCTGCTCTTCATCGCTCAGGGTCAGTTGCAGATGGTGACCCAGCAACCACTCGGGGAAAATGCTGTTCTCCCGCGCCATAAAGGCGGCATCAAAAGGCTCGAGGTCCAGTTCAACAGCGCCGAGACGGGGCAGCAGCGCAATGGCCTTGCCGTACCAGGCCAGCACGTTGTCTGCGTTCAGGCAGCTGATAAGCTGGGTATCCCCCAGATCCGTCACCGCCAGCAGCCCTTGCTCGTAGTCCACCGCCCGCACCTCGGGGGCCAGCAGACCACCGGCGTGCAGGGCCGAGGCATTGCGGACAAACTCATGATTCTTTTCGGTTTTAGGATTGGCATCCACCCAGATCAGGCCACCGCCACGGTGGTAGCGGCGAAAACTGGCGTCACCGGAAATGAGGGTCAACTGCAGGCTGGCATCACCGGAAATCCGGCGCGCCCAGTGCAACAAGAGGGAATCGCGATCGTGCATAAGTCGGGGACCAAATTGGAAAGCAGCACTTGGCTGTTAGCCCTGGCCGCAATAATGCTTTATCATTGCCGGCTAACATAAAGCAATGACATGCAATGTCAACTCGATGAATCCTGTCGTAAAATGCATGTCTTGAATCAGCCGTAGCTACCACGGATTGCGCGAGTCTTTCACATGACAAAACGGACACTGGGATACTCCTATCCCATCGCCCTGACCATCAGCCTTGTTCCAGCCCTGACCCCGGCCATCGTGCAGGCGGCGCCGCTGACGCCGCCGCCCGCCACCGGGATCCTGGACGGGCTCTGCTATGACTACGTCCCCAAGATTGAGAAGCTGGCGCCCGGCAAGGACGCCAACGCCCAACCCGTGGAAGTGGATGCCGATCGGCTCGAAGCCAAGCAGGGCGGCACCGCCGTCTACCAGGGCGACGTCAAGGTGCGCCAGGGCGTGCGCAAGTTCGATTCCGACTATGCCGAGCTCGATCAGAAGAGCCGGGACGTCATCGCCATCGGCAACATCTACTACAACGATGGCCAGATCACGGTCACCAGCGACAAGACCCTGAAATCCAACCTGGATACCAAGAACTCCGAGCTGGAAGAGGGCAAGTATCAGGTGCATGGCTCGCCGGTGCGCGGCTCCGCCGACCGGGTCACCATGACCAACAACAACCAGAACATCACCCTGGAAGGGGCCCAGTACACCACCTGCCCGCCGGGTCAGGAAGTCTGGACCCTGAAGGCGGGCAGCATCGACATCGATCAGACCGAGGTGTTCGGGGAGGCCTGGAACGCCAGTCTCTGGCTCTACGACTACCCGGTGTTCTACTTCCCGTACATCAACTTCCCGATCAAGGATGAACGCAAGACAGGCCTGCTCTACCCGGGTTATACCCAGAGCTCCAAGAACGGCATGGACATCACCCAGCCGTTCTACTGGAACATAGCCCCCAACTACGATGCCACCATCACCTCCCGCTTCATGGACAGACGGGGCTTGATGGAGCAGGTGCAGTTCCGCTACATGCCGGATCCGGCCCACGTCGGCAGCCTCTATTTCGAAAACCTGGCCAACGACAAGCAGTACGACGAGACCCCGAGCCTCAACCAGGCCATGTCCGACGGTCACCGCTACCTGCTCAACGCCAACCACACCTCGCTGTTTGCCGACAACGCCATGCGAGTGTCGCTCGACTACACCAAGGTGCGGGATCGGGATTACAACTACTTCAACGACTTCTCCCCCAAGGTGGGCACCCAGGTCGAGAACCAGTTGCAGCAGTCCCTGATGGCCGGTTACTTCCAGCCCAACTGGAACATCAACACCGAGGTGCGCACCTACCAGATCCTGCTGGCCAGCGCCCAGCAGCCCCACGAGCTGATGCCGCGCATCGACCACAACTATTACCAGCAAGGCAGCTGGTACGATCTGGCCTGGAACACCGAGATCACCAAGTTCGGCTACAACAACGCCCAGGCCATCGCCCAGAACCAAGGCGGAGCCTACACCGGCACCCGGGTCTACACGGCTCCGACCCTGACCATGCCGCTCATCAACGAGGCAGGCTACTACCTCGACAGCCAGTACAAGCTGATGTACACCCGTTACGATCAGGAAGTGCCGGACAACATGAGCCAGACCTTTGTCAGCCGCTTTACTCCTGAAAACGGCAACGGGGTCACCCTGGACGAAGGGATCATCACCCGCACCCTGCCCTCCTTCCGCCTCAAGGGCGGCATGACTTTCGAGCGCAACCAGAACTGGTTCGGCGGCGATGCCAACCAGACCCTGGAGCCGGAGTTCCAGTACCTCTATGTGCCCTACAAGAACCAGGACAACATAGGCGTCTATGACTCCACCGGCATGCGCCAGGACTACTACAGCCTGTTCAGCGACCGCCGCTACGCGGGCCTGGATCGCATCAGCGACTCCAACAGAGTCTCCATCGGTCTCACCAGCCGGGTATATGATGAGGCCGGTGATGAACGAATTCGGCTGGCCGTTGCCCAAGCTTTCGATTTTGTTGCGCCCAGGGTCAAGCTCTATCCCAGCGAGACCCTGACCACCAACACCCGCTCCCCGCTCTCCTTCGAGGGGGATGCCAAGATCAACGAGCAGTGGTTTGCCCATGCCGGCGCGCAATATGATGTGGACCAGAGCCGGCTCAGCTCCGCCAACAGCGCCATCGAGTATCGCCGCGAGAAGCTGATCAGCCAGCTGAACCATCGTTTCGTGCGCGATGCCAACTACGATCTTGAAAACAAGGGACAGGTAACCGACCTCAACCAGATCGGCCTACTGTTGACTACCCCGCTCAACGACCAGTGGCACCTGTACGGGGGTTACTATCAGGAGCTGAATCAGAGCGTTAAGTCTGATCGCAAGGTAGGCCTGAAGTACGACTCCTGCTGCTGGAGCATCAACTTCAACCTGGAGTGGGTCAACACTCCGGACAACGTGACCATGCGTCCGACCTCGGAGCGCAGTCTGGGCATTCAGTTTGAAATGAAAGGATTGGGTAGCGTGGGTACCGGCACCAAGGGCACCTCCCTGGACACCGAAGCACTGCCTTACATTCGTCCGTTTAACCTGCGAGACCAATAAGCGGTCTGGCAAACGCCTTGAGAGATGGATATGAAGAAGACGTTGATTTCCCTGCTGACTGCAGGCCTGTTCGGAGCCATGAGCCAGGGAGCCTTCGCCGCCCCCGAACTGATGGACAAGGTGCTTGCCGTGGTCAACAAGGACGTGGTGCTGGCCAGCCAGCAGGAAGCCCTGGTGCAGAAGGTGAAAGCCTCTGCCCAGGAGAGCGGCCAGTCCCTGCCCGATGACGCCACCCTGCGCAAACAGGCGCTGGATCGGCTGATCCAGGAGAGCCTGCAGCTGCAACTGGCGGATCGTCAGGGCCTCAAGATCAGCGATACCCAGCTGGAGCAGGCTATCCAGAGCATCGCCGCCGACAACAAGATGACCCTGGATCAGCTGCGAGCCCAGCTGGCCCGTGAAGGGCTGACCTATGCCCAGTATCGGGAAGAGGTGCGCCGCGAGATCCTGATGAACGAGGTGCGCCGCAACCAGGTGCGCCGCCGCATCAACATCTCCGAGCAGGAGGTGAAGCAGGTGGTCGACATCCTCGCCAAACAGGGTCAGCAACAGCAGCAATACCATGTCGGCCACATCCAGGTTGCCCTGCCGGACAACCCGAGCGCCGAGCAGCTCAACGCCGCCAAGAGCAAGATTGAACGCATCCTGGCCGCCCTCAAGCAGGGCGCCGACTTCCGCAAGATGGCCATTGCCGAGAGCAGCGGACCCAAGGCGCTGGAAGGGGGTGACTGGGGCTGGATGAGCCCGCAGGAGATGCCGACCCTGATGGCCGAGGCCGTGCAAGGCACCAAGAAGGGTGACATCGTCGGCCCGCTGCGTTCCGGTGCCGGCCTGCACATCATCAAGGTGTTCGACACCAAGGGCCAGCAGCAGGTCGTGCAGACCGAAGTGCGCGCCCGCCACATCCTGATCAAGCCCTCCATCATCCTGAGCGAAGAAAAAGCCAAGGGCATGCTGGACGGCATCCTGCACGACATCAAGAGCGGCAAGGCCAGCTTCGCCAGCCTGGCGGAGAAGTACTCCGAAGATCCGGGTTCTGCGGTGCAGGGTGGCGAACTGGGCTGGTCCGATCCCAACGTCTACGTGCCGGAGTTCCGCGACATGGTCAACCGCCTGCAACCGGGCCAGATCAGCGAACCCTTCCGCACCACCCACGGCTGGCACATCGTCCAGCTGGAAGAGCGCCGCAGCCAGGATGCCACCAACAAGGCCCAGGAGCAGCGCGCCTATCAGCTGATTTACAACCGTCGCTTCACCGAAGAGTCCCAGGCCTGGCTGGACGAGCTGCGTGACGAGGCCTACATCCAGATCGAAGGCGCCGGCAGCTGATGAGTTGTCGTCGTCTCGCCATCACCCCGGGTGAACCGGCCGGGATCGGCCCGGATCTGGTGCTGCAGATTGCCCAGCAGGAGTGGCCGCACCAGTTGGTGGTGATCGCCGATCCGGCGCTGCTGCGCGAGCGGGCCGCCCTGCTGGGGCTGCCCGTCGAGTTGCAGCCCTATGATGCCGACCAGCCTGCCCGCCCGCAGCAGGCCGGTACCCTGACCGTCTGTCCGGTTCCCCTCGGCGCCGCCGTGGTGCCGGGCATGCTCGACGAGGGCAATGGGGCCTACGTGCTGGCCACCCTGCAGCGCGCCTGCGATGGCAATATGAGCGGCGAATTTGCCGCCGTGGTAACCGGGCCGGTCCACAAGGGGATCATCAACCAGGCTGGCGTCTCGTTCAGCGGTCACACCGAGTTCTTCGCCCAGCAGTCGGGCACCGCCGACGTGGTGATGCTGTTGGCAACCGAGGGACTGCGGGTCGCGCTGGCGACTACCCACATTCCGCTGGCCTATGTGGCGATGGCTATCACCGAGGATCGGCTCGGCAAGGTGATCCGCATCCTGGATGCGGATCTCAAGAGCAAATTCGGCATCGCCAAGCCCCGCATTTACGTCTGCGGCCTCAATCCCCACGCCGGGGAAGGCGGCCATCTCGGCCGTGAAGAGATTGACGTGATCGAACCCGCCCTGGCAGGCCTTCGCCAGGAGGGGATCGATCTGGTCGGCCCGTTGCCGGCCGATACCCTGTTCCAGGACAAATACCTCAAGGATGCGGATGCGGTACTCGCCATGTACCACGACCAGGGGCTGCCCGTGCTCAAATACAAGGGCTTCGGCAGTTCGGTCAATATCACCCTTGGACTTCCTTTCATCCGCACTTCGGTGGATCACGGCACCGCACTGGATCTGGCAGGCAAGGGCCTCGCCGACTCGGGCAGCCTGATCACCGCGATCAACCACGCCATCAAGATGGTAGAGAAAAAAAGATATGAGCAGTAAGGTGCAGAGCAACAAGGTGCACATGGGCCACACCGCCCGTAAGCGTTTCGGTCAGAACTTCTTGCACGATCGCTACGTGATCGATCAGATCGTGGCCGCCATCAATCCGCAGCCGGGTCAGAACCTGGTGGAGATCGGCCCGGGTCTGGCCGCGCTGACCGAACCGGTCGCCTCCCAGATGGACAAGATGACCGTGGTCGAGCTGGACCGGGATCTGGCGGCACGCCTGCGCGAGCATCCGACCCTGAAGGACAAGCTGACCGTCATCGAGGCCGATGCCATGCGCTTCGACTTCGGCACCCTGATGGGGGAAGGCAAGGGGCCGCTGCGCATCTTCGGCAACCTGCCCTACAACATCTCCACTCCGCTCATCTTCCACCTGTGCGAGTTCGCCGACCGGGTGGAGGACATGCACTTCATGCTGCAAAAGGAAGTGGTCCTGCGTCTGGCCGCCGGCCCCGGCAGCAAGGCCTATGGCCGACTGAGCGTGATGACCCAGTACTACTGTCAGGTAGTGCCTGTGCTGGAAGTAGGCCCTGGCGCCTTCAAGCCGGCGCCGAAGGTGGATTCCGCCGTGGTGCGTCTGATCCCGCACAAGAACCCGACCATAGTCGCGAAAGACATTCGTTGCCTGAACCGGGTCTGCACCGAGGGCTTCGGCCAGCGTCGCAAGACCATTCGCAACAGCTTCTCCAACTTCATCACGGACGCCCAGCTGACCGAGCTTGGTATCGATGGCAACCTGCGCCCGGAGAATCTCTCCCTCGAGCAGTTCGTCATGATCGCCAACTGGCTGGCGGATCAGCAACAGGCCTGATCCCGTGGCAACTCCGCACATCGTGATCCGCCCGTACCCCCGTTATGTGGTGGATTCCAAAGACCCTTACCAGTTCCACTATCTCATCGAGATCGAGAACCTGGGGCCGGGCCCGGCGCAGCTGCTGCACCGGCGCTGGCTCATCACCGATGCCAATGGCAAGATGCTGGAAGTCGAAGGCCCCGGCGTGGTCGGCGAGCAGCCGGTAATCGCAGAGGGAGAGACCTTCCGCTATCAGAGCGGCGTGCCGCTGGCCACCCCGCTTGGGGTGATGGAAGGGAGTTATACCCTGCAAGACGAGTCGGGGCAGCAATTCGAGGCGCCCATCGCGCCCTTTACGCTGGCCGTCCCCCACATTATCAACTGAGGTTTCATGGCGAACTGTTTTGTTGGCGATATCCAGGGCTGTTACGACGACTTGCGCCGTCTGCTGGATCTGGCCGAGTTCGATCCCGCTAACGACGTGCTCTGGCTGTGCGGCGATCTGGTCGCCCGCGGCCCGGACTCTCTCAATACCCTGCGCTTCGTCAAGGGGCTGGGCAACCGGGCCGTCACCGTGCTCGGCAACCACGACCTGCACCTGCTGGCGGTCGCCGATGGCGTCGCCCCGCTCAAGAAGAAGGACAAGCTGCAGGAGCTGATGGAGGCACCGGATCGGGACGAACTGCTGGAGTGGCTGCGCCACCGTCCGCTGCTGGCGGAGCACCCGGACCTGCCCATCATGATGGTGCATGCCGGCATCTCCCCGGCGTGGGACGCCCGCACCGCCCGCAATTGCGCCCGCGAGGTGGAGAGCCTGCTGCGCGGCGATCAGTACCAGTGGCTGCTGCACAACATGTATGGCGATCAGCCGGATGGCTGGCAGGACGATCTGGTCGGGATCGAGCGCTACCGCTACATCATCAACACCTTTACCCGGATGCGCTTTTGCTATTTCGACGGCCGGCTCGACTTCAAATGCAAGAAGGGCCCCAAGGAGTCGACCCCTGGCCTGCGCCCCTGGTTCGAGCAGCGCGAGCACCATGTGGACGACCCCATCCTGGTGTTCGGCCACTGGGCTGCCCTGATGGGCAACACCGGCAAGCAGGACATCAAGGCACTGGACACCGGCTGTGTCTGGGGCAACAGCCTCACCCTGTGGCGCTATGAAGATGATGCCCTGATCGCTACACCCTGTCCCACTTACGCCAAGTGACGATAAGAGGCCGGGTCTGAGTGATCAGCACTTCACTATAAAGATGGCGCCCAGATCACTCCCCTCTCCCACCACACCAAGCAGGTGGCAGGCAATAAAACAAAACGGGCCCGGCATTGCCGGGCCCGTTTTTTATGGTGCATCGCTCACCCTAGAGCTTGCGCCCCAACCGCTTCTCGATCTGCTGCCGCTCCCACTCGGGGCCGAACAGCTTGAACGGCTGGAACAGGTTGATGGCATGGGAGATCAATCCCAGCCCCCAGCCCAGCGCCGGCCACCAGGCCCAGATATAGCCCGGGTTGCTCAGGTAGTTGATGACAAACAGCCCGCAAATCACCAGCAGGTAGCTGGCGGTGTGGTAATAGAAGCCCTTGAGCCCCTCCACATAGCGCATGGCGGCCCGCTCCTCTACCGATACCCGTATCTCATCCCGTTCCATCGTGTCACTCCCTCTCATCTCATGCTCCTGTTGGCTTGTACCGTCAAGTTGCGCCACTTCGAGCTCAAAGACGGCGGCCAGGGCCTTGAGGGATTCCAGTCCGGGCTGCTGGCCCTGCTCGATCCGCTGAATGGTGCGAACGCTCAGGCCGGTAAAGGCGGCCAACTGCTCCTGTGACCAGCCCCGCTGCAATCTCAACTTCCTGACGATCATCTCGAACTCCTTGTGGTTGATTGACGGGGCCAGCATAGGGGCCGGCGGGTGCCATGGGCCACGACAGCGCCCTGACACCAACCTGACTTTCCTTTGGATTCAGTGCATTAGATAAAAGAGCGTGCTCAAAAACTCAGCTATTCCTCCCCACGACGCCCCCCCTTTCGATCACCTGACAGCAGGGCGACAGAGGTGGCGCTTTGTGCAACATAGCGCCTTGGTCTCGGGCAGGCGAGCTTATAGCGCCTGCATCAACTCGGCGGCAATCTCGAAAGAGCGCAGACGAGCCTGATGATCGACGATAGGACCGTTGAACATCAGCTCGTCGGCCCGGGTTTCCGCCAGCAGCGCCTTGAGGCCGTGCCGTATCTGATCCGGATTGCCCACCAGCGAACGGGCCAGGGTCTGCTCCATGGCCAGCAGCTCGCGCTCCGACCACTCCTCTCCCAGTTCGATGACGGGGGCCGGCAGCTTGCCTGCGTTGCCGCGATGCAGACGCAGGAACTGCTGCTGCAGGGTGGTGAACTGGAAGCGCGCCTCCCGCTCGCTGTCGGCGGCGATCATGTTGATGCAGACCACCGCATGGGGCTTGGGCCAGCGGGCGGAGGGGCGATACTGGGCGCGGTAGATCTCCAGCGCCTGCAGCAGCATGGCGGGAGCGAAGTGGGAGGCAAAGCCGAACGGCAGCCCCATGGCCGCCGCCAGCTGGGCGCTGTAGAGGCTGGAGCCCAGCAGCCAGATGGGCAGATGCAGCCCCTGCCCAGGTACCGCCTGCACCGCCCCTACTTCATCGCCAAAGTAATCCATCAGCTCGCGCACATCGGCCGGGAAGTCATCCACCTCGCCGCTGCGCTGGCGTCTGAGCGCCCGCATGGTGCGCTGATCGGTGCCCGGCGCACGGCCAAGCCCGAGATCGATGCGATCCGGATAGAGCGACGCCAGGGTACCGAACTGTTCGGCGATGACCAGCGGCGAGTGGTTGGGCAGCATGATGCCACCGGCCCCGATGCGCAGGGTATTGGTACCGCCGGCCAGATGACCGATCAGCACCGAGGTGGCGGCGCTGGCGATGCCCGGCATGTTGTGGTGCTCGGCCAGCCAGTAGCGGCAATAGCCCAGGCGTTCGGCATGACGGGCCAGGTCCAGCGAGCGGCGAAACGACTCGGCCGGCTGGGAGCCTTCGGCCACGGGCACCAGATCGAGTACGGAATAGGGGATGGCAGACATGGGTCACTCCATTGATTCGCAGACCAGTAACAAGTGGGGCAATGTAGCACGGGATACCTGAATGAATCACGTGATCAGCCGGCAAAATTGGCCAGAGCAGGCGCCGTTTCCGTCGGCCACATCCCGATATCCATGAATGGGTTATTGTGTTTTCTGTCATCCTGTTGGCACACTGCAAGCTGATCGTCTCTGCAATCGCCCGTGTGACAAGGATGTGTCCATGACAACTGCCAGGCCAGGTCGTAAACCCTTCTACGTGCATATCGCCACCCTCTTCATCCTGCTGTTCACCCTGCTCGGCAGCGCCCTCATCGCCTTGCAGTTCCAGCAAGGGGCGCGCCAGGGACTGGAGCACGAGCGACAGAACTTCCTGCAGTATCGCCAGCAGCTGGCCCTCGCCCTGCAACTGAACGAGCGGCCAGCCCGCATGTCGCTCAGCCTGTTGCGCAGCGGCCAGCTGGCCGCCATGACCACGCTGACCGAACGCCTGGCCTATCTGCCGCAACTGGCGGAGGTGCTGGCCAACAGCCCCAGCTATGGGGCCGTCTACGCCGGCTACGAGGATGGCGACTTCTTTCTGGTGCGCAAGCTGACCGAGCGGGCCAGAGCCCAGCTGGGGGGCGTACCGACCGCCAGTACCCTGCTGGTGCAGAGCCTCAGCCAGGGCAAGGGGGAATTTCTCTATTTTGATCAACGGCTGACCCTGCTCGAGCGCCGTGCCATGCCGAACTACCGCTACGATCCCCGCAGCCGCGACTGGTACAAGCAGGCCCGCTGGCGTGCGGGGATCGCCACCACCAGCCCCTATCTGTTCTTCACCACCAAGGAGCCGGGCATGACGCTGGCGGTGGAGAGCGACGACCGGCGCGCCGTGATCGGGCTCGACACCAGCGTCGAGGGGCTGTCGGCCCTGATCGGCAAGCTGCAGCTGCCCGCCCAGAGCCAGGTGATCCTGTTCGACGAGTACGCTACCCTGCTGGCCGCCGACCCCAGACACCTGCCCAGCTTCGAGCAGCTGAGCCAGCTGCCCATGCTGGCGACCCTGCCCCACCCGGCCCTGCCGGATCTGCAGCAGCGGATCATCAGCCAGCCCACCCTGCTGAGCGAGCCGGCGGAGCTCAACCTGACCGCCGCCGATGGCAGCGACTGGCTGGTCAACCTCGCCCCCCTCGGGACCGACTCCCCCTTCCACATCGCCCTGCTGGTCTCGGCCGACCTGCTCTATCAGCAGGCCCGAGACGAAGCCCTGGTCAACCTGGGCTGGGCACTGGCGGGCCTGCTGCTGCTGCTGCCGGTGATCTGGCTGGTCTCGCGGCGCACCGCCACCCCGCTGCTGGCGCTCACCAAGGAGGCGGAGCGGATCCAGCACTTCGATTTTGGCGAGAGCCGGGTCCCCGAGTCGGCCATCCGCGAGATCGACGATCTGGCCCGCACCATGTCTGGCATGCGGCTGACCCTCGGCAACTTCATGAACATGGGGCGGGCGCTGGCGGCCGAACACCGCTTCGACTCCCTGCTCAGCCGCATCCTGCACGAGACCATCGCCGCGGTGCAGGCCGAAGGGGGGTGCCTCTATCTGGCCCAGGAGCGGGGCATGGTGGCGGTACAGGCACTGTGGCGCCAAGCTCCGCTGCCGGCCGGGCAGATCCGCTGGCAACAGGCCCTGTTTGGCGAGCTGGCCCGGGGCGAGCGGCTCAGCCTCGCCATCGACCAGGGTGGCTGGCAGCAGTATCTGGCCGACTGGGGCCCCTTCCCCGGCCCCTGCCAGCTGGTGGCCGAGCCGCTGCGCAACCATCGCCAGGAGCTGAGCGGCTGCCTGCTGCTGATCCTGCCTGACTGCCCGGCCCGCGAGCTGGCCTCGCGCATCAGCCTGATCGAGGCGCTGGCAGGCACCTCGGCCTCCGCCATCGAGAACCAGCGCCTGCTGGAGGAGCAGAAACAGCTGCTGGAATCCTTCATCGAGCTGATGGCTGGCGCCATCGACGCCAAGAGCCCCTACACCGGCGGCCACTGCCAGCGGGTGCCGGAGTTGACCCGGATGCTGACCGAAGCCGCCTGCGCCCAGCAGCAGGGGCCGTTCGCCGAGTTTCGGCTCAACGAGGAGGAGTGGGAGGCCATCCATATCGCCAGCTGGCTGCACGACTGTGGCAAGGTGACCACCCCCGAGTTCGTGGTGGACAAGGCCACCAAGCTGGAGACCCTCTACGACCGGATCCACGAGATCCGCACCCGCTTCGAGGTGCTCAAACGCGACGGCTACATCGAAGCGCTGGCGGCCCGCCTGCCGGCGTCCGAACGGGAAGCAGCCAGGAGCGAGGTAGCTCCGCTCTGGAGCACCCTGGATCAGGAGTTCGCCTTCGTCGCCGAGTGCAACCTGGGCGGTGAGTGGATGGCGCCGGAGAAGCTGGCCAGGCTGGATGCCATCGCCAGCCGCACCTGGCTGCGCACCCTGGACGATCGGCTCGGCATCAGCCGGGAGGAGCTCAAGCTGCGCCAGAACGAGCCGGCCGCGCCACTGCCCTGCGTCGAACCCCTGCTGGCGGACAAGGCCGCCCACCTCATCCCCCGCCCCGCCCACGATCAGCTGGACGAGCGCAACCCCTGGGGCTTCAAGGTGCGAGTGCCCACTCACCTCTACAACCGCGGCGAGCGCTACAACCTCGCCATCAGTCGCGGCACCCTCACCGAGGAGGAGCGCTACAAGATCAACGAACACATCATCCAGACCATTCGCATGCTTGAACGCCTCCCCTTCCCTCGCCATCTGCGCAGCGTGCCCGAGATTGCCGGCGGCCACCACGAGCGAATGGACGGCAAGGGCTATCCGCGCCAGCTGCTGGGCAGCCAGATGAGCATCCCCGCCCGCATCATGGCCATCGCCGACATCTTCGAGGCACTGACCGCCAGCGATCGCCCCTACAAATCGGGCAAGACGGTCTCCCAGTCGCTGGCCATCATGCAGAGCATGGTGCGCGAGCAGCACATCGATCCCGCCCTGTTTGCCCTGTTTGTCAGCAGCGGCATCTGGCGCGACTATGCCGTGCGCTTCCTCGCCCCCGAACAGCTGGATCCCGTGGATGAAACCGCCCTGCTGGCCGCGCTGGCCTAGAGCGGGTCATATTTTCTTACATTTGCGGGCTGGCCTGAGCGTCCCCGGCTGGTTATAACGGTGCCCCTATAGCGAAGGGGGAGCAATAGACTCCCCCTCACTCTTTGTCACACCACACTGTTCAGGTTATCTATGTCAAAGCATCTCATTGTGCTGGGCGCGCTGACGCTGTCCGGCTGCTCCCTGCTGTCTCCCCCCGCCCCCACCGTCACCCCGGTGCACCTGGCCGATGCCAGCCAGCGCGGCTTCTACATCGAGTGCAGCAGCATGACGGCCTGCTTCCAGCAGGCCAACCAGACCTGCCCGCAGGGCTACAAGGAGACCGATCGCCGCCAGCAGACGCTCTACAGCACCCAGTATCTAGGGGGCAGCTACGACGAAGACAAGAAGGTCTACAAGGCGGCCAAGCCCTATCGCGTCGCCAACACGGTCCACTCCCTGACCATCCAGTGTCCGGTCGACATGGGCATCACCCCGCGCTGATCCGCGCCTCGCGGCCGGCGCGGGAGTCCCAGCCGGCCCTTCTCTTGTCTCACCGAGAACGAGCCTCTTATGTCACCCAGAATATGGCTGCTGGGCAGCATCTTGCTGTCCGGCTGCGCCCTGCTGCCGGCGCCCGCCACCGTCAGTGAACTCCCCTCCGCCAATCCCGCCCAGCAACGCTTCCAGATCGAGTGCGGCGCGCCAGAGGAGTGCCAGCAACAGGCGCTCTTGAGCTGCCCCCACGGCTATCAGCAAGTCGATCGAAGCAAGCGCACCATCACCACTCACCAGATGAGCATGGGGGTCGCCGAGCCGGTGACGGGATTTAGCCCAAGCTTCCCCCAGACCAGCACCTTCACCACCCACATGCTGCTGGTGCAGTGCCCCCGCACACCGCCACAACCACATCCGCTTGGACGCTGACGAAAAAGGGCCCACAGGCCCTTTTTCCGTTGTCACCGCCCCTCAGCCCGTCGCCTCGGCGTGCTGGCGGGCCAGCTCGTCGCTCATCAGCTCCCGCATCCTGAATTTTTGCAGCTTGCCGGTCACCGTCATGGGGTACTCCTCCACGAACCGGATGTACCTGGGCACCTTGAAATAGGCGATGCGGGCCGCCAGAAACTGTTTCAGCTCCTCCTCGCTGGCCTCCTGACGGGGTCTGAGCTTGACCCAGGCGCACACCTCTTCGCCATAGCGCTCGCTGTCGACCCCGAACACCGCCGCATCCTGCACCGCCGGATGATCGTAAAGACGCTCTTCGATCTCGCGCGGATAGATGTTCTCGCCACCGCGGATGATCAGCTCCTTGCTGCGCCCGACGATCCGCACATAGCCCTCTTCATCCATGATGCCGATGTCCCCCGAGTGCAGCCACCCCTCTTGGTCGATGGTTTCCGCCGTCTTGACCGGATCCTCCCAGTACCCCTGCATCACCCCGTTGCTGCGACAGCAGATCTCGCCCCGCTCACCGATGGCGACTATCTCTCCGCTGGGGTCGACCAGCTTGATCTCGGTGTGGCCGATGGCGCGGCCGACCGTGGTGACCCGCTTGTCCAGCGGCGCATCGATGGCGGTCATGTGATTGATGGGGCTGCACTCGGTCTGGCCGTAGGCGATGGTCACCTCGGTCATGTGCATCAGGGTCTGCACCTTGCGCATCAAGGGCTCTGGGCAGATGGCGCCGGCCATGATGCCGGTGCGCAGGGAGGAGAGATCGAACTGGTCAAACTCCGCCAGCTCCAGCTCGGCGATGAACATGGTCGGCACCCCGTGCAGGGCGGTGCAGCGCTCCTCGCTCACCATCCGCAAGGTGGCAGCCGGATCGAAGGCTTCGGCCGGAAACAGGGCGCAGGCCCCCACGCTGATGCTGGCCAGGTTGCCGAGCACCATGCCGAAACAGTGGTAGAGCGGCACCGGGATGCAGAGCCGGTCCTGCTCGCTGAACGCCATGCCTTGCGCCACCTGGCGGCCGTTGTTGAGAATGTTGCTGTGGCTGAGGGTGGCCCCCTTGGGGTTGCCCGTGGTGCCCGAGGTGAACTGGATGTTGATGGCGTCATCGGGGTTGAGGGTGGCCGCCACCCGGGCCAGCCAGGCCGGGTTCTGCTGGTCGCCCAGTGTCAGCACCTCGGGGAAGTTGAGCATGCCGGCGCTTTGCTCCTCCCCGAGCCGGATCACCATCTCCAAGCTCGGCAGCCGGGATGATGCGAGACGGCCGGGTGGGCAGTTCGCCAGCTCGGGGGCCAGCTCCCCCAGCATGGCGAGGTAATCGCAGCCCTTGAACGCACTGGCACAGATGAGGGCCCGACAGCCCACGTTGTTGATGGCAAAGGCCAGCTCGTAACTGCGGTAGGCGGGGTTGATGCAGACCATGATGGCCCCGATGCGGGCCGTGGCAAATTGCACCAGGCACCACTCGATGTTGTTCGGCGACCAGATGCCGACCCGATCCCCCGGCCGGATCCCGAGCGCCAGCAGGCCCAGCGCCAACCTGTCTATCTGGGTCAGGTATTCACGGTAGTTCCAGCGGATCTGCTGGTGGCGCACCACCACTGCTGGCCGGTCGGGGAAACGTTCCGCCACCTGTTGCAGGTAGGCGCCTATGGTCTGATGAAGCAGCGGCTGATCGCAGGGACCGGCCCGGTAGCTGAGCAGTGAGGTCATGGGGTGACTCCTGGCCACATAGGTTGGACGTGCCTACTGCTCGGCTGGCGTGTTTTTGCAGCCTGTTACATTAATGTAAAAACAAGGCCTGTAAAAGACTCACTTTGGTCTAATGTCGGCCATAAAAAACGGCCAACCGAAGTTGACCGTGTGACAGGGTGCGAGCCGGATCAGAACAGCAGGTGCGCCACCCCGGCGATGACCGGCAGGGTGATCAGGGTACGCAGCAGGAAGATCACGAACAGCTCCCACAACTTGACCGGGATCTTGCTGCCCAGCAACAGGGCGCCTACTTCCGACATATAGATGAGCTGGGTGACCGACATGGCTGCGATCACGAAGCGGGTGATGTCGCTCTCGATGGTGGAGGCCAGCACCGCCGGGATGAACATGTCGGCGAAGCCGACCATGATGGTCTTGGAGGCCGCTTCTGCCTCCGGCAGTTGCAGCAGCTCCAGCAAGGGCACGAAAGGGGCCCCCAGCCAGTTGAAGATGGAGGTGTGCTCGGCCAGCATCAGGGCGCAGGTGCCGATGGCCATCACCACAGGCAGCACGCCGAAGATCATGTCCAGCGCGTTCTTCACCCCTTCCCGTGCCACTGCCCCCATGTCGGTCATGCCCTCGGCCTTGGTCAGGGCTCGCTCATAACCGTAGCTCAGCATGCTGTGCTGGTGCGGCACCGACTCCTGCTTGCGACACAGGGGAGTTCCGTCGCTGTAGACATCCTTCTTCCAGCAGAGCGGCGGCAGGCGCGGCACCACGATGGCGGCCACCACCCCGGCCAGACAGACGGTCAGGTAGAAGGGCACGAACATGTGCTCCAGCCGAACCTGGGAGATCACCACCAGGCAGAAGGTAATGGAGACGGCAGAGAAGGTGGTGCCGATGACGGCCGCTTCCCGCTGGGTGTAGAACTTGCCTTCGTACTGTTTGCTGGTCAGCAGGATGCCGACGCTGCCATCCCCCAGCCAGGAGGCGAAACAGTCCACCGCGGATCGACCGGGCAGACGGAACACCGGGCGCATGATGCGGGTCATCATGGTGCCGACAAACTCCAGCAGACCGAAATCGAGCAGCAAGGGCAGCAGCAGGCCGGCGAAGATGAAGACGGAGAACAGCACCGGTAGCAGATCATGCAGCACCAGGCCGCCGGTCGCATCGGAACGCAAGGCCGCCGGGCCTGCCTCGAAGAAGGTCAGCAGCACGAAGATACCGCCCAGTACCCGCACGCAGGCCCAGAAGGGGGAGACGTTAAACAGGCTGTTGAGGAAGGGGCGTCTGACCAGGATCGCCGGCTTGAACAGCCAGGCTACCAGCGTCATCAGCATGGTGGTGGTGATGATGGCGCTGACCATGGCCACCAGATAATCGGCAAACACCGTTTGTACCAGCTTCGCCAGCACGGCCACGGGAATGGTGACGTTTCCGTCATAGATGACGGGGGTCATGAACAGCAGGATCCCGATGAGTGACGGGACCAGGAACATCAGCACGTTGCGGCGGGTATTGAGAGCAGGTGCTTGCAGAGTCTTTTCCAGCATGGTCTACAGCCTTAATGTTACTTTTCCTTAGCCAGGCAAACCTGCATATCCATGCTCTCGCCCGGCAAAACGGGCGCAAGAATACACCAATAAAATGCACAAACAAGCTTTTAATGGATCATTTCAAGCATAAATATTTACACAGGCAAACCTTCCATAAGAATGCACGCAAGCAGATACGCATATCAATTCATTGCAATTGGTTAGCATATTGTTTCGACAAGGTTACATTCAGGTGCGCAGTATAATCAGTTGCGGTTGGCAGGCAATAAGTGACATAAGAAATATATCTATTTGGTGATCCGGTCGATCCCCATAAAAAAACCGGAGCCTGGGAAGGCTCCGGTTTCTCAGCACCGGGTGGCGGCGCCATGACCGCGCACGGGAACTGGGTCAGTCACGCACGTAGATGACTTCCACGCCATCATCGTCTTCGTCGTCCCACTCGTCGTCGTCCAGCGATTCATCAAACGCCTTGGAGGCGGCCAGCGCATCGGCTTCAGCCTTGGCCAGCTGGTTCTTGTGGTAGTCGTCCCACTTGAACTCCACCTTCTCGATGGCGTCTTTGGCATCTTCCGCCAGCTGACGGGGCATGGTGTCCAGCAGGTCCAGGATGTCGTAGCAGACCTTCTTGGTCCCTTCCTTGCTGATGGCGGTGATGGCGTAGACAGGGCCTTCATGATTGAGGGCAGTCTTGACGCGATCCATCACTTCCTGCGCCTCTTCTTCCAGGATCAGGTCCATCTTGTTGAACACCAGCCAGCGCGGCTTGCTCGCCAGTTCCGGGCTGTACTTTTCCAGCTCCCGGACAATGGTCACCGCATTTTCGGCCGGATCAGAACCATCGACCGGGCAGATGTCCACCAGATGGATCAGCACGCGGCAGCGCTCGAGGTGCTTGAGGAAGCGGATACCGAGGCCAGCGCCTTCGGCGGCACCTTCGATCAGACCGGGAATGTCGGCGATGACGAAGGAGCGGGAGTTCTCACCACGCACCACGCCCAAGTTCGGAACCAGGGTGGTGAAGGGGTAGTCGGCCACTTTCGGACGGGCCGCAGAGACGGCGCGGATAAAGGTGGACTTGCCGGCGTTGGGCAGACCCAGCATGCCGACGTCGGCCAGTAGCAACAGCTCCAGCTTCAGGGTACGCACTTCACCCGGGGTACCGTTGCTCTTCTGGCGCGGTGCCCGGTTGACGGAGCTCTTGAAACGGGTGTTGCCCAGACCGTGGAAGCCGCCCTTGGCAACCAGCAGCTTCTGCTCGTGGTGGGTCAGGTCACCCAGCAGTTCGCCGGTGTCTTCATCGCTGGCGCGGGTGCCGACCGGTACGCGCAGGATCCTGTCCTTGCCACGACGGCCGGTACAGTTGGCGCTCTGGCCATTCTCGCCACGTTCGGCGGCGTGAAAACGCTCGAAACGGTAGTCGATTAGGGTATTCAGGTTTTCATCGGCAACCAGATATACGTCGCCACCGTCACCGCCGTCACCGCCGTCCGGGCCGCCGTTCGGAATGTACTTCTCACGACGAAAGCTCACACAACCGTTACCACCGTCACCGGCATCGACTCGAATCTGGACTTCATCAACAAACTTCATAGGTAACCGTCACCTTAATTCGAAAAACCGATACGCAATTATAGTGGTACAGACCCCTGCGGGCGATACGCATCTTGCCAAGCATGCCCTTTCAGAGCCAGGGTCAGCTGCGTGCCGTTTTTTCGTAAACTGCTGCAGAAAAACAAAAGCCCCGCCTGTTGGCGGGGCTTCGGATCCTTGCGGTCCGTAATTACTCAGCAACGATGCTAACGTACTTACGGTTCAGCGGACCTTTAACTTCGAACAGGATTTTACCAGTCGCAGTAGCGAACAGGGTGTGATCCTTGCCCAGACCAACGTTGGTACCGGCGTGGAACTTGGTGCCACGCTGACGAACGATGATGCTGCCAGCCAGAACTGTTTCGCCGCCGAAACGCTTCACGCCCAGGCGTTTAGCTTCTGAATCGCGGCCGTTGCGGGATGAACCGCCAGCTTTTTTGTGTGCCATCTATCGTACTCCTCTAATTAAGCGCTGATGCCAGTGATTTTGACTTCAGTGAACCACTGACGGTGGCCCGCTTGCTTACGGTGGTGCTTACGACGACGGAACTTGACGATAGTCACTTTCTCGCCACGGCCGTGAGCCACAACTTCAGCTACAACCTTGCCACCTTCAACGAAAGGAGCACCTACTTTAAAAGTGTCGCCTGCAGCAACCATCAGCACTTCGTTGAAGTCGATGGTAGCGCCAGTCTCAACGTTCAGCTTTTCCAGACGAACGATTTGACCTTCGGCCACACGGTGTTGTTTTCCGCCGCTTTGGAATACCGCGTACATTTGATTAACTCCGTAAAGGCGTGTCTTTTGCTCAAGGCCAGACACGCGCAAAAACCTATAACAATGGGCCGGCATTCTACGCAAATCGATTTGCTCAGGCAAGGCCAATTTAGCAAAAAGTTTATTTTGTGCGCATATCTGCCGCCGTGAACAAACGCTTAACTGTAACCCATTGTGAAATCGTGTAGAATCCCCGCCATTGCTAAAATCGCAGTCATCACTGCCGTCACGTTACGAGACTTATGGACCAACAGACTATCCGTGCGCTCTGTGCCGCCGACATGACGGCGGTCAATGAACTGATCTTGGCGAGACTCCAGTCCGATGTCAGCCTGATCAACCAGCTGGGTTTCTATATTGTCAGTGCAGGCGGGAAACGGATGCGCCCCATGCTGACCGTCATGGCCGCCCGCGCACTGGGATACGAAGGTGAAGATCACCTGAAACTGGCTGCCATCATCGAATTCATTCATACCTCCACCCTGCTGCACGACGACGTGGTCGACGAATCCGACCTGCGCCGCGGCCGGGAAACCGCAAACGCCCTGTTTGGCAATGCCGCCAGCGTGCTGGTCGGTGACTATCTCTACAGCCGCTCCTTCCAGATGATGAGCGAGCTCTCCAACCTGCGGGTGATGGAGATCCTCTCCGATGCCACCAATACCATCGCCGAAGGGGAAGTGTTGCAGCTGATGAACTGCAACGATCCGGATACCACCGAAGAGAGCTACATGACGGTCATCTACTGCAAGACCGCCAAGCTGTTCGAGGCGGCCACCCGCCTCGCCGCCGTGCTGACCCATCAGCCCGCGCCCGTCGAGCAGGCCATGACCGACTACGGCAAGTATCTGGGCACCGCCTTCCAGATCATCGACGATGTGATGGACTACTGCTCCCAGAGCGACGAGATGGGCAAGAACGTCGGCGACGATCTGGCCGAAGGCAAACCCACCCTGCCGCTGCTGCGAGCCATGGAAGTGGGTAGCCCGGATGAGCGCCAGCTGGTGCGCGATGCCATCGAGCACCGCAACGGCATGGAGCACCTCGACCGGATCCTGGCCATCCTCGACCGTACCGGCGCGCTGGAATACTCCCGCATGCGGGCCCGGGAAGAGGCCGACAAGGCCATCGCGGCCCTCGCCATCCTGCCGGACTCCCAGCACAAACAGGCATTGGCAACACTGGCCCACATGGCGGTGCAGCGCAGCGCCTGATGCCAGTCAGAGCACAATAAAAAAGAGGCCCTTTGGCCTCTTTTTTATTGTCTGGCAAACACAGTCTGGCTCACTCAGACCATCCTCTAACGTGCCAGCGCCCACAGAATCACGGCCCCGGCCACCACCAGACAGCCGCCGATGCGGCGCAGCTGCTCGGTGGGCTGCTCGCTCAGCAGCCGCAACATCTGTTGCCAGGCGCGCGGCATCAGCAGCGGTCCCAGCCCCTCGAACAGCAACAGCAAGCCCAGTCCCATCAAGATGGATGTCAGCATCACCTCTCCTCTCAACCACAATGTCCACAAGCTGCCGGAGCACCGGCAACCCCCTGACCGCCAAACAAAAGGGCCTGAATCATCAGGCCCTTGGGTATCATTGCGACTCGCTTACTGCTTGCTGCCGTGCGGCGACTTGAGGTAGCGGAAGAACTCGCTGTCCGGCTTGAGGACCATCAGGTCATTGCCACCGGCAAAGCTCTTGCGATAGGCCTCCATGCTGCGCACGAAGCTGAAAAACTCGGGGTCTTTCTTGTAGCTGTCGGCATAGATCTTAGCGGCCTCGGCATCCCCTTCACCACGCAGCTGACGGGCGTTACTCTCGGCGTCGGCGATCATCACTGTCACCTTGCGGTCGATGTCGGCGCGCAGGATCTCGGCCTGCTCGCGGCCCTGGGAGCGATGCTCACGGGCTACCGCAGTCCGCTCGGCACGCATCCGCTGATAGATGGAGCTGGAAACTTCCACCGGCAGGTTGATCTGCTTGATGCGCACATCAACCACCTTGATGCCGAGCTCGGAGGAGCGCGCCATCTTCATCAGGGCATCTTCCATCACGGTACTGCGCTCACCGGAGACGATGTCCTTGATGGTGCGGTTACCGATCTCGGAACGCAGACCGTTGTTGATCTTGCGCTTGAGCAGGTCTTCGGCCTGGATCTTGTTGCCACCACCGGTCGCCAGGTAGTACTTGGAGAAGTCCTCGATCTTCCACTTCACGTAGGAGTCGATGATGAGATCTTTCTTCTCGGACGTAACGAAGCGATCCGCCTGGCCTTCCAGGGTCTGGATGCGGGCATCCATCTTGCGAACCTGGTCGATGAGCGGCACTTTGAAGTGCAGGCCCGGCTCGTACAGGCGCGGTTCACCGGAGTCGACCCGCTTCACCTTGCCGAACTGCACCACAATGCCCTTCTGGCCTTCATCGACGATGAAGACCGACGAGAAGCAGACCATGGCGGCCACAGCGATGACACCAATAGCTATCTTTTTCATCTATTAGTTTCTCCCTGAGCTGAAACGGTCACCGCTACGCAGCGGAGTCGGAGTGGAGTTGGCCCCTTCGTTGGACGGCGGGGTCTGTTCCACCACCGGCGCACCTGCCGGACGGGTCGGTTGCACTGCGGTCGCCTTGCCGGAAAGCTTGTCGAGCGGCAGATAGATCATGCTGTTGTTGCCAGCCGGCATGTCGACCACCACCTTGTTGGCCTGCTGATACAGCTCTTCCATGGTCTCCAGGTAGATACGATCGCGGGTCAGCTCGGGCGCAGCCTGATACTGGGGCAGCAACTCGTTGAAGCGAGCGACTTCACCCTTGGCCTTCAGCACGATCTGGGACTTGTAGGCTTCGGCCTCCTGCTCCAGACGCTTGACCTGACCACGGGCCTTCGGCTCCACTTCACGGGCATAGGCTTCGGCTTCACGAATGAAGCGCTGTTCATCTTCCTGGGCGGAGATGGCGTCATCGAAGGCGTCTTTCACCTCTTCCGGCGGACGTGCCGGCAGGAAGTTGACGTCGACGATCTGCAGACCCATGTGATACGGCTCGATGATGCTGTCGATCACCTGCCAGGTCTCCTGGCGCACCTTCTCACGACCGGTGGTCAGCACGTCATCCATCCGGGTGTGACCCACCACGTAACGCAGGGCGCTGTCGGTGGCCTGGCTCAGACTCTCGTCGGCGTTGGTGACGCTGAACAGATACTGCTCCGGGTCGACCACGCGATACTGCACGTCCATCTCGACCCGCACCACGTTCTCGTCCTGGGTCAGCATGAAACCGGAAGCCGGCAGGGAGCGAACCGATTCCACGTCCACCGGGATCACCCGGTCGATGAAGGTTGGCTTCCAGCGCAGGCCGGGATCCACGTTGTGGGAGTATTCGCCAAAGCGCAGCACCACGCCCCGCTCGGCTTCACGAATGGTATAGAAGCCGCTGACGACCCACACCACTACCGCCACCACCAGGGCGATGGAGAGGCCAAACTTGCCTACATCGCCACCACCAGACTTGCCGCCACCGAGCAGACCACCAAAACGGCGGCTCACCTTGCGCAGCATCTCGTCCAAATCAGGGGGTCCCTGATTCTTGCCGTTGTTCCCCCAGGGGTCACGGTCTTTGCCGTTGTTACCAGGCTCATTCCAAGCCATCAGCGTCTCCATTAATACATGCGGATGGATATCATCTCTATCGGGCCATCAACCGTTGATGAAGCCAGCAAACATTCATCTCATCGACAAATCAATGCCTGATAAAGCGTTGTAAACTCTCACCTTCTTGTTTCATGAGGCGGTTCCAGTCAGCCAGTTGCAGGCGGACTTCCAACACAAAATCCCCCTCCTCGCTGAAACCTTCCTGCTCGATGCCCTTGAGGCGATAGAGCGCACTGCGCAATCTGGCGGCCGAAGGCGGCAACTGCAGGGTGTGGTGCACCATGGATCCGGCCAGCAATTCAGTCAGTGCCGTAAACAGGTCCGCACACCCTTCCCCGGTCTGGGCTGACAGCCAGACCCGTACCGGGCGCCCCTCTTCGTCACGCTCCAGCCCGACCGGATGTTCACCCAGCTTGTCGATCTTGTTGCAGATCATCAGCTGGGGTCGGTCATCGGCTTCGATCTCGGCCAGCACCTGCTGCACCGACTCGATATTTTCCTGCATCTGCTCATCGGCACAGTCCACCACGTGCAGCAGCAGGTCCGCTTCGCGGGTCTCCTGCAGCGTCGCCTTGAAGGCCGCGACCAGATCATGGGGCAAGTGTCGAATAAATCCAACTGTATCCGCCAGAATCACATCACCCACATCCTGGATCACCAATTTGCGCAGGGTCGGATCCAAGGTTGCGAACAATTGGTCGGCAGCATACACGCTGGCAGCTGTAAGTTGGTTGAACAAAGTGGACTTTCCGGCGTTGGTGTAACCCACCAGGGAAACGGTCGGCACCTCGTTGCGGTTGCGGGCACGACGCCCCTGCTCCCGCTGTTTGGCCACCTTGTCGAGCCGACGCAAAATCGCCTTGATGCGCTCACGCAACAGGCGACGGTCGGTTTCCAGCTGAGTTTCACCCGGGCCGCGCAGGCCGATCCCGCCCTTCTGACGTTCAAGGTGGGTCCAGCCTCGCACCAGGCGAGTAGAAAGATGGCGTAACTGGGCCAGTTCGACCTGCAACTTGCCTTCGTGGGTACGGGCGCGCTGGGCAAAGATATCGAGGATCAGGCCGGTCCTGTCCACTACCCGGCACTGGAACAGACGCTCCAGGTTGCGCTCCTGGGCAGGGGTCAGGGCATGGTTGAAGATGACGACGTCGGCATCCAGCATCTGGACCTGGGACGCTATCTCTTCAGCCTTGCCGCTGCCGACAAAAAATTTGGCGCTGGGCGCACTGCGGCTGGTGGTGATCACCCCCAGCGCATTGACCCCGGCCGAGCTCACCAGCATCTTGAGCTCTTCCAGATCCTCCCGCTCACCCTCATCACTGAAGTTGACATGTACCAGAACGGCCTGTTCGCCGGCTTCATAACGGTCAAACAAGCGCTTGCTCCTTGACAGGAATCATGATGAATCTGGGTTGACGAGTCGCCTCGTCCCGGGATATCACGCCTCGGCTTCACCCTGCTCTTCGCCAGCCGCGCCCGGCGCATGCTGGTGGTGGTTGACGGCACGGGCCGGCACCACGGTAGAGATGGCGTGCTTGTAGACCATCTGGCTCACGGTGTTCTTCAGCAAAATGACAAACTGGTCAAACGATTCGATCTGACCCTGCAGTTTGATGCCGTTCACCAAATAGATAGAAACAGGAATCCGCTCACGGCGCAGCGCATTCAAAAACGGGTCTTGGAGAGATTGCCCCTTAGCCATCTTCTTTTCCTTATAGTTTGTTGTTTTTAAACACCGGATATCAATATAACAACCTGATTATACAGGAGTGTCAAGCCACTCCGGCACGGGCGACGACCCTTGCCAGATTGCCAGACTCACCAGATTCCAACCAGGTCACATCAGACCAACCGCGCAACCAGGTCATTTGACGCTTGGCCAACTGGCGGGTGGCAACAATTCCGCGATAGCGCATCTCATCATACTCCACTTCCCCCGCCAGGTAGTCCCACATTTGGCGGTATCCCACGCAGCGGATGGAGGGAAGATCCGGGGTGAGATCGCCCCGTTGATAGAGCGCCCTGACTTCCTGTTCAAAGCCGCCCTGCAGCATCTTGTCAAAGCGCAGCTCGATGCGCTGGTGCAGCACGGCGCGATCGCTCGGTGCGATGGCAAACTGCAGCACCCGATAGGGCAGCCCCTCCCCCTGCACTTGGGTCAGCTCGGTGAGCGTCTTGCCGCTGATGCGGTAGACCTCGAGCGCCCGGCTGAGCCGTTGCGGGTCATTGGGATGGATGCGGGCACCGGCCACCGGGTCGATGCGCACCAGTTCATCGTGCAGTGCCTGCCAGCCCAGACGGGCGGCCTCCTCCTCGATGCCGGCCCGAATGACGGGGTCGGCGGAGGGCAACGGAGAGAGCCCTTCCTGCAGCGCCTTGAAATAGAGCATGGTGCCGCCCACCAGCAGCGGAATGCGGCCGCGCTCGGCAATCTCTTTCATCTCCCGCAGCGCATCGCGGCAAAAATCGGCCGCCGAATAGCTCATGGCGGGGTCCAGGATATCGATCAGCCGGTGCGGGGCTCTTGCCAGTTCATCGGCGGTCGGCTTGGCCGTGCCGATATCCATGCCGCGATAGATGAGCGCGGAATCCACGCTGATAATGTCGCAGGGCAGCGCCTGGCACAGTTCGATGGCGAGATCCGTCTTGCCGGAGGCCGTCGGCCCCATCAGAAAAATTGCAGTCGGCAAGTCAGCCACGTAAAAAACTCCCCTTGCATGGTCGCCGCCTGTGCGGCGCACCTGCAAAAAACTGGTTTATGGGTTCAAGAGGGACATTCCCCTCAATGGCCATCGGCAAACTCGGCCAGCACGCTCGCCAGCGCCAGCGCCAGCGGGCGCACCATGCGAACGTCTGCCAGTTGGTCACTGAAATCGGCAACAAGTTCCGTCAGCAGGCGGTTGGCCGTGGCAAAATCGTATACTTTTTCGCGACTTATCCCCTGCTCCACCAGCCATTGGCATAGTACTTCAGCCTGCTGGCCGGCATCACTGTCAGATCCGCTCTCGATCAGTTGCAGCAATTCGGGTAATAAGCGCACCAGATCGGTCTGGCGCAGCAACGCCGGCACCCGAGTCAGGATCATGGTGTCGCGCCCGCCGCTTTTCAACTCCAGCCCCATCCGTTTGAGCAAACGATCCTGCTCTTCGACCAGCGCGACCAGGTTTTTCGGCAGCTTGAAGGAGACCGGCAGCAGCAGTGGCTGGGCCGCCAGCCCCTGGCCCCAGGTTTCCAGCAGCCAGTGGCGCAGCAGCAGGCGCTCGGCCCGCACCAGCGACAGCAGGGCCAGCCGGTTGTCCCGCTCCAGCAACAGATAGGCCTGTTCCACCAGGGTCAATGCCCGCCACGTCCCCGCTTTGGCGGGCACGGCAGCAACAGGCGCGGTTTCTGCCTCTGCCAGCGGCGTACCCTGCACCGCCGGCAGGGTGGTGAGCAGCGATCCCATGCCGCGCATCGCCTCCCGGCTGGGGGGCTCGGGCGGCTGGTAGTTGCCGGCCCGCCCGGTACTACTGCCTTCCCGCACTTCCCGAGCCGGCGCCCGGTAGTTGTGCTCGGCGCCATACCACTCGGCTCTGGGAGCCTGACCCGGATACTCGATGGGGGCACTGACCGGCAGCTCGACCAGGGTCTCGGCCAGGGGCTCGTCGCTGGCCGCTCCTTGCTGGCGCAGGGCAGTAAACAGCGCCTGAAAGATAAAGTCGTGAATGAGGCGTGCCTGATGAAAACGCACCTCATGCTTGGCCGGATGGACGTTGACGTCCACCTGACGCGGATCCAGCTCGATGTAGAGCACGTAGGCCGCGAACCGGTCGGCCGGCAGCAGCTCGTCATAGGCCTGACGAATGGCATGATTGATGAGCTTGTCGCGCATCATGCGGCCGTTGACATAGGTGTATTGCAGATCGTTCTGCGGTCTGGCGCCCTCGGGGGTCGCCAGCCAGCCCCACAGCCGCACGTCGCTGTGCTCGCTCTCCACCGCCAGCGCGTGGTGCATGAAGGGAGAGCCGCACACCGCGACGAGCCGGCGCTCCTGCTCCGCCACCGTATTGGCGGCCTTGTACTGACGCACCACCTTGCCGTTGTGGCGCAGGATCAGGGTGACGTCGAAGCGGGAGAGCGCGATGCGGCGCACCAGCTCGTCGATGTGGGCGAACTCGGTCTTTTCGCTACGCATGAACTTGCGCCGCGCCGGGGTGTTGAAGAAGAGGTCCACCACCTCCACCGTGGTGCCCACCGGGTGGGCCGCCGGCTTGACGGTGACGCTCATCTCGCGCCCTTCAGCCTGCGCCTGCCAGGCCTCGCTCTGCTCCGCCGTGCGGGAGGTGAAAGTGAGCCGGGAGACCGAACTGATGGAGGCAAGCGCCTCGCCGCGAAAGCCCAGGCTGTTGATCCCTTCCAGATCGTCGAGAGTCGCCACCTTGGAGGTGGCGTGGCGCGACAACGCCAGCACCAGCTCGTCCTTGGCGACACCACCGCCATTGTCGCGAATGCGAATGAGCTTGGCACCGCCCTTGTCGATATCGATCTCGACCCGGTCGGCGCCCGCATCCAGGCTGTTTTCCACCAGCTCCTTGACCACGGAGGAGGGCCGCTCCACCACCTCACCGGCAGCAATCTGGTTGGCCAGAATCGGCGGCAATATACGGATTGGCATCGCTTACTCCTGCTGGTTGAACGGGGTGGCTGTGGCAATCGCCCCGGATGAGAGCCACGCCGCCGTACCACAGCCCACGCTCGTCTGGCTGGCCAGCACAGGGGACAAGATACGGATCGGCATCACTGACTCCTGATGATTAAAGGCGCGGGTAATCGGCGGGATTCGATGACGGCTCACCGGACCCGTCCCTGTCAGTGGCAGGGACGGGTCCTGCGGCTCATCCTGCGCTATTTTTGCGGAATATAGAGCACCTGCCCTATCTGGATGTCCCGCGACTTGAGCTTGTTGATCTCCACCAACCGCGCCTGGCTGACCCCGTATTTCTCGGCGAGCCGGGAGAGGCTCTGCCCGCGGGTGACCACATGACGGAGCATGTTGGCCTTGTCGTTGCTCTGCACGCTGGCGACCGGGGCACTGGGCTCCTTGGCCGCCACCACGTAGGGCTTGATCACCCCGGCGCCGGACGAGGATCCGCCGACGCTGCTGACCGGTGCCCCGCCATCACTGCTACGATTCGGCTCGGTGGCCGGCATCCGGTTGGTCACCACCTGCTGCACCGGTTGCGCCGCCGGCTTGCTGACGGCGACCGGCTTGCTGGCGGGGGCGGGTCGGCTGACCGCCGCCTGCTTGTTGCTACCCTGCCCCTTGCCGGTGAGCATGGCCCCCTTGGTCGGATGGGCACGGTAGTAGTTGCGGATGCCTTCGAAGATGGCGCGGGCCAGCTGATCCTGATAGCTGGCGGTGGCCAGCAGCTGCTCTTCGGCGTGGTTGGAGATAAAGCCCGTCTCCACCAGCACGGAGGGGATATCCGGCGCCTTCAGCACCGCCAGACTGGCGTGCTCCGGTGCCTTCTTGTGCAACCTGGCAACCCGGCCCAGCGAGCGCAGGATCTGGCGGCTGACGTCATAGCCCTCGGCACGGGACTTGTCCATGGAGAGGTCGAGGAAGGTCTGCGCCAGATAGGGGTTCGGGTCCGATTCGGCCAACACCTTGCCGACGCCCCCCAGCAGCTCGCCCTGCTTCTCCTGTTTCTCCAGCCAGCTGCCCATCTCGCGGTTGGCGCGGTTGGTCGACAGTACCCAGACGGAGGCACCACGCGGGGTCGAATTGTGGAAGCTGTCGGCGTGCACCGACACCAGCAGGTCGGCCTTGGCCTTGCGGGCAATTTCGGAGCGTTTGTTCAGATCGACGAAATAGTCGCCGCGCCGGGTCAGCACGGCACGCATGCCGGGCTCGCGGTCGATGAGGGCGGCCAGCTTCTGGGAGACCGCCAGGGTCACCCGCTTCTCGTAAGTGCGACGCGGGCCGATGGAGCCAGGGTCTTCGCCGCCGTGGCCCGGGTCGATGGCGATCACCACCCCCTTGCCCTTGCCACCCACCGGCGTGGCTTGCACCGTGGCGGAGGCCTTCTCTTCGTACGGCAGGTCGATCACCAGACGGTGGCCGTAGGGCCCCGCCGGTGCCAGCGGGAACACCACCGGCTTGATGGTGGAGCTGAGATCCAGCACCAGCCGCAGACCGCCCTTCTCCAGCGGCGAGCTCTCGCGGATCTTGCGCACCAGCTCGCTCTTGTTCTCGATGCGGGCCAGATTGGTGACGTTGCTCGCCCCTTTGAGGTCGATCACCAGCCGGTCGGGGCCGGTCAGGGTGAAGTAGTTGTAATTGGGGGCGCTGCTCATGTCGAGCACCACCCGGGTGTTGTCCGGCGACGGCCACACCCGCACGCTTTTGAGCTGATTCGCCCAGGAGGGTAAGGCCAGCAGGGAGAGGGCAATAACAAGGATCAAGCGCACGTAGATGACAACCGTTCCAGAATGGCTTCGCCAATAGCGGTGCGGGCCTCTATCAGGACCTCGCGCTGCTCGTTTGCATAACTCAGGGTAATGTCGAGATCGGGGGCGGGCAGCCAGCCTTCCCCTTTCTCCGGCCACTCCACCAGACAGAGGGTATTGGCGCCGAAGTAGTCACGGATCCCCATGAACTCCAGCTCCTCCGGGTCGGCCAATCGATAGAGATCGAAGTGGTAGAGCTGCCAGTCGGCCAGCTCATAGGGCTCGACCAGGGTATAGGTCGGGCTCTTGACCTTGCCCTCATGCCCCAACCCCTGAACCCAGCCCCGGGTCAGGGTAGTTTTGCCGGCCCCGAGAGAGCCGTGCAAGAACACCGTGGTTGCCTGCTGGCAGGCGTGGGCCAGTCGGCCACCCAGTGCCACTGTTGCTGCCTCGTCCGGCAGTGTCATCATCAACTGTTTTGCCATGTTCTTCTTTAGCTTGTTATGGTGTCGGGATTTACCAGTCGACGGATAAAGGGCAGCAGGTCCGATGCCAGCATGCCCCGCTCTCCGTCTGCAGCGGCCAGATCGGCCGCTTCCCCGTGGATCACGGCGCCCAGTCGGGTTGCCTCGGCGGCAGACCAGCCCTGGGCCAAAAGGGCGGCGATTATACCAGATAACAGGTCGCCCATGCCGCCACTGGCCATGCCGGGATTGCCCTCGTCGCAGAGCGCCATCCCCTTGCCGTCGTGGATCAGCGTCCCCGCCCCCTTGAGCAGCACCACACCGCCGAAACGCTGCTGCAGACGCTGCACCGCGGCAAAACGATCCGCGGCAATCTCGGCAATGGTGCAGCCCAGCAGGCGGGCTGCCTCGCCCGGATGGGGCGTGAGCACCCAATTATCCTGATGACGGGGACATTGCGCCAGCCAATTCAATCCATCGGCATCCAATACCAGCGGCACCTGCTCGTTAACAAATGACTCAAAATGGCGCCGACCCCATTCGTCCTGACCGAGTCCCGGCCCCACCAGCCGCACCGAGGCCCAGTGCTCATCCGCATCGGCCTGCGTATTCATCAACTCGGCTTGATAAAGGCTGACGGAACCATGACTCGGGTGCTGACATACCCGCACCAGACCGGCACCAGCCCGCAGGCAGGCACGAGCGGCCAGCACGATGGCCCCCTGCATCCCCGCATTGCCCCCCACCAGCAGCACCTTGCCGTGGGAGCCCTTGTGGGACGAGCGCTGGCGCGGCGTCAGCCGGGGGTGCAGGGAGGGGTAATCGATGCGCTCGGCCGCCGCCTGCCACCCGGGCGGGACACTGACGCCGAGGGGGTCGCAGTCGAGCCGACCGACGCAATCCACCCCGTCGGCGGTGAGCATGCCCTGCTTGATACCGATGAAGGTGAGGGTGCGGCTGGCACGCACCACGGCCCCCATGGCGCAGCCGGTGTCGGCATTGAGGCCGGAGGGGAGATCCACCGATAGCACAGGCACCTGCAAACCATTGATTGTTGCGACGATCTTTGTCATAAGCGGTGACAGCCGGGTATGGACACCGGTGCCGAGCAGTGCGTCGACCACCAGGTCCGGCGCTGGCAGCCGGTCGAGCTCGCCCGCCTCGGCCGACACCACTGTGCCCCCCGTCGCCAGCCACTCGTCGGCGGCCCGCCTGGCGTCTCCCGTCAGTTCGGCGGGATCCCTCAGCGCTATCACCTGGGGCTCCAGCCCCAACTGCCTCGCAAGGCGGGCCAATACATAACCGTCGCCACCGTTGTTGCCGGGACCGGTGAAGATCCACCAGCATCTGCTGTGCGACCAGTGGTGGGTCGCGTAGGTGCGCAGTGCCGCCCCGGCCCGCTCCATCAGGATGTAGAGTGCCAGCCCTTCGCGCTCGGCCCACTCCCGCTCCAGGGCACGGATCTGTTCAGCCCGCCACAGTGATTGTGGTAAACTGCGCACCTCTTTCCCGCTGATAGCATCCCCGATGATCTGTACCATGACGGCTCCTGACTCTCATTCATTTATCCGGGCCAGCTGGCACCGGGCACATGATGCAGTATGACGGCAACCGCCATGCCCGTCGGTCAACCTCGGCAACAAGACCCCAGAGATGCGATACAGCATGACAGTACACCTCCATCCCGGTCAGCACCCGGGCAGGCAGACGGCCCCATGACTACCACCGAACTCCATCAACTGGCCCAAGATATCAAGCTCTGGGCGAGCGAGCTAGGATTCGACCAGGCCGGTATCACCGACACGGATCTCACCCTCGAGGAGCCCAGACTGCAGGCCTGGCTCGATGCGGGCCATCACGGCAGCATGGATTACATGGCGCGCCACGGCATGATGCGGGCCCGCCCCCACGAACTGCTGCCGGGCACCTTGCGGGTGCTGTCGGTGCGGATGAACTATCTGCCGTTCGAGGCGGGCTTTGCCGCCACCCTGCGCGACCCCACCCTCGGCTACATCAGCCGCTATGCCCTGGGGCGCGACTACCACAAGCTGCTGCGCAACCGGCTCAAGCAGCTGGGGGAGCGCATCGAGCAGCGCTGCGAGGCGCTGGGCTGGCGCCCCTTCGTCGACTCGGCCCCCATTCTGGAGCGGCCGCTGGCGGCCAAGGCCGGCCTCGGCTGGGTGGGCAAGCACTCGCTGCTGCTCAACGAGTCGGCGGGCTCCTTCTTCTTTCTGGGGGAGCTGCTGCTCAGCCTGCCGCTACCGCTGGATGCGCCGGTGGAGAAAGAGCAGTGCGGCAAGTGCGTGGCCTGCATCAACATCTGCCCCACCGGCGCCATCATAGCCCCCTACGTGGTGGACGGCCGTCGCTGCATCTCCTATCTCACCATCGAGAACGACGGCCCCATCCCCGAAGAGTTCCGACCGCTGATGGGCAATCGCATCTATGGCTGTGACGACTGCCAGCTCATCTGCCCCTGGAACCGCTATGCCAACGCCAGCCCGGAGCCCGACTTCAGCCCGCGCCCCAATCTGCATCGCCCGCCGCTGTTGACCTTGTGGGGCTGGAGCGAGAGCGAGTTTCTCAAACACACTGAAGGCAGCCCCATCCGTCGCATCGGCTATCAGCGCTGGCGCCGCAACCTGGCGGTGGCCCTTGGCAACGGCCCGGCCAGCCCGCAGGTCATGACGGCCCTGCAGCAGGCGCTGGCAGCAGCCGAGCCCATGGTGGCCGAACATATCGAATGGGCGCTGGCCACCCTGGCCAAACGCCAGCAGGATGACAACAAAAAGACGCGCTTGCTGATCCGCTGCATCGAAAAAGGTCTGCCGGATCACGCATAGACGATCTGCCCCTTGCCGGATCGAAGCCATTTTTTCATGCTCTGCCGACGGTCGATCGTCGGCACTATAAAAGGAACAAGCTGATGCAGATGTTGGGAGTGGATATCGGTGGCTCGGGGATCAAGGGATGCCTGGTCGACACCGCAACGGGCGAGCTGATTGGCGAACGTCACCGGCTGGTGACGCCGCAGCCGGCCACCCCGGCCGCCGTGGCTCATACCCTCAAGGCGCTGGTGGAACACTTCGACTGGAAAGGCCCGGTGGGCTGCGGCTTTCCCGCCACCATCCACAACGGCATCGCCAAGAGCGCGGCCAACATCGACAAGAGCTGGATTGAGACCGACGTCGCCCACCTGTTCGCCGACGTGACCGGCCAACCCTGCCACGTGCTGAACGACGCCGATGCGGCCGGCCTGGCCGAGATGCGCTTCGGGACCGGCAAGGATCGCAGCAAGGGGGTCATCATCCTCATCACGGTCGGCACCGGCATCGGCACCGCCGTGTTCGTCAACGGCCAGCTGCTGCCCAACACCGAGCTGGGTCATCTGATGCTGGAAGGGATGGTGGCGGAGCACTACTGCTCGGATGCGGTGCGCAAGCGCGAGGATCTCTCCTGGGGCCGCTGGGGCAAGCGCTTCAACAAGTACCTGGCTCGCCTCGAGTTTCTGTTCTCCCCCGACCTCTTCATCCTGGGCGGCGGCAGCGCCGCCAAGCTCGACAAGTTCATCGACAAGATTGAGACCCGGGCCCCGCTGGTGGCGGCCGCCAACCTCAATCAGGCCGGCATCATAGGCGCCGCCCTGCACGCCGCCGCCCGTCAGTCGGCATGACGCCGTCGTGAACAAACAGCAGAGGCCCGGCATTGCCGGGCCTCTGCTGTTTTCAGCGCCCGTTTTTCACCCTACTTGTCGCCCGGCCGGCTATTTCCTATAAGTCGTCGAGGCGATGAGCGCCGTGCACCAGCCGGGTCAGGCGGGTCTGCTCCTGCTCGGCCAGGCCGCCGAGCAGCCGCACCGTCTCTTCGGTCGGACACTCCCTGGCCAGATGGCTGAGCTCACCGATAAGCTTCTCCTCCTGGCGGCACACCAGCTGCACTATGTCCTGGGTCTGGGCCGTGGCGGGCAGGCTCAGGCGCCGGATCCCGGGCAGCAGATCCTCGCTGAAGCCTCGCTCCAGCCAGGTCTCCTTCACCCCTTCGCCAAGTTCACTCAGGTAGTCATCCAGCTGGCTCTTTGCCGCCTCCTCGCGCTGCTGCAGATAGGCCAGCAGCAGCCGGCTGCGCTCGCCATCCACCTGTGCCATGAGACGCCCGTAACCGAGCCCAAGCTGGTGATGCACCTGCTCCAGATAGAGCAGCAAGTCTTTGATTTGTTGAAATCGCATCAGGTTGCCCTCCTGTATATCGTGCCCTTTAAGTATAAAAAACAGGCAATTGCAATCCAAGCCAAAGCGCGGCCCTTGTTGTGCTGCATCAAGCCAGTGGCCAAGAAAGCAGCGATCGATACAAAGTGGAATGATTTGTGCCGGCCCGGAGGCAATAAAAGGATGAGCAGGTGAATCCGGTTGGCGGCTAATAAAGGAGGTTGTAAGCGGATATTTACCATGTGATATTCGGTGATCATGCCATACCACCAAATACAATATTGATGTGAGCGAGATCACCGTCGGCGTTAGTCGGCAGGCGGGAATCCTTAGCACTTTTTTAGACGTCTAGATGTATAAACACGCGTTGACACGGCCATCCAGACATCTTAGCATCATCCTCCATGATGGCAGAGCAACCCAGTGAAACCTCTGCCCAATTCACCCGCCTGTAGCGCCCTGTGCTTTAAGGCTGTTAGCACGGAAGAATCCATGATTAAGTTGATCGGTCTCAACAAAGTCTACGGTAAAGGCAGTGATGCCGTGCACGCCCTGCGTGACGTGAGCCTGCATGTGCCGCAAGGCAAAATTTTCGGGGTGATCGGCGCCTCCGGTGCCGGCAAGAGCACCCTCATCCGCTGCGTCAACCTGCTGGAGCGCCCGACGGAAGGTCAGGTCATCGTCGACGGCCAGGATCTGGTCGCCCTGAGCGAACGGGATCTGACCCAGGCTCGCCGCCAGATCGGGATGATTTTCCAGCACTTCAACCTGCTCGCCTCCCGTACCGTCTCCGCCAACATCGCCTTTCCGCTGGAGCTGGCGGGCTGGAGCAAAGAGAAGATCCAGCAACGGGTCGAAGAGCTGCTGGCACTGGTCGGGCTGGAAGCCCGTGCCCACGCCTATCCGTCCGAGCTCTCCGGTGGCCAGAAACAGCGGGTCGCCATCGCCCGGGCGCTGGCGCCGGCCCCCAAGGTACTGCTGTGCGACGAGGCCACCTCGGCCCTAGACCCGCAGACCACCCGCTCGATCCTGACCCTGCTCAAGGAGATCAACGTCAAGCTGGGGCTCACCATCCTGCTCATCACCCACGAGATGGACGTGGTGAAGGGGATCTGTGACGAAGTGGCCATCATCAGCGACGGCCGGCTGATCGAACAGGGTGAAGTGGCCTGGTTCTTCAGCAATGCCAAGACCCAGCTGGCGCGGGATTTCATCCACTCCACCATCCATCTGGAAGTGCCCCAGGAGTATCAGGATCGGATGAGTGCGGAGCGGGTCCCCGGCAGCTATCCGCTGGTGAAGCTCGGCTTTACCGGCAGCACGGTCGACACGCCGCTCATCTCCGAGGCGAGCCGCCGTTTCAACATCGACATCAGCATCCTGAGCGCCGACATCGAATACGCCGGCGGGGTCAAGTTCGGCTTCCTGCTGGCAGAACTGTTCGGGGATGAAGCCCAGTGCGAGGCGACCCAGCAGTTCCTCATCGACAACCATATTCAGCTGGAGGTAATGGGTTATGTCCGAAGCCATGATTAATCTGCTGTTCACGGCCCTGGGCGACACCCTCATCATGGTGTTTGCCTCCGCCCTGTTCGGCTGCCTGCTCGGTCTGCCGCTCGGTGTGGCACTGCACGTGACCAAGGCCGGCCAGATCCTGGCCAACCCGCTGCTCAACCGTACCTTGGGCATGGTGGTCAACGTGGGTCGCTCGGTGCCCTTCATCATCCTGCTGGTCGCCATCATCCCGCTGACCCGGCTGATCGTCGGCACCAGCATCGGCACCATCGCCGCCATCGTGCCGCTGACCGTCGGTTGCATTCCCTTCATCGCCCGTCTGGTGGAAGGGGCCCTGATGGAGGTGCCGGACGGCCTGCTGGAAGCGGCCAAGGCCATGGGCGCCAAGCCCCTGCAAATCATCACCAAGGTGCTGCTGCCCGAGGCCCTGCCCGGCATCCTCAACAGCGTCACCATCACCCTCGTCACGCTGGTGAACTACTCCGCCATGGCCGGTGCCATCGGGGGCGGTGGTCTGGGCGATGTGGGTATTCGTTACGGCTATCAGCGCTTCGACCCGACCGTCATGCTGGTGACCGTGGTTATTCTGGTCGTACTGGTTCAACTCATCCAGAGCGCGGGTGAGCGCCTGGTCAACAAATGTGATCATCGTTAATCGTCGATTTCTGACAGGAGGTTTTATGAAATTTGGCATCAAATCCGTTGCGGCAGCCCTGCTGGCCACTCTGGTACTGGCCGGTTGCGGTCAAAAAGAAGAGAACAAGACCCTGAAAGTAGGCGCCATCGCCGGCCCCGAAACCGAACTGGTTGAAGTGGCCGCCAAAGTGGCCAAGGAGAAATACGGCCTGACCGTCGAGGTGGTCAACTTCTCCGACTACGTCACCCCGAACGTGGCGCTGAACGATGGCAGCATCGACGTCAACGCCTTCCAGCACAAGCCCTATCTGGATGCCCAGATCCGTGATCGTGGCTTCAAGCTGGTGCCGGTCGGCAACACCTTCGTCTACCCGATCGCCGGTTACTCCAAGAAGATCAAGGCGCTGAGCGAGCTGAAAGATGGCGCCCAGATCGCGGTGCCGAACGATCCGACCAACCTGGGCCGCTCCCTGATCCTGCTGGAGAAGCAAGGTCTGCTGAAGCTGAAGGAAGGCGCCGGTCTGGAAGCGACCGTACTGGACATCGCCAGCAACCCGCGCAACTTCAAGATCGTCGAGCTGGAAGCTGCCCAGCTGCCGCGCTCGCTGGAAGACGTGGACTTGGCCATCATCAACAACACCTTCGCCGGTCAGATTGGCCTGACCCCGACCGAGAACGGTCTGTTTGTTGAGGATAAAGAATCCCCCTACGTCAACCTGATCGTCGCCCGTGACAACAACAAGGACGACGAGAAGGTCAAACAGTTCGTACAGGCTTTCCAGACCGACGACGTCTACAAGAAAGGGCTGGAACTGTTCAAGGGCGGCCTGGTGAAAGGTTGGTAATCACTCACTCGGCAAAAAAGGCCACGCAATGCGTGGCCTTTTTTTTTGCTGCCGTTATCATATCGGCGAGCACGGCAACACGAACATATTCAGCACATGAAAAAATGGTATCTGGCCTACTGCAAGCCAAAAGAAGAGGCCCGCGCCCGCGCCCATCTCGAAGCCCAGGGGATCGAGTCCTACTACCCCATGGTGGAAATTGAAAAACTGCGGCGGGGCAAGCGTGTCCCGGTGCGGGAGCCCATGTTCCCCAACTATCTGTTCATCTACGTGGATCTGGAAGAGGTCACCCCGGTCACCCTGAAGTCGACCCGCGGTATCAGCCGCATCATCCACTTCGGTCGGGAGTGGACCTCCATCAGCAGCCAGCTGGTCTATCAGCTGATGAGCCGGGACGACAGCGACGAGGCGCGCGCCAGCTACGCCAGCCTGCCGACCCAGGGCGACAAGGTGCTGATAGAATCCGGTCCGCTGGCCGGCTTCGAGGCCATCTATCTGGAGCCGGACGGCGACAAGCGGGCGATCCTGCTGGTGAGCCTGCTCAACCAGGAAACCAGCAGCAGCTTCGACAACCAGTCTTTCCGCCGGCTGGACTGACCCGGCAATCAACGTCGAACTCCCGCTGGCTGGCCCGAGCAACCATCTCTTGCGCCAGCGAGGCTAAAAAAACGGGGCAGGCCCAGCGGCCTGCCCCGTTTTCATGGTCCTCGTCCGCCTCAGGCATCCAGTTCGAAGCGGCTGATCACTGCCGTCAAGCGGCCGGTATCCTGCGCCAGCCTGGCCACTATCTCCTCCCCCTGCTGGCTGCGCTGGCTCGACTGCCGGCTGAGCCCGGCGATCTCCTCCACCGTTCCCGCCACCTCCTGGGCCACCCGTGACTGCTGCTCGGTCGCGGTGGCGATGGCCCCCAGCTGGCCCGACAGATCCTGCACCAGCTGCAACATGGCATTCAGGGTACCGGTCACCGAGTCGACGGCGCCACGCCCCTCTTCCACCAAGCGGGTACCGCTGCCGACCGTGTTGACGGTCTGGCGGGTCTGCTGCTGGATGCTGGCGATGGTCTGGCTGATCTCCTCGGTGGACTGGCTGGTGCGGCTCGCCAGCAGCCGCACCTCGTCGGCCACCACGGCAAACCCGCGCCCCTGCTCGCCGGCCCACGCCGCCTCGATGGCGGCATTGAGCGCCAGCAGATTGGTCTGCTCGGCGATGGTGGCGATCACCTCGGTGACGCGTCCCACCTGCTCGCTCTGGCTGCTGAGCTGGCCCATCGCCTCGTTCGCCTCGGCAATCATGGCGGCAATCTGCTGCATGGTGGCGGTCATGCGGGCCAGCTCGTGGCCGCCCTGGCGAGTCTGCTGTTCTGCCTGCTGAGCGGCCCGCGCCGCTTCGGCGATATTGCCCGCCACATCCCGGGTACTGACCGACATCTGCTCGATGGCCGCCGCCACCGTATCGACCCGCTGATTCTGGCTGGCCAGATCGGTGACGATGGCGCGGGTGGTGCTGCCCACCTCGCCGCAGGCCCCGTCCACCTGCCCCACCGCCCCCTGGATCTCCCCCACCAGCTGACGCAGCTGGCCGGACATCTGGTTGATGGAGCCCGTCAGCCCGCCCAGCTCATCCTGGCTCTGCACCGGCAGGGGACGGGCCGGCAGCCGACCGTTGGCCACCAGATCGGCCCGCAGCACCAGGCTGGCGATGTCCCGGGTCAGGCGGCGACTGAACAGCAGCGCCACCAGGGTACCCAGCACGATCACGGTCAGGGTGGCCAGCAGCAGGGTGCGATTGATGGCCTGACCGGCGCTGGTCATCTTCTGGCCCATGCTTTCCACCTCGGCGCGGGTCTGGGTCACCTGGCCGGCCAGCTGGGTCGCCAGCTGACCGAGAGCCGGTTCAATCTCGGTCGCCATCAGATGGTTGGCCTGATCCCAGTCGGGTGCCTGCCGCTTGCTGATCACCTGCCCTACCAGCTCGGCGAAGGGGGCCGACATCTCCTCGAACAGCGACCAGATCCCCTTCTGTGCCTCGGTAAAGTTGGCCTCCTGCTGTTTCAGCTCGGCCACCCGCTGCTGGTGGAACTGGTAATAATCCTGGTATTTGGTGCGATAGTCCGGATCGCCGGAGATGAGGAAGTCGCGCAGGGCGGAGAGCGCATTGGAGAGACCGTTGTAGGCATCCCCCACCTGCTTGAGCAGCAGGCGGCGATCGCCGGGCAGCTGATCCTGCGGGGTGGCCACCTCTTCGTTGGCAAAGGACTGCAGCTGATCGAGGGCCGACTCCGCCAGCGGCCCGGCCTCCTGCAGCATCAGGGTATGGGCGGGCAGGTTCTCGTCGGTATGGGCGATGTCCCACACCTTCTGCTGGCTGGTCTTGAAGGCCTTGAGCGAGCGGGCCAGCTCGGCGGTGAACTGCTGATGCTCGATCACCTGCCAGGCCCCCTCCCACTCCTGTTTGAGGCGGGCGGCCTGCGCCGGATCCTTGCCCAGGATGAGATAGGCCCGCAGAGAGGAGATGGTCGCCACCAGCGCCTTCTGGCTGGCCTCATCCCGTTGCAGGGCGGGCAGAGCCTGCTCCAGCAGGGCGCTGCCGGCCTGTCCGATGCGACCGAGCTGGTGGTAGACGAGGCTGGAAGAGAGGATCACCAGCAGATTGATAAAACAGAAGCTGAGCAGCAACTTGCTTGAAATTTTCATGAACATCCTTGTTTCGTTGCGGGCATCCTGCCCGACATTCACTCCCCGAGCAGCGCCGGTAGCCGTTCACGCCAGGAGTCATGCCATCCCATCAACTCCTCGCGCGGCATGGGCCGGGCCGAGAAGAAGCCCTGGCACACGTCGCACCCCAGCCGCGCCAGCAGCCGCCAGGTGAGTTCATCCTCCACCCCTTCGGCGACGGACTTGAGCCCCAGTTTGCGAGCCAGCTCGATGCTTGACTCTATTATGGCCAAGCGGGAGGGGTCCTCAAAGCAGCGATCGACGAAAGAGCGATCCAGCTTGAGCTCGGTGAAGGGCAGCAGAGCCAGCTGCTGCATGGAGGAGTAGCCGGTACCGAAGTCGTCGATGGAGAGGCCGAAGCCGTGCATGCGCAGGCGGGTCAGCACTTCCAGCGACTTGCCCAGATCCTTCACGAACGAGCTCTCGGTCACCTCCAGGGTGATGAGCTCCGGGTTGATGCTCCAGCGCTGGCACTGGTTGATCAGGGTATTGCACAGATCCCCCTCGATGAGGGAGGTGGTGGAGAGGTTCATCGACAGGTTGAGGGAGAGCCCGGTCTGCTCCCACAGATGGCCATCGCGCAGCGACTTGCTGATGATCACCTCGGTCAGCTGATCGATGAGGCCGTTGTGTTCCGCCAGCGGAATGAAGCGGGCCGGCGAGATGAGGCCGTACTCCGGGTGCTGCCAGCGCGCCAGCGCCTCCATGCCGACCCACTGGCCGGAGCCGAAGCTCACCTTGGGCTGATACCAGGGCAGCAGCTGATCCTGCTCCAGCGCCAGGCTCAGCTCATCCAGGGTCAGACGGTGGCCATCCTCCTCCTGGGCTCGCTCCTGCTGCGGGCGCCAGGCGCCGATGAGCTGGCTGATTTGCTGCTGGCTGGAAGGCTTCTCGATGCGCCCCAGCACTTGCAGACCATAGGCGGCACTCATGCGCAGCACGGCCTCGACCACGTCATCCTCCAGCGCGCTGGAGAGGATGATGCCGCCGCGAAAACCACCCAGCGAGAGGCGACGCAGCAGCGCCATGCCATCCATGCCCGGCATGCGCAGATCGCAAAACAGGATGTCGACCTGATGACGCTGACACATGGCCAGCGCCTCCACCCCGTCCTGCGCCTCCAGCAGGGAGCCGTAACCGAGCCCGCGGATCTGGTGCATCAACGCCTTGCGCTGGAACGCGTGGTCTTCCACCACCATGATCACCAACTCATGCTGTGTCTTGTTCATCGAGCCATAATCCAATTTCGCATGTAATAGAGTTCATCAGCGCCAGTACCGTCTGACTCAACTCGGTAAGTTCGTCCAGCTGTTTGAGGCGGGCCGCCGCTTCGAGCCGGGCCGCCTCCTCCGCCAGAGCCTGCTGCCCCACCATGCGGGCAGCCCCCTTGATGCGGTGCGCCGTCTCCACCAGGGCATAGGTGTCCTGCCTGGCCAGTGCCTGCATCATGTCATCGCCATCCTGGCGATTGGAATCCAGATACTCCCGTGCCATGCTGCGCGCCACCGCCTCATCGCCAAACAGCGAGATCCAGCACTCCCCCTGCTCGCTGGCCGACGGAGCGGGCTGGTCCGGCTCCTGGGTCTGAGGGCTCACCGGCAACCAGCGCATCAGCATCTGATGCAGCGTCTCCAGGGTATAGGGTTTGAACAGCATGTCGTTCATGCCGGCTTCCTGCATCTGCAGGCTGGCCTCTTCGGATGTATCGGCCGTCACCCCGATGACGGGAGCCGACTCCCCCTGTGCCCGCAGGGCCCGGGTCAGACTGTAGCCATCCATCACCGGCATGTGGCAGTCGGTCAGCAGCAGGGCGAATGCCTGCCCCTGCCAGGTGCGCAAGGCCTTGTCACCGTCGTCCACCACCTCGGCATCCACCCCGAGGATCGCCAGCTGGCGAGCCAGCAGCGCACGGTTGATGGGGTGATCGTCGGCCACCAGCACCCGTCCCTGCAATTTGGGGGCATTGGCTTCGACCGGGCTGATCGCCGCCTCTCCCAGCAGCTGGTGACAGGTCTCCAGCAGCAGATCGGGATAGAGCGGAGACTGCCCCAGCCGCCACCAGGCCCCCGACCCCATGCGGCCGCGCAGGGCCTCCTGCGGGGAGAGCACTATGCCCTTGAGGGCCGAGCGCTGCAAATGTGTCAGCCACTCGCTGCCCAGGGCCTGCTCGAGCCAGCTCTCCTCCGCTAATAACAAACCACTCACCGGCTGCTGCCACTGCTGCGGATCCAGACGATGCAGCCTGGCCCCCAGCCGCTGCATCGCGCTCTGCAGGGCCGCATCCTCGCCAAACAGCCACCAATCGTGGCCTGCCAGCGGCGGGGCATCCCACTGACACGCCGCCAGCGGGAAGTCGAAGGTGAGCCGGGTACCGTGCCCCGGCTTGCTCTCGAGCACCAGCGTGCCCCCCATTTTCTGGGCCAGCTGGTGGCAGATGGCAAGGCCGAGCCCGGTACCACCGAAGCGTCGGGTTATGTCGGACTCCACCTGCTCGAACGGGGTGAACAGGCGATCCTGCTTGTCCTCGGCAATGCCGATGCCGGTGTCGCTGACCGCGATGGCAAGCCGCTCCTTCTCAAAGCTGACCTGGATACGGATCTCGCCCCGCTCGGTAAACTTGACCGCATTGTTGAGCAGGTTGGAGAGCACCTGCCCCACCCGCACCGCATCGATGCGGGCCTGATCCGGCACTTCCGGCGCCCAATCCAGCGTCACCTTGAGCCCCTTGCCATGGGCCAGAGTCGCGTGACCGCGGATCACGTCGCAGATGACGGAGGCGAGGCGGCAATCCTGATAGTGCAACTGCAGCTGGCCCGCCTCTATCTTGGAGAAATCGAGCACGTCGTTGACCAGATAGAGCAGGTTGTTGGTGGAGGTCACCACGTTGCGCAGCAGATAGCGCTGGTCGTCGTTCAGCTCGCTCATCTGCAGCAGCTCCAGCATGCCGTGCATGCCGGAGATGGGGGTCCTCAGCTCGTGGCTCATGGTGGCCAGGAAGCGGCTGCGCACCTGCATCGCCTGCTCGGCATAGGCGCGCGCCTCCCTCAGGTCGTGCTCCTGATGCTTGAGGGCCGTGATGTCCTGGATCACCCCGTTGAGGATCAGGTGCCCCTCCTCCTGCGGCACGAAACTGCCGCGCACCTGCAGATAACGGGCCCCCTCCGGCCGCTCCACCCGCACTTCCAGATCGAGCGGGGCCAGGGTCTCGGCATGATTGGCCACCTTGCTGACGAAATCCTGCAGTGCCTCCTCGGTAAAGCCGAACACCTCGCCGCCCGACTCGGCCGACAATATCTCCTGCCGGCTGGCACCCAGGATCTCGCTCGCCCCCTGCGAGGCATAGAGGAAACGCCCCTTGCCGGGGCCGAGCCAGAGATATTGATAGACGATGCCCGGCATGCTGTCGGTGATCTGGGTGAGCCGGGTCTCCGCCTTGCGGGCCCGCGCCTCGGCCTCCTTGATGCGGGTCACGTCGGTCAGCACCGTCAGTACCCCCAGCATGTCGCCCTTTGGCGAGCGATAGGGGCGCTTGGTGTAGATGACGTGGAACATGGCGCCATCCTGACGGCGGCTGTTGCCCGCCCCTTCCAGCTGCTCGCCGCTTTGCCATACCCCCAACTCTTCGCGCAGCACCCGCTCCCGCTCTCTGGCCGGCATGCGGTCCAGATCGTCGCCATCATCCTGGGTCAGATTACCGATGAAGGCATCCCGATAGGCCTGGTTGCAGAGGGTAATGCGCTGCTCGCGATCCCGCAGCACCACCATGTTGGGCAGGGAGTTGAGCAGGGTCTGCACGAAGGTCAGCTGCTCGTTCAACTTGTGCTCGGCCAGCTTGCGCTGCACTATCTGGCGGCGCAGGGTCCGGTTCCAGCCCATGAACAACAGCACGCAGAGCAGGAAGGCGCCCACGCCGACCGCAGACCAGAGCGCCACAGTGGCAGGGTTGATGCCGGTCTGGATGGTCAGCGCCAGCCACTTGTGCTCCAGCTTGGTCATCTCCTCCGGGCGGATGGAGAGCAGCACCTTGGTGAGAATCTGCTGCAGCATGGGGTCCTGCTGGTGCACCGCCATGGCGACCGGCACCCGCAGCTCGTTGCCGGAGAACACCACCTGATAGCGATTGTTGAACCCCTTTTGCAACGCCTGCTCCAGAGTGGTCATGCTCATCAACACGTAGTCGACCTGATGCCCGTCCAGCAGCGGCAACAGCTTGGTATCGCTGCTCACCGTCAGCGGATGGGCACCCACCTCGTTGAGTACCAGCTCCTCCACCGAGCCGCCGACGATCCCCACCCGCCGCCCCTTGAGCTCGTTGAGGCTGTCCAGCTCCTCGCTCCCCTGTCTGGCGGCGATCACCCGGTGGATGAAGGCGTAGTCGGGAGTAAACAGGGAATACTGTCGCCGCTCCGCGGTCGGAGTGATGGCAGGCAGAAAGTCCAGCTTGCGCGCCTGAAACAGCGCCTGGGTCTCGGCCCAGCTGCTGGTGGGCACCAGGGTAAACTGCAGGCCGGAGCGCAGGCTCACCAGCTTGAGCATGTCGGCGATGAACCCCTTGAGCTGGCCATTGCCGTCGATCTCGCTCACCGCCGGCCAGTCCGGCGCCACCCCGAAACGCAGGGTCGGATGGCGGGACAGCCAGTCGAGCTCGCTCTGGTTGAACACGATCTGGCGGGGACCGTTGGCCAGCTCGTAATCGACGATCCCGCCGGTTTCCAGAATGCGGCGCCGCTCATCCAGCGGAATGTCGTTGAGGGCCAGCTCCAGCAAACCGAGCAGCCCCTGGTTGTCGGGACCCACCGCCATGGCCAGCGAGGTGTCCGTCACCCACTCCGGGGTAATCACCTTGAGCCCGGCCTGCTGCTGCAGGCGCTGCAGGCGAACCAGAGAGGGCAGATCGGAGAGATAGGCATCCGCCATCCCCTTCTTCACCATGAAAACCGCTTCGTCACTGCTGTCCGCCTCGGTGAGCTGGGTCATGCCGAGCTCCGCCAGCTCTTCACAGGAGCTGAAGCCATGTTCACACACCCAGCGCAGCTGACGCGCCGTCGCCAGAGTCGGCTCCCCTTCCTCTCGCGCCAGCAGCACGCCGCGCGGCAGGGTCATCAGATCCGAGGTAAAGCGCATCTTCTGCTGACGCGACTGGCTCGGCGTCACCCCGATCAGCATGTCCACCTCGCCATCGAGCAAAGCCTGCTGGGCACCGGCATAGTAGGGGTAAGTCTTGTAGCGCACGGTCAGCCCCAGCCGGCCGGCAATCAGGGTGGCAAAATCGTCGAGCGGGCCGCTGAAGCCACCCCGGCTATTGGCATAGATGTAGGGTGGCCAGGCCACCGATGGCATGCCGACCACCAGGTCGCTGCGCGAGGCGAGCCAGAGCCGCTCAGGCAATCCAAGCTGATCCTTGTCCAGAGAGGTTGCTGCCGCAGCCACCAGGCTCCAGCAGGTAAACCAGCACAACAAAATGGCGCGATAGCATAGGCGCAGCATGGATGACTCCTGAACGGCTTGGAGAGCGATCATAGGGATTTTGGCAAAATGTGCGAATAGAAATTCGTAACAGAACTCGTCCGGATACGAAAAACGGCAGGCTCACGCCTGCCGTTTTCTAGCAAGAAGGGGGCCAAGCCCCACATCATCAGGTTATTCGGTTCCCGAGTCGGAAGCCGGTTTGATATTCCCGCTCACGGATGTGGGCGATCTGCACATTTTGCCCTTCCAGACCGATGTCCTTGAGCAGAGCAGGCGACAGATGCAGGTAGCTGACACGACGCTCCAGCCGGGTAATCCGTTTCTGGACCAGGGTTTCGACGGTGCGCAGCAGGGTCAGTTCGATAGACATAATATTCTCCAGTTGAACGTGCGGTTCCCCCGGAGAGAAGAGATCACCCTGCGGGACAACCGCGGGTGATGAAAAAGCAGGTGTTACCTGTTTCCTCCACGCGGCAGAAAAAGAGCACGAGTCTTCGCGCTGCTGATGCAGCGGTCGAACGCAACGTTTAGCATTGAATGTTGCATATCCGTCTCCTTACCGAGTGAAAGTTGAACAAGTTGCCACAGTCTAAAAAAAGACCGAATTTTATACAAGAACCTCACCCCCCATATGGGGAGGTGAGTCATCTATCAATACTCATCCGGCACAGGCAGACCCGTGCCGCTCCGGCTCAGATCCCGGACAACAGCCGGAACTCCTCCAGCGCATAGGTATCCGTCATGCCGCTCACGTAGTCGAGCAGCAGCCGCACCCGGAAGTACCACTCCTGTTCTGCCCCGTCACTGAAGCGCGGATCCCGGCTGGCCACCGCCAGCCGGTATGCCTTGAGATGACGGGCCGACAGTCGATGAAACAGCCGGCGGGCGAAGAACAGCTCGCTGCCCCCCTGCCCGGCCAGCAGCCGCTCGAACTGCGCGGCCGGCAATGCCAGCAGGCAGGCATAGGTGGATAGCACGCCGCGCAGGGCGGCATAACCCTCCAGCTCCAGCGCCTCCACCTCTGGGCGCATGAACACCAGCTCGCGAGCCACTTGCTTGAGGGTATCGAGCACCCGCGCCGCCGGTGCCTGACCGTGCAGCAGGGCCTGGGGATAGGCGCCGCTCAGGATCTGCGGGTGCTCGCTCACATAGGTGTGAGCGGCCAGTTCCACCAGATCCCGGGTCAGCTGCTGGCGAAAGTGGGGGAAGAAGCCCCTGCCCGAGGCGGTCGCCTCCGCCAGCAAGCCGGCCATGTAGGCGCCGTCATCGGCCAGTCGCAGCGCCTGTTGCAGCTCGCTCAGACTGAGGATGCGCCGGTCCACCGCATCTTCGAGGTCGGCGATGCAGTAGGAGATGTCGTCGGCCGCTTCCATGATGTAGACCAGCGGATGACGGCAGCCGGGCGCCAATCCCAGGCTCTGGCCGAGGGCGCGGTAGAGGGGTTGTTCGCTGAAGAAGATGCCGCGCTTGCTGGCCCAGCCGTGATGTTGACCGCCGTGCAGGGGCTGCTGCGGGTATTTGCACAGCGCCGCCAGCTGTCCCAGGGTCAGATTCAGCTCGTGCAGGCTGTGCACCAGCCGCAGGCTCTGGGCATTGCCGTCGAACACCAGCAGATCCTGGCGCAGTTCGGCCCACTGCGGGCTGGGCGCCTGGCCAAGGGCAGCGGCAAACAGATCATCCAGCGCCTGTGCCAGCCACTGGCTCATCACCTGCTCGCCGAAGTGGCCGAACGGCGGGTTGCCGACGTCGTGCAGCAGGCAGGACATCTCCACCAGATTGATGAAGGCCCCCTCGCACACCGAGCCCGCCGGCAGCGCCGCCAGAATGCGGCGGCTGATCTGGCGGCCGGTCTCCTGCACCTCCAGCGAATGGGTGAGACGGCTGCGCACCGAGGCCTTCACGTCGAGTGGAAAGACCTGGGTCTTCTGCTGCAGCCGACGCACCGGCGCCGCCTGCACGATGCGGGCGCGGTCCTGCTCGGTCGCCTCCAGCAGATCTTCGTCACCCCAGCGATGGATGCGCTCGGGGGTAATCAAACGGCTATACATGTTGCGGCTCCTTGCCTGCGGCTCGCGTCTATGAGAGCAGCCAGCGCTTCAATCTGGCGATGTCACCCGGACACTCGCGGCGCAGCGACTCTATCCAGTCCTCCACGTTCTCCCACCAGGCGGGGTGATCCGGGCTCTGGATCAACTGGGCCAGCTGCTGCAACCGGCGCAGACCGATGGAGCCGGCCGCCCCCTTGATCTTGTGCGCCTCCTCCACCACGCCGGTCTGATCGCGGGCGATCATGTTGGAGTCGAGCACCGCCATGTAGTCCGGCATCATCTTCTCGAACAGCTCGACGCTGGAGAGCAGCACCGGCTTGCCCACCGTATCGGCGTAGTCGGTGAGGAAGGGCAAGTCCAGCAGCGCATCCTGGCTGCCCGCATCGGCCTGCTCATCCGCCTCATCCTCGGCCAGATCCGCAAACAGGTGGCCAATCACCTCCCGCACCGCCCTGGAGCCCAGCGGCTTGTTGATCACATCCTGCATGCCGTGATCCCGATAGTACTGGCGATCGCCGGTGGCGTTGGCGGTGAGTGCCACCATGGGCGGCAAACTGTCGCCGTAGCGCTCAAGCAACTGGGCCGCCACGTCGAAGCCGGTCATGTCCGGCAGCTGGATATCCAGCAGGATCAGATCAAAATCGTCGGGATTGGCCATGGCCAGCGCCTGGGCGCCATCCCGCGCCACCTTGACCTCATGACCCAGCTTGTTGAGCAGGGCGCAGGCCACGGTCACGTTGAGCTCGACGTCCTCCACCAGCAGGATATCGAGGCAGGGCATCTCGGGCTCGGCCGCGGGCGTCTGGGCGGCGACGCAGTCCACCTCCAGCTCGGCGGTGAAGCAGGCGCCCTCGCCCGGGTCGCTGTCCACGTAGAGCTGGCCGCCCATCGCCTGCACCAGCTGGCGGGATACCGCCAGCCCGATGCCGGTGCCGGTGGCGTGCTTCTTGCCCTGCACCTGATAGTACATGGCGAAGATCTTCTCCTGCTGGGCGCGGGGAATGCCGACCCCGGTGTCTTCCACCTCGAAGTGCAGCGCCAGCTTGCCCGGCTCATCGGCCGCGTGGGAGAGGCAACGTACCGTCACCCCCCCCTCATCGGTAAACTTGACCGCATTGCCCACCAGGTTCCACAACACCTGGCGCAACCGGGTGCCATCGGCCATCACGAATTGCGGCATGTCGCCATCCCGGTCGAAATGCAGATAGAGCCCTTTCTGCTCCGCCTGGATGCGCGACAGCGTCTCCAGCTCGTCGAGGAAGGCAGGCAGGTCGATGGGGGTCGGTGCAATTTCCAGCCGGCGCCGGTCCAGCTTGTCGAGATCGATGATGTCATTGAAGATGTTGCCGAGCGTCACCGCGCTCAGGTGAATGGTCTTGAGCTGCTGATGCTGCTTGGGATCGAGCGGCGTATCCATCAGCATCCGGCTCAAGCCGACGATGCCGTTGAGCGGGGTGCGCAGCTCGTGGCTGATGGTGGAGATGAAGGTGGTCTTGTCACGGCTCGCCTTCTCCAGCTTGTCCTGATACTGCTTGCGCTCGGTGATGTCGCGGCCAAACCCGAGCAGGCCGAGCCGCTTGCCGAAACGATCGAAGAAGGGCACCTTGCGCAGCTCGAAGTAGGCCTTGCGACCGTCTGGGTACTCCAGCCACTGCTCATAGGTGAGCGGCTCGTTCTGGGCGAAGACCTGCTTGTCGGTCTCCACCACCTTGCTGGCGATGTCGTGCTTGTAGACATCGAACGGGGTCAAGCCGATGAGCTCCGCCTCCACCTTGCCGGTGAGCTCCTCCATGGCGCGATTGCAGCCGGAGAACTGCTCGTCTTCGTTGCGGTAGTAGACCAGATCGGGGGAGCAGTCGATGAAGGAGCGCAGCAGGGCGGTGCGCTCCCCCAGATGCAGCTGGGCCTTCTCGCGCTGGAACACCTCGTTCTCCAGATCCTCGATGGCCTGCTGGCGCAGGGTCTCGGCCCGGTTGGTCTCGGCGATCTGGGCGTTGAGGCGGCTGATGTTCTCCTGCAGCTGGCTGTTGAGCTCGAGATCCCGCTCGCGCATGTCCTGCAGCTTGCGCACCATGCGGGTCAGCCGCTGGCGGGAGTCCTCCAGCTGATCCACCACGATGGAGAGAAAATAGACGGCCCAGGGGGTGACCAGCAGGCCGAAGAAGACCGAGCGCACCAGGTCGACGATGTCCACGGTGCCGCGCAGGAACAGGGTGACCCCCATCTGGATCGAAACGGCCAGCACTATGATGGCGGTGGCCAGGAACATGCTGAAGCGGACCAGTCCCAGCTTGGTCATCAGGTCGACGTAATATTGCGCCCAGGATTTGATTTGTTTCATCTTATTGTTTTCTCCCCGATATTCGCCGAACAGAATACCAGCACGGCGCGCCGAACTCTTGTGCCGTCGCACGATAAATTATCGGTTAACCTCCTCCGCCCGCTGGGGTAGCATGCCGGAGTCAATTCGGTCAGCCCGGGTTAAGCCTGGCTGGCTATAATGTTCGGCCGTTCAATTCAACCAACTGATATTTCAGGAGTCTCATCGATGCGTAATCTCACCCTGCTGAGTCTTGGCCTGCTGGCAGCCAATGCCGCCCACGCCGATCTGGGCGAGATCCCCAAGCAGTCCGGCTGGTCCGGTTTCCTGCTGGGCGGGGTCAACGCCGTCAGCTACAAGTCCAACTTCTATGCCGGCGATGACAACCACAGTCGCATCAATGACCTCGGCTCGCCCGACAGCGAGAGTGGCCTGACGCCGCTGCTCAACGCCGATATCCGCTACACCTTTGCCGATACCCGTACCCAGATCTTCCTCGGCAACCTGATCCAGGACGCGGTGCGCTTCGACTTCACCCAGCAGCTCGGCCTGCGCCAGGAGATGGGTGACAAGGGCATAGTCGCCACCTCGCTGGTGTTCAACGTCATGCCGGTCGAGCTGTGGAGCGATCCCTTCGCCACCGGAGTGGATCGCAGCTCCACCGATGTGAAATCGAAAGGGGCGCGTTTTGCCTGGGACAAGATCTGGGGCAGCAACTTCTACGGCAACCTGACCACCCGGGAGGTGGACATGGATGAGGAGCACAGCGGCCAGCAGTATGACCAGAGCCACGGCACCCACTACGCCGACATGCTGGATCGCAACGGCAAGATGCACGACATGGAGCTCTCCTACCAGTGGCACTTTGGCGGCAACCAGCTGCTGGAGCCAGCCATCGTCTACAAGCAGGCCCGCCTTGACGGCAGCGCCGAGAGTTTCAAGAACACCGGCCTGAAGCTGACCTATGCCAAGCGCGGCCCCCAGTGGTCCTTCGTCAGCAACCTTTATACCGGCAAGCGCAAGTATGACGAGGCGAACCCCATCTTCGGCCAGCGTGCCGATGCCGACGAATTCGCCATCAACGGCACCTTCTTCTGGCACAACCTGTTTGGCGTCAACGCCCTCGCCGCCACCTTAACCGCCGCCTATGCCAGCGCCGACTCGGACATCAACTTCTACGACAGCCAGTCCACCCGTTTCAGCACGGGTCTGCTCTACAACTTCTAAACCCGACCCGCATCAACAAACGAGGCCACCCCATGGGTGGCCTCGTCATTTGCAACGGCCTGCGGCCATCAGATCCCGAGCGAGTCGAGCAGATCGTCGTGATCGTTGGCCACCGGGGCGGCGGCCGGAGCAGGCTGGGCAGCCTCGCGCTTGGTCTGGGCGATCAGGGCATCCGGATCCAGCTCCTCCTGATCCATGCCGTCGTTGTGGATGCGGATGAACTCGGTCTTGTCCATCGCCAGCTCCAGATAGAAGATGTTGTTGCGGGCGGTGAAGAAGGTGACCCGGCGCGACTCCGGGCTGTCGAGGTTGGTATCGACGCTCAGCATCACCTGCTTGTTGAGGGCCAGCATCTTCGGCTGGTTCTGGGTGATGTGGGTCTGCAGATCGCGACCGACCTTGACGGTGAAGCTGCCGACGATCTGGTTCATCAGCTCGCCCATGACGTTGCTCACCTCGTCCGAGGTATGGGAGATGGCGAGATCTTCCTTGGAGAGCCCCATGCTGAGCATGTAGCTCTCGTACAGCTCCATGGCGGCGGAGGCGGAGAAGTTGATCACCACCAGGCCGGAGAAGCCGCCGTCAAACAGCACGAAGCAGCCGATATCCGGCTTGAGGCAGGTCTTGCTGATCCGCTGCACCATGCCGGAGAAACGCACCTGACTCTGGGTTGCCGCACTCAATACATCCGTGACCGAATGGCACAGGCTCAGCAGCACGTCCTCTGTGGTCAATACGGTATCGTTGTCGGCTCTTGTCACTATCATGGGACCTTCCTGAACATCGAAAATGGGCTTATCTATACCATAACTCTAACAGATAGCGCGGCTTGGGCTTCGAAATAGCGAGCCGCCTCTCAGTTGATTCAATTGTCAGTGCCAAGCGGGCTGAATCCGGCCAGATTGGCCAGCTTCAGACGCCAGCTGGCCGCCTCTGCCAGCAATGCAGCTTCCTCATAGGGCACGGAGGGATGAGCACCCCAGATGGGACCGGGCCAGGCCTTGTCGGTACTGAAACGGGCGACATGATGCAGATGCAGCTGGGGTACCAGATTGCCGAGCGCCGCCACGTTGATCTTGTCCGGCCGCAGCGCCTGCTCCATCAGGGTGGCGACCGCGCAGGACTCCTCCATCAGCTGCTGTTGCTGCTCCGGTGCCAGGTGGTGAATTTCCCGCAGATTGGCCACTCTCGGCACCAGGATGAGCCAGGGATACTGGCTGTCCTTGGCCAGCAGGACACGGCAAAGGGGCAGATCGCCGAGCAGGCGGGTATCTGCCTGCAGGCGGCTGTGCAGTTCAAACATGAAGACCTCGTTGACGTAAGGTGGGCGCGATGCACGATGAGAGCCCCCACGTTACTGCAACGGGCCGCAAACTTAAAGTCGCGGCACGGCCCAGCTGACAAAGCGCTTGCGAAGCGCGGGGTCGGCCTTGAGGAAGAGTTGCTGCAACTGGCCCTCCAGCGCGCTGGCCGCCACCGGTTCAACCGCAGCGGCGGTTGCTGTCACGGGCACGACCGTGCTCAATGCCGCCTTGCCGCCGCTCTGGTTGTATTCGGCGAGTTTGGCCCGCCAATCCATGCCAATCAGCATGCCGCTGGTGACCAGCACATCCTGCTGGCTGGCAAGGCTCTGGCCACCGGCCTGCAGACCCATGACCGGAGACTCGGCATACTGCGCCATGCCCCGTTCATCGCTCGGCAAGTTGGCGACCAGCCGCATCTGCTGCTGACTGGCTTGATAACGCAGCACCTGCGGCGCGGAGCGCAGCTGGCGGTCATTCTCGCTGCTGCTGCGACTCGGGATCACCCCTTCATAACGCACCAGCAACTGCTGTTCCCCATCCGGCAGAGTGGCGTGCTGCTCGTCGTGCAGCGTGCCCGCACTCACCGCCAGGATCTGGAAATCCGCCGGCACCCTCACCTCGACGGCCGCCCACGCCGCACTGCCCAGCACCATCTTCATGCCCAGCGCTGCCCACAGCAGCGATACCCCACGCCCGTACCGATAACCCTTCATGTTTGCTCATCTTCCTGTTCGCGTTGATGGGCGCAGGCTAGCAGCCGAAGATGACAGAAAAATAACGAGGGCTCAGAGTAGGTAGTGGGGGCGCTCGGCAAACCACTGGGCCAACACCTGCTTGAACAGCCGGATCTTGCGCGGTACCCGCCGCTGCTGGGCGTGCAGGACGTGCAGCGGATGCAACCCGGTCTGCCACTCCGCCAGCACGGTGACCAGCGCCCCCTGCGCCAGCCAGGGTTCCACCAGCATCAGCGGGCACTTGGCGTACCCCATGCCGGCCCGAGCCAGCTGCAGCACGGTACTGTAGTGGTTGGCCCGCACCTTGCCCTGCACCAGGATGTGCGCCTCCTCCTCTCCCTTGCGAAAGTGCCACTGCTCCCAGGCCGGGTTGTGACCCTGCAGCAGACAGGACCGTCCTCCCAGCTCATAAGGAGTGACGGGGATCCCCTCCCGCGCCAGCAGGGCCGGGCTTGCCACCACCACATCCTTGAGCCTGCCGAGCGGCAGGGCCACCAGGTTGTCGGGAATGCTGCTCATGGCGCGCAGGGCGATGTCGTGCTCCCCCTGGCTCATGTCGATCATGGCGTTGGTGAAGTTCAGTTCGACCTGAACGCCGGGGCAGAGCTCGGCAAAGCGGGCCAGCAGATCGTTCACCATGCGATCGCCGGTACTGACCGGGCAGGTGAAACGCAGCCGGCCGCCATCCTCCTCGGTCAGCGCCTGGATATCCTGCTCCGCCTGGCGCGCCAGCGCGAAGATCTCGCCGGCCTGCTGATAGAGGGTCCGGCCCGCCTCGGTGAGGCTGAGTCGGCGAGTGGTACGCTGCAGCAGCTGGGCATTGAGAGTCGATTCCAGTGCGCTGACGTGACGGCTCAGCATCCCCTTGCTCACCCCCAGGCTGTCGGCCGCGGCCGAGAAACTGCCCTTTTGCACCACCTCGTAAAAGCTGGCCAGGTGGGAGATGTCCATTCATTAGCTCCAATATGGAAACAATGCGTTTATTTTACGCGCTTTTTCTCCCTTTTCATCGCGCTAGAATCAACACATCCCAACCAGGAGTGAAACAGATGAAGATTGTGATTGTGGGTGCCTCCGGCACCGTCGGCTCCGCCGTCAGCGAGTTGCTTGCCAAAGACCACCAGGTGATCCGGGTCGGTCACAGCCAGGGGGACGCCACGGTCGACATGCGCGATCCCGCCTCCATCAAGGCGCTGTTCGCCAAGCTGGGGCAGTTCGATGCGCTGGTGGTGGCCAGCGGCAGCGTGGCCTTCAACGCCCTCACCGAGATGACCGACGAGCAGTGGCAGGTGGGGCTTCAGAGCAAGCTGATGGGCCAGATCAACCTGACCCGGGCCGCCATCCCCCACCTGAACGACAAGGGATCCATCACCCTGATCAGCGGCATCCTGAGCGAGGAACCCATCAACTGGGGGGCGAGCGCGACCACCATCAACGGCGCCATCGATCACTTCGTCAAGGCGGCGGCCTGCGAGCTGCCACGGGGTCTGCGCATCAACGTGGTGAGCCCGACCGTGCTGACGGAGTCGATGGATAAATACGCCAGCTTCTTCCCGGGCTTCGTCCCAGTGCCCGCCGCCAGGGTGGCGCAGGCCTACCAGAAGTCGGTACTGGGGGTGCAGACCGGCCAGGTGTTCAGGGTCAACGGCTGATCGCCGCCCTGCTGCCGCCCAGCCGGCACGGCAACAAAAACGGGCCCCGTGATGGGGCCCGTTCCATTGCAGCCAGCATGCCGACTTGCAGTTGGCTGATGGCAAACGTTTGTTTTTACGGCAACAAAAAAGGCGATGTGCCTCAGTCGATCAGCCCGTACTGCGCGCGCAGCACTTCGATGATCTCCTGCTTCGGATTGGCGCTGCGTACCAGCGGCTGACCGATGATCTTCTCGGCAATCCCCACATAGGTGTTGGAGATGTCCATCATCACTTCGGTCGGCAACTTGTTGTCGCGGGCCAGGGCGAAGCGCTCGGGCATGCGGTGCTTGTTGAGCAGGATGTCCGGATCCGGGAAGTGATTGAGCAGCCACTGGCGGAAGCCCTCTTTCGATTTCTCGACGATCTGGCCGTCGCGCAGGGCGGCGCCATCCCAGATGCGGGAGCTGTCGGGGGTGCCCACTTCATCCATGTAGATCAGCTTCTCGTTGCCGGCGGCGTCATTGACGTAGCCAAACTCGAACTTGGTGTCGACGAAGATCTGATCCAGCTCGGCCAGCGCGTCACTGATGACGTTGAAGCCTTCCTTGAGCAGCACTTCGTAGCGGTCGATGTCGGCCGGCTTGCTGAAGTTGAAGCCCCGGTAGTGGCGTTCGATGTCGGCACGGGAAACGTTGACGTCGTCGGCTTCCGGCACGCCGTCCAGCCCGGTCAGCACGCCCTTGGTGGAGGGGGTGATGAGGATCTCGGGCAGCTTCTGATCCTTCTTCAGTCCTTCCGGCAGGGTGATGCCGCAGAACTCGCGCTCGCCATCCTTATAGGCACGCCACATGGAGCCGGTGATGTACTGGCGGGCAATCGCCTCGATCATCACGGGGCGGGCTTTTTGCACGATCCAGACGAAGGGATGGGGGATGTCCAGGATGTGGCTGTCGGCCAGCCCCTTCTCCTTGAACAGCTTGAACCAGTGGCTGGAGATGGCGTTGAGCGCAGCCCCTTTGCCCGGCACGCCGTTGAGCCCGTCCACGCCCTGCCAGATGCAGTCGAAGGCCGAGATCCGGTCACTGATCACCATGATGGCGAGCGGCGCATCTGCCGGCACGTCGTAACCCTTCTCGCGGATGAGGCGGGCACTGTCTGCGGCGGTCAGCCAGTAGACGCTGCGCACCTTGCCGGAATGGACGGGTTTATCGGTACGGATCGGCAAATCGTCGTTCACCGCCAATACTTGATCTGCAAGACTCATGGTAAGTAACACTTCCTGTTTGTGGGGGGTTTACATAACAAAACAGGGGCACAAGGCCCCTGTTTCTATTCTGTTTTTGCAGCTTGGTCAGCCAGACCCTTGGCGAATGCCTCGGACAGACTGATGTACATCTGGGAGATGACACCGGACGACACGGGCTTCTTGTCCTTGTCGAACAGGGTGATGGAGGTCTTGCCCCCCGCCATCTCGCCAAGCTGGAAGCGATACTTGTCTTCGTCCAGCTTGAACGGCTCGCTGCCCTTGGCCTTCCAGAATTCGCTGCCCGGCTCGTCGTACTCCACGTCGATCCAGCCCAGCGACTGCTGGGTATCCTTGATGGTGAAACCGTAGGCCGGCAGCACCTGATTGAGACGACGCCACACCTGATCAAACGAGCCATCGACGATCCAGGCGCTCAGCTCGTTGTTGTCCAGACCCAGTTCCAGCCCCATGCCGTCGTTGGCCTTGTGCTGTTCGCGGGACTTGAGCTGCTTGTCGTAGTAGAGCGAGAACTGGTTGAGGGCCCGGGTCGCGTAGCGCTGGGCATCCGCCGGGGTCAGCTCCTTGCTGGTCTCGCCATCGACGGTCTCTTCATGATCCAGTACCCGTACCGACATGTTGACGGCGTGGCGCTGGGGATCGTTGCGCAGGGTGAACTGGTAGCGCTGGCGAATGACGAAGTCATCGTCCTCTTCACTCCAGCCGTCGAGCGCCTTGGTGTTGTCAAACCAGCCGGTCTGCAGCACGCCGGCCTGCTGGTCCAGCTTCTCGGTGGTGACCTTGTACTGGGCGAGGAAGTTCATCAGGAAGGCCCAGGTATCGCGCTCCACACTCTGGGAGGTGCTGAGAGCGTAGAAGGCCATGGTGGGTTCGCCAGCATTGGCCACCACCTGGCTGCCCGGTACCACGGTCAGCAGCTGGGCGGGTGGACGCACGTCAACCTTGGCACCCAGCGCACCGTCACGGCTGCTCTCTGGCAGGGCCGGAATGTCGAAACTGCTGTTAAAGGCGGGGGTATTCAACCCGGCCGGCACCAGAAACGCACGGCCTTCAAGGCGGGCATCCTCGTACTCGAAACCACGGTTGGCCATCTTGCGTTCCTGGGGTGAGCTACAGGCTGCCAGCACGGCAACGGTCGCCACACTCAGCACCAGGCGCACTGCATTTCCCTTTCCATTTGCTTTAAACACTCGCCATCAACTCCGCAGTCGTCAGTGCTTGCGCCATCGCCTGTTCGCCCTCGGGGGTGAGGTCGGTGAGCGGCAGACGCAAGGTGGCCGTCGCAATCAATCCCAGCTGGGCACAGGCCCACTTCACCGGGATGGGACTCGGTTCGCAGAACAGAGTCTGATGCAACGGCATCAATCGATTGTTGATGTCGTGCGCTCGACCGGCATCACCGGCCAGCGCAGCACGACACATGTCGGCCATCTGGGCCGCTGCAATATTGGTGGTGACCGAAATGACTCCGTCCCCGCCTTGCAGCATGAAATCACATCCACTGGCATCATCGCCACTATAAAGCGCGAATTGTGCGCCGCACAGCTCGCGCAGCAGCGGCGTACGGCCCAGATCCCCGGTCGCCTCTTTCAGGCCTATGATGCCGGGCACCTTGGCCAGTCGGGCTACCGTCTCCGGTTTGAGATCGCAACCGGTACGACCGGGCACATTATAAAGAATTTGGGGCAGACCACTAGCCTCGGCGATCGCACAATAGTGACGATAGAGGCCTTCCTGGGTGGGTTTGTTGTAATAGGGGGTGACCGAGAGACCCGCCACCACGCCGGTTTCGGCGAAGCGCTTGGCCAGGTCGATGGCATGGGCGGTATTGTTGGAGCCGCAGCCGGCAATGACCGGAATGCGTCCGGCGGCCAGCGCCACGGTTTTCTCCACGACGGCGATGTGCTCCTGCTCGCTCAGGGTCACCGACTCCCCCGTGGTCCCGACCGCCACGATGGCGCTGGTCCCGGCGCTGACATGATAGTCGACCAGAGTGGCCAGACTGGCCCAATCGACTTCACCTGAAGCCAGCATGGGGGTAACGAGGGCAACAATACTACCGCGCAACATGGATATTTCTCCCGATTTTCAGGGGCGTTATGGTAAAGCTGCCCCCTTGGAAAAACAAGGGAGGCCAGGGGCAAGCCGTGTTACCATCCGGCAAAAACCGCACTGCGCGAGCCGCGGTGGAACACGCCGGACGCTGGTCGTGACACCCCGATACCGTGCTCGTTGCAACGAGATTCTCAACAAGGTTGCCATGCAGGATCGCTGGCAGTGGCCCATGGCCAGCCCCTTCGGGCCATGCCACTGCATCCACATTCGCAACCCGCTAATGGACGAGAGAAGATTTATGACTCATTTCCTGGTCGTAACGGCCATCGGCACGGACAGGCCTGGCATCGTCAATGAGGTCACCCGCCACGTCAGTGGGTGTGGCTGCAACATTGTCGACAGCCGTCTTGGCATCTTCGGCAATGAATTCACCTTCATCATGCTGCTGTCCGGTGACTGGAACAGCCTGATGCAGCTCGAGATAAGCCTGCCCCTGCGCAGCCAGGAGTGGGACCTCATCACCATGATGAAGCGCACCGAACGCCATCAGTCGCTGCAATACGACATCAGCGCCAACGCCGAGATCCTGATCCGGGACCAGCCGGGCATCGTAAGCCAGTGCACCCAGTTCTTCAGCGATCACGGCTGGGACATCCAGGCCATGCAGACCATCACCCTGGAACAGCAGCCGTTCAACCTGCTCAAGGCCAGCTTTCAGCTCAATCTGGCCAAGCAGGGAGAGGCGGCCGGCTCGCAGACGGCCTTCGCCGGATTCTGTCGTGAACTGGGCGCAGAATCGTTCGAATTCATCGTCAATCACAAACACGCCTGACGACTCATCCAAGGAGATCCCATGCAACCTTTATCTGCTGGCAGCCTGGCCCCCGATTTTTCCCTGTCCGATCAGGACGGCAACCAGGTACGCCTTGCCGACCTGCGCGGCAAGAAAGTGCTCGTCTACTTCTATCCCAAGGCGATGACCCCGGGTTGCACCACCCAGGCTTGCGGCCTGCGCGACGTCAACGCCGAGCTGGCCGCCCTCAATGTGGTGGTGCTCGGCATCAGCCCGGATCCGGCCAAGCGGCTGAAAAAATTCGAGGAGCGCGACAACCTGAACTTCCGCCTGCTGGCCGATGAAGACCATGCAGTGGCCGATGCGTTTGGCGTCTGGGGCCCGAAGAAGTTCATGGGCAAGGAGTATGACGGTATCCACCGGCTGAGCTTCCTCATCGACGAAGAGGGCAAAATTAGCCATCGCTTCGACAAGTTCAAGACCAGCGATCACCATCAGGTGGTGCTCGACCTGCTCAAGGGCTGAGCCCCAGATACCGGTACTGCCCATATGGAAAGGGCCTGCAAGCGCAGGCCCTTTTTTTATTCGCATGTCGTTGCCTGCCTCGCGTTGCGGGCAGGAGGCTCGATGCCCGGTCCTTCGGCTCGCCTGCCAGGCAAGTGACTGGCGGCAACATTCTCGTTTGTCATGAAGGCGCCGGCTTGCATCCACGATGGGATGCCTTGGTGACGGGTCTTTCGGCACAGGCCAAATGACGCCCTTATTGTTGCGCCAGCGAGCCAGAAAGCAAGCCGCCGGCCGTTACATTTAATTAACCAGCTGGGGCCGACGTTGATTTCCCGCCCCGCTATCTCGCCAACCTCCCCTGCCAGATCAAAAAATTCATCTTATATATGGGTTAACGTGGCCCCAGTTTCATTTTCCAGTGAGAAAAGCCCATGAACATGAGCCACACCGAACGTCTGATCCTGAGCAACCAGTACGAGATCCTGGCCAAACTCAATCCGGAGAAGGCGGCGTTTTACCAACGGGCCAGCACCATCATCGAGCGCGGCTACTGCCTGCAGATCCTCGAACTGGAGAAGAGCTTCGGCCATCTGGATCTGGCCACCTGCCAGGAGGTGATCGACACCCTGGAACTGCACCACGCGCTGGCCATCTCCTGGGGCAACCTGGAAGCGGCCGATCAGGGCGAAATCAATGCCAGCCGGCTGGAGTTCAACGGCTACAGCCGCAGCCAGGAGCGGGAGCTGGCCGACTATGTCTGCTTCCTGCTGGAGGTGGACAAGCGCTTCCCCGAGCTCAAATGCCCGTGCGACGAGCTCTCCAGCGACATCGCCATGCGCGACAAGTACCAGCGCATGTTGACGGTCTGGCGCCAGTGCCCGCGTCAGTACAAGCTCTCCATCCAGGAGATCCGCAAGGTCCTGGCGGCCTGATAGATATGAAAAAGGCGCCGCGAGGCGCCTTGGTCCGAGTCATGGCCCACAGGCCTCACTCGTAGAGGAAGGATTTGTCCAGCTGCTTGAAGGCAGCGTTGAGGGTATCGGCCAGCTCTTCGTATCTGGGCTGGGCCACCAGTTGGCGACGACCGCCCTGCTCGTTCATCTTGCCGTTGATCTCGCGATACCAGCTGGCAAGGGAGGGCGGCAGCCGGGTATCGGCGCGCTGACCGAGCCAATAGTAGCCCTGCAGCGGCAGGCTGAGCAGAAACAGCACCGAGGTCATAACAGAAGGCCAGTAGTGCAGCTCGCCGAACTGGAACTGCAGCATAACGCTGAGCACCGCCAGTGCCGGAATGACCTTGAGGGCGAACTCGGTGGCCTTGATCACCCTATTCTCCGGGAACATGGAATTAAGCTCGGGACGGCGGGGCCAAAGGGTCATATAATGACGGCCTTGCTGTAACTTAGTTCCAAAAATGTTCATGCTCATGCTACCTCCGAGCTCTTTTTGAACGTATTAACGGCAAAACCACGACAATATTTGATGCGCAATAACAAAGGTTGAGGATGACTTTGTTATTTTTCAACAATCGGGTTATCCTTTGTACGCCCAATTTTTGCGCCAACGGCCTGCCGTTGCGCTGTCAGGGACGTCTGGATTTCGGGTCTTGTATCACTATACAAGGGGCAAGCAACAGATTGCCAACCCTCATAAGGATAAGTTGAAAGTTTTTGGACACGGCTCGTCCAACGCATCCTCCTACACAACCCAATCTGCGATAGGATTTATTCATGAGTAAGCTGGTTCTTGTTCTTAACTGTGGCAGCTCGTCCCTGAAGTTTGCTGTCATTGACGCAACCACCGGTGATGACCTGCTGTCCGGCCTGGCCGAGTGCTTCAACCTCGACGACGCCCGCATCAAGTGGAAACTGAACGGTGAGAAAGGCAGTGCCGATCTGGGCGCCGGTGCCGCTCACCAGGAAGCGCTGGACTACATCGTCAACAAGATCCTGCCGCTCAACCCGGAGCTGTCCAAGAACCTGATCGCCATCGGCCACCGTGTGGTACACGGCGGTGAGCGCTTCACCTCTTCCGTGCGCATCTGCGACGACGTCATCGCCGGCATCGAAGCCGCCGTACCGTACGCGCCGCTGCACAACCCGGCTCACCTGATCGGTATCCGTGAAGCCCGTCGCGTGTTCCCGGCGCTGGCCGAGAAGAACGTTGCCGTGTTCGACACAGCATTCCACCAGAGCATGCCGGAAGAAGCCTTCCTGTACGCCCTGCCGTACAAGCTCTACAAAGAGAACGGCATCCGTCGCTACGGCGCCCACGGCACCAGCCACTACTACATCAGCCTGGAAGCCGCCAAGCAGCTGAACAAGCCGGTGGAAGAGCTGAACATCATCAACTGCCACCTGGGCAACGGCGGTTCCGTCTGCGCCATCAAGAACGGCAAATCCGTCGACACCTCCATGGGCCTGACCCCGCTGGAAGGCCTGGTGATGGGTACCCGTTCCGGTGACATCGATCCGGCCATCATCTTCTTCCTGCACGACAAGCTGGGCATGAGCGTGGCCGACATCAACACCATGCTGACCAAAGAGTCCGGCCTGCAGGGTCTGACCGAAGTGACTTCCGACTGCCGTTTCGTTGAAGACAACTACGACAGCAAAGAAGAAGCCAAGCGTGCCATGGACGTTTACTGCTATCGCCTGGCCAAGTACATCGGCGCCTACGCCGCCGCCATGGACGGTCGTCTGGACGCCGTGGTCTTCACCGGTGGTATCGGTGAAAACTCCGCCCCGATCCGTGAAATCACCCTGAACAAGCTGGGTCTGCTGGGCTTCGACGTCGATCACGACGCCAACCTGAAGGCTCGTTTCGGCAAGGGTGGCGAGATCACCAAGGCTGGTTCCACCAAAGCCCTGGTTATCCCGACCAACGAAGAGTGGGTCATCGCCCACGACGCGCTGGAACTGGTTGGCGCATAATTTCGCTGTAGAGCAAGGCCGCCCAAGGGCGGCCTTTTCCTGATCCCAAAAATGAACAAGGGGTATAAAGTGGCACGCACTATTATGCTTATCCCGGTCGGCACTGGTGTCGGCGTAACTTCCGTGAGCCTTGGCGTTGTTCGCGCCATGGAGCGTCACGGTGTCAATGTCAGCTTCTTCAAACCGGTCGCTCAGCCGCGTCCGGGTGAAACCGGTACCGAGCGCTCCACCGCCGTGATCCGCGCCGCTGCCAACATCAACCCGCCCGAGCCGTTCGCCCTCTCCTACGCCGAGAACATGATCACCTCCAGCAACACCGACATCCTGCTGGAAGAGATCGTGGCCCGCTTCGAAGAGCACGTGAAGGCCAGCGGTGCCGAAGTGCTGGTCATCGAAGGCATGGTGCCGACCGACAAGCAGCCGTTTGCCAACAAGCTGAACTACGACGTCGCCAAGGCGCTGGACGCCGACATGGTGTTCGTGACCCATCCGGGCAACGACTCCAGCCAGAAGCTGAAAGAGCGCATCGAGCTGGCCTGCTCCAACTTCGGTGGCGTCAACAACCCCCGTATCGTTGGTTGCGTCATCAACAAGGTGGGTGCACCGGTTGACGAGCATGGCGTGACCCGCCCTGACCTGACCGAGATGTTCGAGGCCCACCACCACACCTCCGACGCCGCCCATAACCTGGAAGTGCTGCAGGTATTCGGCAAGAGCCCGCTGCGCATCCTCGGCTGCATCCCCTGGAATACCCAGCTGATCGCCCCGCGCGCCAAGGATCTCGCCAAGCACCTGGCCGCCAAGATCCTGCACAAGGGTGAGCTGGACAGCCGTCGTCTGCAGACCGTGACCTTCTGTGCCCGCTCCATCCACAACATGATCGAGCACTTCCGTCCGGGCAGCCTGCTGGTCACTTCCGGCGACCGCTCCGACGTCATCGTCTCCGCCTGCCTGTCCGCCATGAACGGCGTCAAGCTGGGTGCCCTGCTGCTGACCGGCAACTACCACCCGGAACCGCAGGTGATGGCGCTGTGCCAACAGGCCATGGCCACCGGCCTGCCGATCATGATCACCGGCACCAACACCTGGCAGACTGCCGTCAGCCTGCAGAACTTCAACGTCGACATTCCGGAAGATGACCGCGAGCGGATCGAACTGGTGCAGGACTATGTGGCCGGCCACATCGACAAGCACTGGATCGAGTCTCTCTCCGCCAAGTCCACCCGTTCCCGTCGCCTGAGCCCACCGGCTTTCCGCTACCAGCTGACCGAACTGGCCCGTCAGGCCAACAAGCGCGTCGTGCTGCCGGAAGGGGAAGAGCCGCGGACCATCAAGGCTGCCGCCATCTGTGCCGAGCGTGGCATCGCCCGTCCGGTCCTGCTGGGCAACCCGGAAGAGATCCGTCGCGTTGCCGAACAGCAGGGCGTGGTACTGACCGACCGCGTCGAGATCATCGATCCGGTTGCCGTGCGCGAGCGCTATGTGGCCCGTCTGGTCGAGCTGCGCAAGAACAAGGGCATGACCGAAGTGGTTGCCCGCGAGCAGCTGGAAGACAACGTGGTACTGGGTACCATGATGCTGGAACGCAATGAAGTTGACGGCCTGGTATCCGGTGCGGTGCACACCACTGCCAACACCATCCGTCCGCCGATGCAGATCATCAAGACCGCCCCGGGTTCTTCCCTGATCTCCTCCATCTTCTTCATGCTGCTGCCGGACCAGGTACTGGTCTACGGTGACTGCGCGATCAACCCGGATCCCACTGCCGAGCAACTGGCCGAGATAGCCATCCAGTCCGCTGACTCCGCTGCCGCCTTCGGCATCGAGCCGCGCGTCGCCATGATCTCCTACTCCACCGGCACCTCCGGCGCCGGCGCCGATGTAGAGAAAGTGCGTGAAGCCACCGAGCTGGCCAAAGCCAAGCGCCCCGACCTCATCATCGATGGCCCGCTGCAGTACGATGCGGCCATCATGGAGAACGTGGCCAAGTCCAAGGCACCGAACTCACCGGTTGCCGGTAAAGCCACCGTGTTCGTGTTCCCGGACCTGAACACCGGCAACACCACCTACAAGGCGGTACAGCGCTCTGCGGATCTGGTCTCCATCGGCCCGATGCTGCAAGGCATGCGCAAGCCGGTCAACGACCTGTCCCGTGGCGCCCTGGTGGACGACATCGTCTACACCATCGCCCTGACCGGTATCCAGGCAGCCCAGGCCGAGTAATCGACCGAGCTTATCCCTGTTGAAAAACCCGCCGCAAGGCGGGTTTTTTTATGGCTGACGGGCAGATGTTGATCCGCGAGATCAAATCAGGATCCAGTTCGGATCCCGTCTTCTCGTTCAGAGGCCAGCCCGGCAAGGGCAGCGGGATAAGCAAACGCTCACACCCGCCAGAGGCGATTGCACAATTGCACCCCAGCCGAGATCAGATCCAAATACTTCTTTAAGATCAGCACACTAACGTCAGACACACCGCTAATCTACAGACTTTTCCACAGCTTTTGTGGATAGTTTACCGATCATTTGAAAGAAAATGACAGACTCGTCCACTCCCCTACACAGCTTTGCGTCCATGAAAAAGGGGCTCCGAAGAGCCCCTTTGAACAACAAACCCGCTGGCCACCGGCTCAGGGGCGCAGCGCCTTGTCGGCACGGGAGATACCGCAGACGCCGGAGCGCACCACTTCGATGATCTCGTTGGTCTGGGCGGCCGTCTTGATGAAGGCGTCCAGCTTGTCGCTGGTACCCACCAGCTGCACCGTGTAGAGCTCGGGGGTGACGTCGACGATCTGGCCGCGGAAGATATCCGCCAGCCGTTTCAGCTCGTCACGGCCACCACCGGCGGCGCGCGCCTTGACCAGCGCGATCTCCCGCTCGATGTGTTCACCCTCGCTCAAGTCGCATACCTTGAGCACGTCCACCAGTTTGTGCAACTGCTTCTGGATCTGCTCCAGCACCCGCTCGTCACCCATGGTGACGATGGTCATGCGCGACAGGGTGGGATCCTCGGTGGGGGCCACCGTCAGGGTCTCGATGTTGTAGCCGCGCTGGGAGAAGAGGCCCACCACCCGGCTCAGGGCGCCGGATTCGTTCTCCAGCAGAACGGAAATTATATGTCTCATGATGTTTCCCCCGCCTTGCTCAGCCACATCTCGTTCTTGATGGAACCAAACCTGAGTTCCTTGAGCACGACCGAAATAATATGTTCCATCGTCAGGTTCTCTCCGTCTTGCTCAGCCACATCTCGTCCATGGCACCGAACTTTATCTGCATCGGATAGACGTGCTCATCCGGGTCGACCGAGATGTCCATGAACACCAGCCGATCCTTCATGGCGAAGGCCTTCTCCATGGCGCTCTCCAGCTCGGCCGGATCGCTCACCGCAATGCCGACGTGGCCGTAGGCTTCCGCCAGTTTGACGAAGTCCGGCAGCGACTCCATGTAGGAGTGGCTGTGGCGACCACCGTAGAACATCTTCTGCCACTGCTTGACCATGCCCAGCGCCCGGTTGTTGATGGAGATGATCTTGATGGGCACCCCGTACTGCATGCAGGTGGAGAGCTCCTGAATGTTCATCTGCACCGAACCGTCGCCGGTCACGCAGCAGACCACCGCATCCGGGTTGGCAAACTGGGCGCCCATGGCGGCCGGAATGCCGAACCCCATGGTGCCGAGGCCGCCGGAGTTGATCCACTGGCGCGGTTTGGCAAACGGGTAGTAGAGGGCGGCAAACATCTGGTGCTGGCCCACGTCGGAGGCCACGAACGCCTCCCCCTTGGTCACCTTGTAGAGAGTCTCGATCACCTGCTGTGGCTTGATCAGGGTGGGGTGGGTCTCGTAGGCCAGGCAGTTGCGCGAGCGCCACTGGCCGATCTGGCTCCACCAGTCCGCCAATACCTGCTTGTCGTTGTCGAAACCACACTCGCGGATCACTTCCAGCATCTGCTCCAGCACGGTTTCCACCGAGCCGACGATGGGCACATGGGCCTGCACCGTCTTGGAGATGGAGGTGGGATCGATGTCGATGTGAACTATGGTGGCGTTGGGGCAGAACTTGGCCACGTTGTTGGTGACGCGGTCATCGAAACGGGCACCCACGGCGAAGATCAGATCCGCGTTGTGCATGGTCTTGTTCGCTTCGAAGGTGCCGTGCATCCCCAGCATGCCGATAAATTGCGGATGGGTGCCAGAGAAGGCCCCCAACCCCATCAGGGTGGTGGTCACCGGCAGGTTCAACAGCTCCGCCAGCTTGGTCACCAGGTGATCCGCATTGGCATTGATGGCGCCGCCGCCGACGTACATCACCGGACGCTCGGCCTCCACCAGCAGCTTGGCGGCGCGCTTGATCTGCCCCTTGTGGCCCGACTTGGTCGGATTGTAGGAGCGCAGGGACACCGTCTCGGGATACTGATAGGGAAACTTCTCTTTCGGGTTCTGCACGTCTTTGGGCAGATCCACCACCACCGGCCCCGGGCGGCCACTGGCAGCAATGTAATAGGCCTTCTTGATGGCGTCGGGAATGTCGCTGGCCTTCTTGCACAGGAAACTGTGCTTCACCACCGGGCGGGAGATGCCGATCATGTCGGTCTCCTGGAATGCATCCTCCCCGATCATGCTGGTCGGCACCTGGCCGGACAGGATCACCAGGGGGATGGAGTCCATGTAGGCGGTCGCGATCCCCGTAATGCAGTTGGTGGCGCCGGGACCCGAGGTCACCAGCACAGTGCCCACCTTGCCGGTGGAGCGGGCGTAACCGTCCGCCATGTGCACCGCGGCCTGTTCGTGCCGCACCAGGACATGCTCCATCTTGCCGTTTTCAAAGAGAGCGTCATAGATGTCGAGCACTGAGCCACCAGGGTAGCCGAAAACGTGCTCAACTCCCTGATCTTCCAGCGCTCTAACCACCATCTGGGCGCCTGATAACATCTCCATGATAAAGCCCTCCAGGCTTTGCTCCGTTAAGCGAAAGCTATCGGCAGTCCGCTGCTTCCCGGCACCGCCAGTCCGTGCATTGTTGTTGTCTGAATACGGACCCGGCGAGTTCGGCGCTGTCGATAGTAGAAAAATAGGTTTTTTCCATCATTCACCCGAAAAGCGGGTGAAAAACCAACTTAACCCGCTTGTGAACGCTTGTCCACGGCTTTGTCTGACCAGAACAGTCATAAATTTCAAACAGCTATTAACATTCAGTGACTTGAGAAAAAGGGCGGGGACAATGCGAGGAAGTTGGGGGAATGACCAGCGGATCATGCTGCCACAGCAGCCCTGAATGGAAAAAAATAAGCCCACCGCCAGGGTGGGCCCGCAAGCCTGGCAGGGGATCAGTGATCCTCTTCCGGCTCCGCCAGCCAGATCTGCTGATCCGGATCCGTCTCCTCGCAGACCGAGATACTGACCCCCATGTCCAGCAGCTCGTGCAGGGTGAGATTGTCCGCCAGATTCATGGTGTCGCCGTTTTCATTGGTAAAGCGCATGGTGTCCGTCCTCTCCTTGGTGGGATCTCTCTCAGTCTAGTCAAAGGCGCTCACTTGCGATAACCAACTGCTGTTTAGCGGGCTGCCCCCCTCCAGTTCGCTCAGCCGATCGCACACCTCTTCCGGGAACAAGGTGCGAGCCCACAGCCGGCGGGAAAGCGCCGGCACGCTCTCCTGCGCTCCGTCCGCCAGCCAGCCCGCCAGCTCGCTGGCCACATCGGGGTAGATAATCTGGCCTGGGGCGGCGGCATCCAGCCAGGCCCGCACCGCGTTGGCATCGAGTGCATCCATCAGCCGGGCCAGCCCCATCAGCTCCAGGGTCTTGCTGTTGGTCAGCTGCTCGAACTGGCCCCCCAGCGGCTTGACCAGCAGCTTCTTGCCAAGGGAGAGCGCCTCCGAGGCGAGTTCGAAGCCACCGTTGGTGATGACCCCGCGACAGCCGGCCAGTATCTGCTTGAACCCCTCCCTGGCCTGCGGCTCGAAGGCTATGTTGCGCCACTGGCTGGCGCTGCGAATGGCCGGATGAAAGCAGACGAAGCGCTGCTGGTTGAAGCGCGACAGCAGGGCAGCGATCGCCTCGGTCTGCTCAAATGGCAGGTAGACCAGGATCTGCTGATTGTCGGGCGCAGGCGGGATGGCGTCTATGATGGGCGGCAGCAAGGGCTGACCGAAGTGGAACCAGTGCAACCCAAGCGCCTGGCGTACCGGCGCAAAGTGGCGCATCAGCTGACGGTTGAAGCCGCTCTCCCCCCAACGCGGAATGGGCCAGTCGAAGCTCGCCTGGTGGCTGATGGTGAGACTCGGCTTGCCCCAGCGGCGGGCGGCGTGGGCGCTGATCGGCTCGAAATCGCTGATGACGAGATCGTAGTCGCGGCAGTCGAGCGCCCGCATGTCGCGCCAGAAGCGCAGCGGCGAGAGCCCCTTGAGGGTTCGCCAGCCCGAGATGGCCCCCTCATGGCTGACGAAGGTGATGCCGGGAAAGGCACGATAATCGCCGAACTCGGCCATCTCGAAGTAGCCGTCCGCGGGGCGACCGCTGAACAGATAGTCCACCTCCAGACCACGGGCTCGCAGCGCCCGCGCCAGGGTGCGACTGCGGCTGATGTGACCGTTGCCGGTGCCCTGTACCCCGAACAGGATCCTCATCATTGGCCCCAGCCGAGCGCCAGCAGGGCGCAGCCGCCGCCGAGCAGGGCGCCGGCCACCAGATCGCTCAGATAGTGCACCCCGAGCAGCAGACGGGACGCCCCCACCAACGCGGCCCAGACAAACAGCAAGGGAGCCCAGAGCGGGAAGCTGGCGGCCAGCACGGTTGCCATCAGAAAAGCGGCGGCGGTGTGGCCGGAGGGCAGGCTGTAGCGATCGGAAGGGGTAATGAAGACCGGCAGCCCCGCCGGGCGCTGGCGCTTGAGCAGGTTCTTCAGCAGCAGGTAGAGCGGCAGCTCGAAGGCGAAGGCGAGCAGCGCCAGCTTCACCAGCTCGCGCTCGGCCTCCCCCTGCCACCAGAGCAGGGCCGCCAGTACGGCGTAGAGCGGGCCATCACCGGTACGGGAGATGAGCCGACTGATCCTGGCCTGTGGCCGGTTGTAGGCGTGGAGCAGGCAGATGCGGCACACCTGCAGGTCCCATTGCTGGATCTTGTTCATAACCCCTCCTTCCCTGAAGTCTTGGAGCAGACTAGGGCGACGGGGTGACACTTGGTTGAACGTGGGATAACAGATTTATGAAAAAAGGGCCGAATGGCCCTTTTTGCTGTCTAGGTGGCAAATGATCAGTTCAGGGTGCCGCGCAGACCGTTTTCCATCAGACGGCAGTTGTGATCCGCCAGGCGGGCCATGAAGTGTTCATCCACGGTCAGGCCGAACACCTGCTCGTAGAGATCCTTCATCACGAACGGCTGCCACATCATGCTGAGGAAGGAGATCTTCAGCATCTCGGGATCCAGGTTGTCACCCAGCTCGCCGTTGTTTTTCATGGACTCCAGCAAGGCATCGAACTGGGGCAGCTGGCGTTCCAGCAGGCGGTTCAGCACAAAATCCCGGCCTGGGCTCTTCTCGGTCGATAATGCGCTGGAGATGGCGGAGGTCAGCTCGCTGTTTGGCGCCATCACCTGATAGTAGGTGTTGAGCAGGTCGTTAAGGCTGCGGTTGCCGGCCTCATCGTGCCAGGCTTGATCCAGCGGCTCGGCCACATCGCCCAGCACCGCCTTGTAGAGACCCTCTTTGCTGCCGAAGTAGTAGTGGATCATCGCCAGATTGGAGCCAGCCAGCTCGGCGATCTCACGGGTCGTCACCTTGCTGTAGGGGGTGTTGAGAAAACGCTCACGGGCGGCAGAGAGCAACTTGTCACGAATGTCAGAACGTCCGACCGGACGACCAGGTCTACGTTTTTCCATTTAATACCTCGGATAATTCAGCAAAAACTGACAAGTCGATCTGATTGCACAGATGATCGAGTACAGCAGGAATGACCAGATAATCGTGCAAGGGCCGAATATGGGACAAGTAAATTTGCACTCCTTTACAATCCGATTAAATAAACCAGCGAAATGAACCGGGTCTGCGCGGTTGACACAGCATAAAAATCTCGATATTGGTAAAAGCGTTATCGACTGGAAGGATTGATTCATCATGCGTATTGCCGCTCCGCTACTACTAATCTCCCTAATCGCGACCAGTCGCGCGGGATCCTTGTAGCCGGGCTCAGGCATAGCCGGAATTTACAAAAACCCGTGCACCCTGCACGGGTTTTTTTATGCCAACGCAGGATGCACGTCACCGAACTTAGGAAGAGGGAAGTCACATGTCAGATCGGGTCATCATATTCGACACCACCCTGCGCGATGGTGAGCAGGCTCTGGCGGCCAGCTTGACGGTCAAGGAGAAGCTGCAGATCGCCCAGGCACTGGAGCGGCTCGGTGTCGACGTCATGGAGGTGGGGTTCCCGGTCTCCTCCCCCGGCGACTTTCAATCGGTGCAGACCATCGCCCGCCACATCAAGCAGAGCCGGGTCTGTGCCCTCGCCCGCGCCCTGCCCAAGGACATTGACGCCGCCGGCGAAGCCCTGCGGGTCGCCGAAGCGTTTCGCATCCACACCTTCATCTCCACCTCCTCCATCCACGTCGAGAGCAAGCTGAAGAAGAGCTTCGAAGACGTGCTGGAGATGGGGGTCAGCGCCATCAAGCATGCCCGCCGCTACACCGACGACGTGGAGTTTTCCTGCGAGGATGCGGGCCGCACCCCGATAGACAACCTGTGCCGCATGGTGGAAGCCGCCATCAAGGCCGGTGCCCGCACCATCAATATTCCCGATACCGTCGGCTACACGGTACCGACCGAGTTCTCCGGCATCATCCACACCCTGTTCAACCGGGTACCCAACATCGATCAGGCCATCATCTCGGTGCACTGCCACGATGATCTGGGCCTCTCGGTGGCCAACTCCATCGGCGCCGTGCAGATGGGGGCCCGCCAGATCGAGTGCACCATCAACGGCATCGGCGAGCGGGCGGGCAACTGCTCGCTGGAAGAGGTGGCGATGATCCTGAAGACCCGCGCCGACCTGCTCGGGGTACACACCAACATCCGCCACAGCGAAATTCATCGCACCAGCGCCCTGGTCAGCCAGCTCTGCAACATGCCGGTGCAGCCCAACAAGGCCATTGTCGGTGCCAACGCCTTCTCCCACAGCTCCGGCATCCACCAGGACGGCGTGCTCAAGGCGAAAAACACCTACGAAATCATCACCCCGGAGAGCATCGGCCTCACCCAGAACAACCTCAACATGACTTCCCGCTCCGGCCGCCACGTCATCAAGCACCGGATGGAGTCCATGGGCTACGCCGAGAGCAGTTACGACCTCGACGATCTCTACGGCAAGTTCCTCACCCTGGCCGACAAGAAGGGGCAGGTGTTCGATTACGATCTGGAGGCCCTCGCCTTCTTCAGCCAGATCCACGAAGAGCCGGAGCACTTCAAGCTGGAGTACCTCGGCGTGCAGAGCGGCAGCTCGGTGATGGCCACCGCCTCGGTGAAATTGAAGGTGGGCCAGGAGATCGTCAGCGAAGCCGCCACCGGCAACGGCCCGGTGGACGCGGTCTATCAGTGCATCAACCGCATCACCGGCTACGAGATCAGCATCGACAAGTACGAACTCAAGGGCAAGGGGGAAGGCAAGAACGCCCTCGGCCAGGTCGACATAGTCGCACAGTACAAGGGCCGCAAATTCCATGGCATGGGCCTGGCCACCGACATCATAGAGTCTTCCGCCCAGGCGTTGATCCACGTGATCAACAGCATCTGGCGCGCCGATCAGGTGGCCGAACAGATGGAACGCAACGTCGCAAAAACAGACAAGATCAATACGGAGAGCGTGTGAGTATGAGCAGTTATCGGATCGCAGTATTGCCGGGTGACGGCATTGGCCCGGAAGTGATGGCCGAGGCCGTCAAGGTGCTGGAAAAGGTGCAGGCCAGATTCGGCTTCGCCCTCGACTACGAGCGCCATGACGTGGGCGGTATCGCCATCGACAACCACGGCACCCCGCTGCCCCAGAGCACCATTGCAGGCTGCGAGGCGGCCGACGCCGTGCTGTTCGGCTCGGTGGGCGGCCCCAAGTGGGAGCACCTGCCCCCCAACGATCAGCCGGAGCGCGGCGCCCTGCTGCCCCTGCGCGCCCACTTCAAGCTGTTCTGCAACCTGCGTCCGGCCCGCATCTACACAGGTCTGGAGCAGTTCTCGCCGCTGCGGGCCGACATCTCGGATCGCGGTTTTGACATCGCCTGCGTGCGCGAGCTGACTGGCGGCATCTACTTCGGTCAGCCCAAGGGGCGTGAAGGGGAAGGCCCCACCGAGAAGGCATTCGACACCGAGGTGTACCATCGCTTCGAGATCGAGCGCATCGCCAAGATAGCGTTCGAGTCGGCTCGTGTTCGCCGTGGCAAAGTCACCTCCATCGACAAGGCCAACGTGCTCGCCTCCTCCATTCTGTGGCGCGAGGTGGTGACCAAAGTCGCCAAGTCCTATCCGGACGTGGCGCTCAATCACATGTACATCGACAACGCCACCATGCAGCTCATCAAGGATCCGTCCCAGTTCGACGTGCTGCTCTGCTCCAACCTGTTCGGTGACATCCTCTCCGACGAGTGCGCCATGATCACCGGCTCCATGGGTCTGCTCCCCTCCGCCAGCCTCAACGAATCGGGCTTCGGTCTGTTCGAACCAGCCGGTGGCTCGGCCCCGGATATCGCCGGCAAGGGCATCGCCAACCCCATCGCCCAGATCCTCTCCGCCGCCCTGATGCTGCGCTACAGCTTAGGGATGGAAGCCGCCGCCCAGGCCATCGAGCAGGCCGTGGCCCAGACCCTGGCCGAGGGTTACTTCACCGCCGACCTGCATCAGGCCAGCGCCCATCACCCGGTGCAGAGCACGGCCGAGATGGGCAGCCAGATCGCCGCGCGCATCTGACCCCACGGCATCGATAACAAGGAAACCGAGCAATGGCCAAGACCCTCTATCAGAAAGTATTCGACGCCCACGTGGTACGGGAAGTGGAAGGGGAAACCCCCCTCATCTACATAGACCGTCACCTGGTGCATGAAGTGACCAGCCCGCAGGCATTCGACGGCCTGCGCGCCATGAACCGCCAGCTGCGCCGCCCGGATCTGACCTGGGCCACCATGGATCACAACGTCTCCACCACCACCAAGGACATCGCCGCCTCCGGCGAGATGGCCCGCATCCAGATGGAGACGCTGGCCGCCAACTGCAAGGAGTTCGGAGTCCGTCTGTATGACCTGAACCACAAATATCAGGGTATCGTCCACGTGATGGGCCCCGAGCTCGGCATCACCCTGCCCGGCACCACCATCGTCTGCGGCGACTCCCACACCGCCACCCACGGCGCCTTCGGCTCGCTGGCATTCGGCATCGGCACTTCCGAGGTGGAACATGTGATGGCCACCCAGACCCTGAAACAGGGCCGGGCCAAGACCATGCGCATTTCGGTCAACGGCAAACTGGCCGCAGGCATCAGCGCCAAAGACGTGGTGCTGGCCATTATCGGCAAGGTCGGCCATGCCGGCGGTACCGGCTATGTGGTAGAGTTCGCTGGCGAGGCCATCGAAGGGCTCACCATGGAAGGGCGCATGACTGTGTGCAACATGGCCATCGAGCTCGGCGCCAAGGCCGGCATGATCGCCCCCGACCAGACCACCATCGACTACATCCGTGGCAAGGAGTTCGCTCCCAAAGGCGAGGCGCTGGAACAGGCCATCGCCTACTGGCAGAGCCTCAAGAGCGACGAAGGTGCCCACTTCGATGCCGAAGTGGTGCTCGACGCCGCCGACATCGCCCCGCAGGTCACCTGGGGCACCAACCCGGGCCAGGTGATCGCCGTCAATGACCCCATTCCGGCGCCGGAATCCTTCAGCGATCTGATGGAGCAGCAGTCCGCCCGCAAGGCGCTCGCCTACATGGACCTGCAACCGGGTCAGAAGCTCTCCGACGTGGCCATCGACAAGGTGTTCATCGGCTCGTGCACCAACAGCCGCATCGAGGATCTGCGCGCCGCCGCCGCCATCGCTCGCGGTCGCAAGGTCGCCGCAGGGGTACAGGCCCTGGTGGTGCCGGGCTCCGAGCAGGTGAAGGCCCAGGCCGAAGCCGAGGGTCTGGACAAGATCTTCATCGAGGCTGGCTTTGAGTGGCGTCTGCCCGGCTGCTCCATGTGCCTGGCCATGAACAACGACCGGCTGCAACCGGGGGAGCGCTGCGCCTCCACCAGCAACCGCAACTTCGAAGGGCGTCAGGGCCGCGCCGGCCGCACCCATCTGGTGAGCCCGGCCATGGCCGCCGCCGCCGCCGTCACCGGCCGCTTCGCCGATATTCGTGCGCTGTAATTGGAGAGCAACAAGATGACAGGATTCAAACAGCATACAGGGATCGTCGTCCCCCTCGACAGCGCCAACGTCGACACCGACGCCATCATTCCCAAGCAGTTTCTGCAGAAGGTCAACCGCATCGGTTTTGGCAAGCACCTGTTCCACGACTGGCGCTTCCTGGACGATGCCGGTCAGCAGCCCAACCCCGAGTTCGTGCTCAATCAGCCGCAGTTCGCCGGTGCCAGCATTCTGCTGGCCCGCGAGAACTTCGGCTGCGGCTCGAGCCGCGAGCATGCCCCCTGGGCGCTGGCGGACTACGGCTTCAAGACCATCATTGCCCCGAGCTTTGCCGACATCTTCTACGGCAACGCCATCAACAACGGCATGGTGCCGGTGCGCCTGAAGGAGGAGGAGGTCGAGGCCCTGTTCCAGCTGGTTGCCACCCAGCCGGGCATCGAGATCGAAGTGGATCTGGAGGCCAATCAGGTGCGCGCAGGTCGCCTCCGTTTCGGTTTCGAGATCGACGAGTTCCGCCGTTACTGCCTGCTCAACGGTCTGGACGCCATCGGCCTGACCCTGCAGCACGAAGCCGCCATCAGCGCCTTCGAGGCGAAGCAGCCCAGCTGGATTTGACCCATCAGGTGCCATAAAACGAGTAGAATCAACAGGGAGCCGCGGCTCCCTGTTTTATTGTCAGGCCAGCCTATACACCATGGCTGGCCACCTCTTGTATGCCCGACGGGACACTCGAATGAAGATGACGATCGCCCTCCCCCTGCTCTGCGGCCTCTGGCTGGCGCTGCCGGTCTGTGCCGGGCAGACCTATTTCAACAGCAGCGGCGGGCAGCTCAACGTCGGCTGGCAGGACAAGGACGGCAAGGCACAGCAGCTAACCTATCGGCTGGAGGCGGGCAAGCTGCCGCCACTCATCGCCTATCGGCCGGCCCGCATGCAGGAGGACGTGCTGCAGAGCCTGCTGCAACAGGGGATGGCCGAGTTTCCTACCGTGCAGTTTTCCCTCTCTCGCCCCCAGATGGAGCTCAAGATCAAGGGGCGCCAGCCCGAGCAGGTCAACAAGGCCATGGGCTGGCTCACCCAGCAACGGGACAAGCTGGAAGCCAAGTGGCTCAAGCAGCACTATTTCCAACCCTTCACCGCCCCCGATGGCGCCGCCGCCATCAAGCAGGACCATGTGCGCATCGCGCTGGAGAGCCGCAGCGAGCTGGCACCACTGGCCGAGCAGCTCAAGCAGCAGGGCAGCACCGAGACCGAAGCCCGCCAGAAGACGGTGGCCCATATGCTCGACTTCGTGCAGTCCATCCCCTATCAGCTGCTCGACAGCCAGTCTGGGCGCCAGGGGAAGGGCTTTTTAAGCCCGCGCCAGGTGCTGGAGCAGAACCAGGGCGACTGCGACAGCAAGGTGACCCTGATGGCCGCCATGCTGGCCCAGCTTTTTCCCGAATTGAAACAGGCCATGGTGTTCGTGCCGGGTCATGCCCTGCTGGGAGTGGCGCTGCCAGCCAAGCCGGGTGAGGCCACCCTGAACCAGGAAGGGGAAACCTATCTGCTGATGGAGCCCACCGGCCCGGCCCAGTTGGCAATGGGCCAGCTGGCGCCAACCAACAAGACCCTCATCGACAGCAAGCAGCTGAGCGTGCAGCCGGTTCGCGCGGACAAGTAGCGCTGCTCGCCGGAGTTGTCGTAAACATGAGGGAGCACGCCAGAATGAAATCGACCAGCGCGGGGCTGGTCGATGCATGACGAAGGGTGTGACGGCCGGTCAGGCGAGGGCCTGGAACTCGATGGCCAGCAGCAGTCCATCCTCTTCTTCCAGCACCCGGATGATGCGGGCCTGCGCCTCGAAGGGGGGCAGCAGGTTGTTGTTGGTGGCCAGGCTCACCCGGATGGGTTGGCTCACATCGAGCTGATGCTCGGCGACGGCGATCCCCATGCCGTTGGCGCTGAGATCCCGGCAGACCCCTTCCAGTACCTGCTGTTGCTGAAAGATGGTGACGGGGGCATTGATTATCATGCGCTGGAAGGCGCGTCTTTCCTTGGTGCTGGTGATCACGCGAACATCCTCTGTTGTCTGACGCCGTCTCGCTGGCCCGCAGGAACAATTGTGCTGGCCTCCCCCCAAGAACGTTAATACAATGCGGTTCGTTTCTCAAACGGGGTGCGGTTTACCGCTGAGATTATACCCGTGAACCTGATCCAGATAATGCTGGCGGAGGAATTTGAGGCATGGCGCTCATTTTTTGCGCCCTCATCCGCTGGCACCTCATTGCTAAGGGAGTGCCGCTCATGAAAACCCTGCTGCTGGTCGCCACCAGCCTGCTCAGTGCCCAGGCCTTCGCGGCCGACACCCTCACCGTCTACACCTACAACTCCTTCACCGCCGAATGGGGACCCGGTCCCAAGATCAAGCAGGCCTTCGAGAAAGAGTGCGGCTGCACCCTCAAACTGGTGCCGCTTGAAGATGGCGTGGCCATCCTCAACCGGCTGCGGCTGGAGGGCAAACACAGCAAGGCCGATCTGGTGCTGGGGCTGGACGATGCGCTCGTCAGCGAAGCCAAGCAGAGCGGTCTGTTTGCCCCCCACGGCAGCAAGCTGGACGGGGTCAAGGTACCGGGCGGCTGGCAGGACGATACTTTCGTCCCCTACGACTACGGCTACTTCGCCTTCGTCTACGACCAGAGCAAGCTCAAGAACCCGCCCAAGAGCCTGAAAGAGCTGGTAGAGCGCCCCGATCTCAAGGTGATCTATCAGGATCCGCGCACCTCCACCCCGGGTCAGGGGCTGATGCTGTGGATGAAGTCGGTCTACGGGGATGAAGCGCCCGCCGCCTGGGCGCAACTGGCCAAGAAGACGGTCACCGTCACCAAGGGCTGGTCCGAGGCCTACGGCATGTTCCTCGACGGCGAGGCGGACATGGTGCTCTCCTACACGACCTCCCCCGCTTACCACCTGATTGCCGAGAACAAGCCCCAGTATCAGGCCGCGACGTTTGAGGAGGGTCACTACCGCCAGGTGGAAGTAGCCGCCAAGCTCAGCAGCGCCACCCAGGGCAAGCTGGCGGATAAGTTCCTGCAGTTCATGACAAGCCCCGCGTTCCAGAACGAGATGGCGACCGGCAACTGGATGTATCCGGTGATCGACACGCCGCTGCCCAAGGGCTTCGAGCAGATGATCACCGTAGCTAAGCCGCTCGCCTTCAGCAGCGATGAGGTGGCCGCCAACCGCAAGAACTGGATCCGCGAGTGGCTGCAAGCCGTCACCCAGTGAGCCCTATCTTCGCCAGAGTGCAGGCTCGCCCCCTCTGGTGGCTGCCGGGCAGTGCCGCCACCCTGATCATCCTGCTGCTCTCCCTGGGGCCGCTGGCGGCCCTGTTGTGGCAGGCCGGGGCGCTGGCGCCCCGTACCCTGCTGGCCGACCCCTACCTGCGCCACGTGCTGGGCTTCAGCCTCTGGCAGGCGCTGCTCTCCACCCTGCTGAGCCTGGGGCTGGCCATTCCGGTGGCCCGCGCGCTGGCGCGGCGCCGCTTTCCGGGGCGCACCCTGCTTATCAAGCTGTTCGGCCTTTCGCTGGTATTGCCGGTCATCATTGCCGTCTTCGGCATCGTCGCGGTACACGGCAAACAGGGCTGGTTGCCACAGCTGCTGCACGGGCTGGGGCTCGCCCCCGGCAATTATCTTTATGGTCTGTTCGGCATCCTGCTGGCCCACATCTTCTTCAACATGCCGCTGGCGGCACGCCTGTTGCTGCAGAGCCTAGAGGGCATCCCCGAGTCCTCCTGGCGCCTCGCCAGCCAGCTCGGCATGCGCTCCTCTCACATCTTCCGGCTGCTGGAGTGGCCGTTGATCCGGGCCCAGTTGCCAGGCTTGGCCAGCCTCATCTTCATGCTCTGCTTTACCAGCTTCGCCACCGTGCTGGCGCTCGGGGGTGGCCCCAAATCCACCACCCTGGAGGTGGCCGTCTATCAGGCGCTGCGCTTTGACTTCGATCTCGCCACCGCCGGCGGACTGGCGCTGGTGCAGCTCATCCTGACCGCCGCCCTGCTGATGCTGCAGCACAAGCTGCAGAGCAGCCCGCCCAGCCGGATCACCTCTCATCGCCCCTGTCTGCGCCCGGACCGCCATCAGCCGGGAACCGGTCTGGTGGACGCCCTCGCCCTCAGTATCGGGCTGGCGGTATTCCTGCCCCCCTTGCTGGCCATCGTGGTAGCCGGCCTCAACCCTGGCCTGCCAGATGCACTGACCTCAAGCAAGTTGTGGCTGGCCAGCGGCCAGTCGCTGCTGATCGCGCTGGCGGCGGGCAGCCTGGCCACTCTGCTCGGCAGTGCGCTGCTGCTCACCAGCCGTCACCTGCGCGTGCGGGATCGCAAGCGGCGGGCCGCCGCCCTGTGGGAGGCCAGCGGCTCGGTGATCCTGATGATCCCGGCGGTGGTCCTCTCCACCGGCCTGTTCATCCTGTTCATGCCGTTCGCCGACGTGTTCGCCCTCGGTCCCTGGCTGGTGGTACTGGTCAACGCCCTGATGGCGCTGCCCTATGTGTTGCGTACCCTCTCCGCCCCCATGCAATTGGTGGTTCGCCAGTACGACAGGCTGGCCGACAGCCTGGGGGTACGCGGACTGCATCGACTGCGGCTGGTGGAGTGGCCCCTGCTGCGCCGCCCGCTGGCCCAGGCGGCCGCGCTCTCGATGATCCTGTCGCTGGGAGATCTCGGCGCCATCGCCATGTTTGGCAGCCAGGAGCTCACCACCCTGCCCTGGCTGCTCTATCAACAGCTCGGCAGCTATCGGCTGACCGAGGCGGCCGCCACCGCCCTGCTGCTGCTGATCCTCTGTTTCTCGCTGTTCTGGCTGATTGAACGTGGCCTGGGAGGCAAGCATGCCGATCACTGAAGCGCACGCCCCAACCGTTTATTCGGCCGCTCCGGCCGGTCGAACAGCCCCTTGGAGAAGAGCACATGCTGAATATTGATCAGCTGGTCACCAGCTACCCGGACTGGCGCGTCAGCTTCAGCGCCACCCTGCCCAAGGGGGAGATCACCGCGCTGATCGGCCCGAGCGGCGCTGGCAAGTCGACCCTGCTCGGCATGATCGCCGGTTTCGTGCCGGTAGAGTCCGGCGCCCTCGACTTCGATGGCGAGGATCTGTTGCCGCTGGGCCCGGCCGCGCGGCCGGTCACCACCCTGTTTCAGGATCACAACCTGTTCCTGCACCTGTCGGTGTTCGACAACATCGCCATCGGCCTGCACCCCGGTCTGCGCCTGAACGCGGCCCAACGGGCCCAGGTGAAGGATGCCGCGAGCCGGGTCGGTCTCGGCGAGATGCTCACCCGGCTGCCGGAACAACTCTCCGGCGGCCAGCAACAGCGAGTCGGGCTGGCCCGCGCCCTGGTGCGGGGCAAGCCGCTGTTGCTGCTGGATGAACCCTTCTCGGCGCTCGATCCGGCCCTGCGCCGGGAGATGCTGGCGGAAGTGGCGAGGCTTGCCTGCGAGCAGGGCATTACCGTGCTGATGGTGTCTCACAACCCGGAAGATGCCCAGCTCATCGCCGATCAAGTGTTGTTCGTGGACGAGGGGCGCATCGCCCTGCAGGGTACGCCGGACATCCTGCACAACAGCGACCACCCCGGGCTGCTGCGCTATCTTGGCCGCGCGCTAGCGCCATAGTGAATGGCTAACGAGCTGATGGTATCCCCCTGTCATTGCCGGAGGATGCCCAGCTGATTGCGCCGACCAGGTGTTGTTCGTGGATGAGGGGCGCATCGCCCTGCAGGGTACGCCGGACATCCTGCACAACAGCGATCACCCCGGGCTGCTGCGCTACCTTGGCCGCACGCAGGAGCAATAACCGGCGACGGGATCAAAAAAGGGAAGCCAAGTGGCTTCCCTTTTTCATACGAAGATAGTCAATCAAATCAGAGGTTTTCCTCGGCGAAGGAGGCGAGCTTGCTGCGCACCACCCCGTTCAGGAAGATGTTGGCACTGCCGTCGAAATCTTTGAAACGCTCGACGATATAGGTCAGACCCGAAGTCACCGGGCTCAGGTAGTTGGAGTCGATCTGGGCCAGGTTGCCGGAGCAGACGATCTTGGTGCCCTCGCCACAGCGGGTGATGATGGTCTTGATCTGGGACGCGGTCAGGTTCTGACACTCGTCCAGCAGCACGAAGGTGTTCTGGATGCTGCGCCCGCGCATGAAGTTGACCGATTTGAACTGGATGTTGGCCTTCTCCATGATGTAGCTGAGGGACCCGCTCATGTTCTCGTCCTGCTTGTGCAGCACCTCCAGGGTGTCGGTCACCGCCGCCAGCCAGGGCATCATTTTCTCTTCTTCGGTGCCAGGCAGGAAGCCAATGCTCTCGGCGATTTCCGGGGTATTTCGGGTGACGATCACCTTCTCGTAGATCCCCTTCTCGATCACCAGCTCCAGTGCGGCGGCCATGGCCAGCAGGGTCTTGCCGCAACCCGCCGGGCCGGTCAGGATCACCAGGTCGATGTGCGGATCGAGCAGCGCATCGAGCGCCATCCCCTGATAGACGTTCTTGGGATGTACCCCCCACGCCTTGCGTGACATCAGCCGCTCGCGCCCCAGATCCTTGATGCGGATCTTCTGGTTGTCGTGGCTGAGCACCCGAGCGGCGAAGAAGTTCTCTTCATCGATCAGGTACTGGTTGACGTGAATGCCCTCCAGCAGGTTGGCATCGATGACGTGAACGGTATCGCGGCCATGGGTCTCGCTGTCGCACTCGCCGACCCGCTCCCAGAAGCTGCCTGGCACCACCTGGAAGCCCTTGGCCAGCAGGCGGATGTCGTCGATCAGCTGGTCGCTGCGGTAATCCTCGACGTGGGCAAGCCCGGCGCCCTTGGCCTTGAGCCGCATGTTGATGTCTTTGGTGACCAGCACCACCTGACGTTTCAACTCGTGCTTTTGCAGGTAGAGGGCCGCGTTGATGATGCGGTTGTCGGCCTCCTTGTCGGTGAACACCTCGGCATCCTGCGGCAGATGATGGTCACTGAAGATGGAGATGTGACCGCTCGCCTCACCGGCCAGCGCTACCCCTTGCGCAATCTGTTCCGGCGTTGCATCGCGGAATACATCCTCCAGCGCCCGGATGGCCACCCGCGCATCACGGCTGACGTCCTTGTGGCGATCCTTGATGTTGTCGAGCTCTTCCAGCACCGTCATGGGGATGAGCACGTCGTGCTCTTTGAAGGAGTAGATGGCAAGGGGTTCGTGAAGCAGAACGTTGGTATCCAGGATAAACAGCTTTCGGTCCGTGTTGTCCATAAGCATCCTCCTTGGCACTGAAGGTGCCACGTGTGTGAATCTCAGATGTCATTGAAACCACACGGCCGTGACAGTTTTATTACCCCCAACGCTACGCCCGATTTTACTATCGCGCAACAAATCGCGTGTACCGCCGGTGCGTTCGAACAGAAAAGCAGCAATGAAAAAGGCCGGCACCAAGGCCGGCCTGTTGTCTGCGCTCAATCACTCAACCGCACTTGGAATCGCCACAGCTGAGGCAGGTCATGCAGCCATCCTTCTGCACCAGCGCCTTGCTGTGGCACTTGTAGCAAAGCGCCGCACCGGGTGGAAAACCGCTGCCGGCCTGCTGCTCTTCGGCCTGTTGCCGGACTTGCAGCTCGGCCTGCTTGTCGGCCAGGAACGCCTGCTGGTGTTCATCCAGCCCGGCCACCTTGAGCATGCCGATCTCGGTGAGATGGGTTTCGATCACATTGCCAATTTCGGCGATAAGCGAGGGTACATACTTGCCCTTGTTCCAGTAGCCACCCTTGGGATCGAACACCGAACGCAGCTCCTCCACCAGGAAGGTGACGTCCCCCCCCTTGCGAAACACCGCCGAGATGATGCGGGTCAGCGCCACTATCCACTGATAGTGCTCCAGGCTTTTCGAATTGATGAAGATCTCGAACGGGCGGCGAGTCTCGTGCACCGTCCCCTCGTTGAGAATGATGTCGTTGATGGTGATGAACAGCGAGTGCTCGGAGACATGCTCCGGCGTCTTCAGCTTGTAGGTGGTGCCCATCAACCGCTCCGGCCGCAGCACCGTCTCGTGCATGTGAACCACGTCATCCTGCACAGGGGGTTGCTGCGGTTCATCCCGGGTTTTCACCTGGTAGGCGACGATTTTCCTGTCTATTTTCTTGACCATGCGCTCGTCCTCAGAATTTACCGTAATAGCCTTCTTTCAAGGCATCGTAGAGGTTGGCAGCGGTATGCAGCTCGCCGTCGTATTCGATCTCTTCGTTCCCTTTCGCCGTGACGACCGAGCCATCCTCCAGGGTGAACTCGTACAGGGTGTTCTCCAGATCCTGCTCCTTCACCAGCACCCCCTGGAAGGCTGCCGGGTTGAAGCGGAAGGTGGTGCAACCCTTGAGCCCCGAATCCGACGCATAGAGGTAGATGTCCTTGAACTGCTCGAACGGAAAATCGGTCGGCACGTTGGCCGTCTTGGAGATGGAGGAGTCGATCCAGCGCTGGGCCGCCGCTTGAATGTCTACGTGCTGGGCCGGGCTGATGTCGTCGGCGGTGATGAAGTAATCCGGCAAGCGGGTCGCCTCATCCTCGGCATAGGGCATGGCAGCCGGATTGACCAGCTCGCGGTAGGCCAGCAGCTCATAGGAGTAGACATCCACGCTCTCCTTGCTCTTCTTGCCCGGCTTGATGACGTTGCGACTGTAGTGATGGGCAAAGCTCGGCTCGATGCCATTGCTGGCGTTGTTGGCCAGCGACAGCGAGATGGTGCCGGTCGGTGCAATGCTGCTGTGGTGGGTGAAACGCCCACCCACCTCGGCCAGCTCGGCAACCAGGGCGGGATCCACCTCGGCCACCTGTTGCATGTAGCGGCTGTAGCGGGCGTGCAACACCTTGCCCTTCACCTTGTCACCGAGCTTGATGCCGTCTGCCGCCATCTCGGGGCGTAGCCTCAGCAGCTTGCCGGTCACTTCGAACTCCAGCTCCATGATGGGGGCCGGGCCCTTCTCCTTCGCCAAGGCCAGGGACTCGCGCCAGCCGGTCATGGCCAGCTCCTGAGATACCTGCTCGGTAAAGGCGACGGCGGCGGCAGAGCCGTATTTTATCCGCAGCATGGTGAGGGCCGAGCCGAGGCCGAGGAAGCCCATGCCATGACGGCGTTTGCTGATGATCTCTTCGCGCTGCTTGGCAAGCGGTAGCTGGTTGATCTCCACCACGTTGTCCAGCATACGGGTGAAGATGGCCACAACCTTGCGAAACGCGGACCAGTCGAAGGCGGCCTGTTCGGTGAAAGGGTCGCGCACGAACCGGGTCAGGTTGACCGAGCCCAGCAGGCAGGCGCCATAGGGGGGAAGAGGCTGCTCACCACAGGGATTGGTGGCGCGGATCTCCTCGCAGAACCAGTTGTTGTTCATCTGGTTGACCTTGTCGATCAGGATGAAACCGGGCTCGGCATAGTCATAGGTGGAGCTCATGATGACGTTCCACATCTTGCGTGCGGGGAGCGTCTTGTAACGCTTGCAGGCAACCAGCCCCAACTCGTTGATGACCACCCCTTCCTTGTTCGGCCAATCGGCCCAGATCACCTGCTCGGGATCGTCCAGCACGATGCTGTCCTGCTCCACCTCCTTGGCGGTGTAGGGGAAGATCAGCGTCCAGGGGGCATCCTCCTTCACCGCCTTGACGAACTCCTCGGTGATGAGCAGGGAGAGGTTGAACTGGCGCAGCCGCCCATCTTCCCGCTTGGCCTGAATGAACTCGACAACATCGGGATGACGGATATCCATGGTGCCCATCTGGGCGCCACGACGACCACCGGCGGACGAGACGGTGAAACACATCTTGTCGTAGATATCCATGAAGGAGAGCGGGCCCGAGGTGTAGGCTCCCGCGCCGGAGACGAAGGCGCCACGGGGACGCAGGGTCGAGAAGTCATAGCCGATGCCGCAGCCCGCCTTCAGGGTCAACCCCGCCTCGTGCACCTTACTGAGGATGTCGTCCATTGAATCCTCGATGGTACCGGAGACGGTGCAGTTGATGGTCGAGGTCGCCGGCTTGTGCTCGAAGGCTCCCGCATTGGACGTGATGCGTCCCGCCGGGATGGCGCCGTTGCGTAGCGCCCACAGGAAGGGCTCATACCAGACGTCTGGCTCCGACTCCTGGCCAGCCAGGGCAAGGGCGACCCGCTGGTAGGTTTCATCGATCGTGCCATCAATGGGGACGCCATCCTTGCTCTTGAGACGATACTTGCTGTCCCAGATCTCGAAGGACGTTTCCTGCAAGGGGATCAGGCGAGAGGCGCTCTCACTCTCCTGCACCGGGTTGGATTTAGCCATGTTCAATCAACCTCATGTGAATGGAACAACGTCACGACAGTAGCAACAAACACAACCAATAGCGAACAAACAAAATAAAAACACTATATGTAGTATTTTTAATGACGAGACATCCTGTTCCATCCTAAAAAAACGCCCCGGCCAGCAGTGGGCTGGGCCGGGGCATTGACCGATTCATCGCCCGGGAAACTTGCTTCCCGGTCCAGATCAGGGTTTCTTGACGTACACGGTCGGGGTATCGCCCGCCATGTTCAGATAGAACTCATAGACGCCATCCGCATCCGGCGAGAACTTCATGTCTTCATACTTGGAGCAGGGGTTGACCGGCACGGCTTCACCACCCAGCACGGCAACACCGTCACTCGGGCTCTTGTAGCCGAAGTTGGTACCACAGCTCCAGCCGGAGTCGGCGAACTTGAACTTGTAGGGAGCCCACTCTTTCTTGAGCGTTCCCTTGGCCATGTAGAGCTTGTCGGCCACCTTGACCACCTTGCTCGCGTCGGTTGCCATCCAGTCGTTCATCTCCCCACGCAGGTAGATGGACTTGCCACCGAAATCGCTGTTGTCCGCAGCCGCTTGTTCAGCGCCACCGTGAGATGCGCAACCGCCTAATACCAGGGTTCCCGCCGCCAGCATCATCGTTACTGTTCTTTTGAACATGTGTCCATTCCTCAGATTATTGTGATTCCTTGGCCCATCGAACGTGGGCAGACGAATTAAAGCAGAGCGGGCATCACAAGAAAGGTAGAGACATCACATTCTGTGCTTTTTCTGTTCAGCAATTGAATTGATGGACAAATATCAGCCAGACAAAAGGTGGACCATATAAGGAGCGAGGTCAGAGAAGATGATCTTGGACTATCAAATAAACGGGGTTCAGAGAGGAAAAGACTGAATTTCAGGCAATAAAAAACCCCGCTCAGATGAGCGGGGTTTCTCGTGTTGGGTGCCTGGCAGTGTCCTACTCTCGCATGGCGAATGCCACACTACCATCGGC
>NZ_JASCAS010000049.1:0-117736 GCF_029967615.1 Aeromonas sp. V90_14 | reverse complement strand
TGTTCCGCCGTGCTGGTAGGGGCGCATTATAGGGAGCCGCGCCGCGATGACAAGGCTTTTTTTGAAGAAAGTCACGGAAACTTCAAATTATCCAATTAGAAACAGCTTACTCAGTGTATATATACAATGTTATCCACAAACCGATGATTTCAGACCGGTTTTATCATCATTTAGGTGGATCTTCCCCTCTCAAGGGATGCCATACTGGAACGGATAATATGTCCCAAGTGGTCCATGGTAGCGCCCGGCTGGAAAGCTAGTTACCATGGAGGTGAATAGAGTGTTGCACCTTTTTTGCTTTCATTTACAAAAGGTCTTTAAAGATGAATTTATCCAAGTTTCCCGTTTATGTGCAGGCGGCCATCCTTGCTCTGGTGTTGGCGCTGGTTGGTTATCTGGTTGCCCAGGCCCTGCAATTTTCTTTGAAAGCCGAAGTGATTTTTGCTGTGGGCTTGGCCATCGGCGGTTTCGTGGTACCGCTGTTCCTGAACCGTGCACCGGCTGGTGTGGCTGAGCTGGCCTCCAGTCAGGAGACCTGCACCTTATATGTAGGCAATCTGCCATACCGTGCCAATGAGATAGCCGTGCGCGAATTGTTTGCCGAGCAGGGCCAGGTGATCTCGGTCCGTTTGATGAAGGACAAGGCCACCGGCAAGCGCAGAGGATTTGGTTTCGTGGAGATGCCCGCTGCCGATGCCGCCAAGGCAATCGCCGCACTCAACGACAAGGAGTATCAACAGCGTACCCTTAAAGTACGTGAAGCCAATGACAAGCGGGACAAAGATGAGCGAGAAGGCAGTGAAGTGGATGCCTGACCACTGGCCGGTAATCCGTTAGAACCTGACCTCTTCGAGTGATGACAGCCCCCAAGCTTGCAAGGGGGCTGTCAGTTTCTGGGTCTGGGCATCCAACCGGGTGCAATAGGCCTTACCCCCGACATCTTCCAGCCGTGTCGGTGTCGTTACCAAACCAGCCAGCAGGTGAGCCACCCGCTTGGCGACCGCACTGCCGGAATCCACCAGCTGGCACGCAGGCATCAACTGCCGTATTTCTTCATCCAGCAACGGGAAATGGGTACAGCCCAGCACCAGAGTATCCGGATGCTCTTCCCCTTCCAGCCAATCCGCCAGTACTTCCCGCAACAGCGCCATATTGACCGGCAGACCCGCCAGCTTGTGCTCGGCCTCGACAACCAGCTCGGTCGCCCCCTTGAGCAGCACCCGCTTGCCCGGCGCAAACTGGGCGATGAGTTCGTGGGTATATTCACGGCTGACGGTCCCCGGGGTTGCCAGCAAGCCGATGCAACCACTACGGGTAAGCGCGGCAGCGGGCTTGATGGCGGGTACCACGCCGACGACCGGTACTGTCATGGCTGCACGCAGGGACGGCAGAGCGATGGTGCTGGCCGTGTTGCAGGCAATCACCACCAGATCGATGGCATGCTCGACCACCATGTGGCTGACCAACCTGGTGCAGGCTTCGGTGAGGGCGGCTTCGCTCAGCTCACCATAGGGGAAGTTGGCGTTGTCGAAGCAATAGATATAGTTGTGTGCCGGCAATGCGCGGCGGATCTCGCGGTAGATGGTCAGCCCACCCATACCGGAGTCGAACACGAGAATATTGGCCACTTGAGCTCCCCTTTGGTGCAAGTCGGCGATCATACTCCCGCCGACCGCCAATAGAAAAGGCCCCACCAATGGCGGGGCCTCGCTTTTTAGCTTCTCTTATATAAGCAGCGTTGCCGCTCAGAGACGGTAGTCTGCCGTCAGCTTGAACTCGGTACCTGCCGACGCATAGCCATAGGCCGGGGCGTAATCACGATCAAACAGGTTGTCGATGCGGCCACCCAGCGTGAACTGAGGCGTCACCCCATAGCTCGCCCCCAGGTTGATCAGGGTGTAGGAACCCAGCTCAACCCGCTCTGCCGGGAAGCTGCTGAAGTTCTTGTCATCCCGCTTGCCGACATAGAGCAGTTCGGTGGAGAGATCGACCGGGCCCAGTTGTATCTGAGTCAGCCAGCTGGCCTTCTGCTTGGCACGACGCAGCAGTTGCTGATCCCCGTCGTTCTTGTCTTCGGCCCGGGTGTAGTCAAAGCTCAGATCGTGCCGCAGTGGTCCGGTTTCCAGACCGAGCGCCACTTCCACACCGCGGATCTCGGCGTCGGTGTTGTCCGGTCGGCAAGTTGAAGACGCGCTTTGGCAGGCAATCAGATTCTGGATCTGGTTGCGGTAAAGGTTCAACGACCAATCCCAACCGGTGTAGCGACCGCTGAAGCCCAGCTCCAGATTCTTGCTCTCTTCAGGTTTCAGCGCGGGGTTCTCATAACCCGGATAATAGAGATCGAGGAAGGTCGGTGCCTTGAAGGCAGTGCCATAGCTCAGGCGCACATTATGGTTGTCATCGAGATCCAGCCCGCTGGCAGCGGACCAGGTGTTGTGGCGGCCATATTGCTTGTTGTCATCGGTACGACCAGAGAGCTCCCACAGCAGGGCCTGCCAGCGGTAGCTGCCCACCACGAACAGACCCGTGTTGTCGCGATCCGGGGCATTGAATGCCTGACCATAGCTGCGTGTATCGGATTTCAGCTGCTCCTGCTGCCAGTCGGCACCACCGGTCAGGTTGAGTCCCTCGACACCACTCCAGCTGTTGACCCAGGAGAAGCGGGTCAGCCCGGTGTGGATGGGCTCCGCACTGGACTCCCCTTTGCTCTCCAGCCAGCTCTTCAGCTTGTTCTCGCCGTAGCTGGCCTCCAGCCGGCTGCTCAGCGCACCGCTCTGATACTTGAGGCCGCCATCGTACTGGAACGCCTGCACCCGGCTCTGATCCGCCGACTGATACGCATCATCCATCTCGGTCTGGTTGTCATAGCCCTGGGCGTTGAAATCGGCACTCCATGCGTCGTTGAAAGCATGATTCAGTCCGAACTGGCCGTTCAGGCTGTCAAAGCCATCCCGATCCGGCTGCTGAGCATTGGCCACCACGTCGAACCCATCGGTGCGCTCGTAGCCGATCATCATATTCATGTCGGTCTGCTGGCCCAGAGCCTGCACGGTACGCAGCTGGCCCTGGCCGTAGCCATTGCTGCCCACACCGCCCTTCAGGTGGGTCTCGCTGCCATTCTTGGCGGACGTCTTGGTGATGAGGTTGATGACGCCGCCGATGGCGTCCGAGCCATACACGGCCGCCCGCGGGCCACGGATGTACTCGATGCGCTCGATATTGCCGAGCGGGATCTGGCTGAGATCCGGCGTGCCGGCCACCATGGCCGCGATGGGACGCCCATTCATCAGCACCAGTGAATGGTTGGAGTTGGTACCACGGATGAACAGGCTGCTCATGTGGCCTCGGCCACCTAGGGTAGTGATCTGCACGCCGGGCAGCGTCTTCAGCAACGCTGGCAGGCTCTGCACCTGACGCGACTCGATCTCGGCGCGATCGATCACCACAACGGGAGCCAGTACCGAGCTGATGGGTTGCTCCACCCGATTGGCGGTGATGACCAGGGTAGGATTGACGGGGATGGTGGTCTGGGCAAAGGCCGCCGTTGGCAACAGGGCAGCCGCCAATAATTTCTTGGACATGAGAGATCCTTAAGTTCGCGTAAGCATCTACTTCGTGGCCGGTTTCTCTCGGCCCGAAATACGAACTTTGGCAGGTCTTCGGGCTGGGGGGCTGATGGCCTACGGCGACGGCTTCCCACCTGTGGCAGTGCCCTGATGTCGCTTCGTTCCCCCTTACCGCTGCGCGCCAGCTCCGGATTTTCACCGGATTCCCTATTAAGCATGATGCGCCAAAGCGCAGGGATTATAGGCAGAGCAGAGGTGGATGTATAGCCATCCAGATTTCTATTTCTTGCCACCCAGCGCGGCCAGCCGCTGCTTCGCTCCCTCCATTACCGCTTGTACCCCGGGATGGGAGAGGTGACGACCGGCCGACACTAGATAGTAGGAGAGCGTCACCTCGGTCAGTGTTGCAATCCGTTCGACACCGTAGAGTCGTGCGATCTCGTCGACCATGGCCAGCGGCGCCGGAAAGATCCCCATCCCCGCCTTGCCGAACGACTTCATCAGGGTCGAATCGTCGAACTGGCCGACCAGATGGGGATGGATGCCCTGCTGCCGATACCAGGCCAGCAAGCTGTCATGGGTCGCCGACTTCTCCCCCGGGATCAGCAGCGGCAGCCCCTCAAGGGAAGCAGGAAAACCCTGCCGCGCCTTGGCAGCCAGCTCGGGGCTGGCAAACAGCGCCAGCGGGCTGCGTCCCAGCTCGTGGTTGTAGCCGCGCACTCCGCTGTCGGGAGGGAGCGGGCGATCGATCAGCACCATGTCCAGCTTGTGGCTGGCCAGCTCGCTGAACAGCTGTTCCGCCCGCTCTTCATGGCACACCAGCCGCAGCGGGGTGACCAGCGCCATGGCGGGTGCCAGCAGCTCGAACGCCAGGGTGCGGGGCACGGAGTCGGCGATCCCCACCTGCATGGTCAGCTCCTGGCTGGCATGGCGCAGGGTATGCTCGAGATCGGCGCCGAGCGAGAAGATGGCGCCAGCCTGTTCGAGCGCCTGGCGACCGGCGGTGGTCAGGGCAAGCCGCCGCCCCACCCGGTTGAACAGCGCCACCCCGAGCGAGAGCTCCAGCTCGGCCACCTGACCGCTGACGGTCTGCGGCGTGAGGTGCAACTGCTCGGCGGCCCGCGTCACACTCCCGCTGCGCGCCACGTGCCAGAAGTAATAGAGCTGTTTGTAGTTGAGCATCGGGCCCCTTATCAGTTTTTACCGAACAATCATCAATCAAAATCTGATTTTATCGAAACATCTTGCACTCTAGCATGCAACCACCCTGTGAATTGCCTCCTGCGAACTCCCATGCTGGATGTTGTTGTACTCTTTTTCCTGTTTGGCCTGCTGGCCGGTCTGGTGCGCTCCGAGCTCAAGCTGCCACCCGCGCTCTACGATACTCTCTCCCTCTTTCTGTTGCTGGCCATAGGCCTCAAGGGCGGCGTCGGCCTGGCGCAGCAATCCCTGCAACCGTTATTACCGCAACTGGCACTGGTGATCCTGCTCGGCATGCTGCAGACCCTGGCCGGGTTTGCCGTGCTGCGCCTCAAGATGAACCGGGTCGATGCCGCCGCCACCGCCGCCCACTACGGCTCGGTCAGCGTGGCGACCTTTGCGGTCGGGGTGAACTGGCTGACCGAGCGCGGCATCAGCTTCGAATCCCAGCTCTCCATCTTCCTGGCGGTGATGGAGATCCCCGCCATCCTGGTCGGCATCGTGCTGGCTCAGGGGATAAGCCGGCAGACCCGCTGGCGCCGGCTGGCCCATGAAACCTTCCTCGGCAAGGGGGTCACCCTGCTGCTGGGCGGCATGGCCATCGGTTATCTGGCCGGTCCCGACGGGATTGCCCCGCTCAAACCCCTGTTCGTCGACCTGTTCAAGGGGGCGCTGGCGCTGTTCCTGCTAGAGATGGGCCTCATTGTCGCCCGCCAGTGCCAGGACCTGCGCCGCCACGGCCTGTTCCTGCTCGGCTTCGCCCTGCTGATGCCGCTCGCCTCCGCTGGCCTCGGCCTGGTGATCGGCCAGCTGATGGGGCTCTCCCTCGGTGGCCTGACCCTGCTGGCCACCCTGGCGGCTAGCGCCTCCTATATCGCCGTGCCGGCCACCATGCGCATCGCCGTCCCTCAGGCCAATCCGGGCCTGTCGCTCAGCGCCGTACTGGGGGTCACCTTCCCGTTCAACATCATGCTGGGGATCCCGCTCTACCACAGCTGGGCCCGCCACTTCACGGAGTAGCCACATGCAGACCGAGATCCGCACCCTGCTCACCGTCATCACGGAAGCGAACCTGGAACCCACCCTGCTGCGCACCCTCACCCGCGAGGGGCTGCGCGGCTACACCATTACCGATGCCAGAGGGCGCGGTGACCACGGTGAGCGCAACGCCAGCTGGAGCGAGAGCGGCAACATCCGGCTGGAGGCGATCTGCAGCCGCGAACAGGCGGAACGCCTGCTCGCCCACCTGCAGAGTCGCTACTACCCCGACTATGCCATGGTCGCCTTTTTGCAACCGGTCGAAATCGTGCGACCCGAAAAATTCTGAGCCGGCTTGCCGGCTCTTTTTGCCAACCAGAGACAAACGTTTGACTGCAAGGAGTCATCAGCCATGAATACCCCTCCCCTGATCGGCCTGGTAATGGGATCCGACTCCGACTGGCCCGTGATGCAGGCCGCCGCCCGCATCCTCAAGGAGCATGGCGTCCCCTACGAGGCGCGCGTGGTCTCGGCCCACCGCACCCCGGATCTGCTGTTCGAATATGCCGCCAGCGCCCGTGAGCGTGGCCTGCACGCCATCATCGCCGGGGCTGGCGGCGCCGCCCATCTGCCGGGCATGGTGGCCGCCAAGACCACCATTCCGGTGCTGGGTGTGCCCATCCCGACCCGCCAGCTCAAGGGGATGGACTCCCTGCTCTCCATCGTGCAGATGCCCAAGGGGGTGCCGGTCGCCACCTTCGCCATCGGCGAGGCGGGCGCCGCCAACGCCGGCCTGTTCGCGGTCTCCCTGCTATCCGTCGCGCAAGACGGCGATGCCCCCCGCTATCAGCAGCAGCTCGACGGCTTTCGCACCACCGAACGCGACCGGGTGCAGGCCCTCACCCTGGAGGACCCGGCATGATACTGCCACCCGCCACCCTCGGCATGCTGGGGGGCGGCCAGCTCGGCCGCTACTTCGTGATGGCCGCCCACCGCCTCGGCTACAAGGTGGTGGTGCTGGATCCCGATCCCGCCAGCATCGCCGGCGCGGCTGCCGATCACCATATTGTTGCCGCCTATGACGACCCGACCGCCCTGCACGATCTGGCCAGCCGCTGCGCCGCCGTCACCTGCGAGTTCGAGAACGTGCCGGCCACCGCCCTGGCCCTGCTGGAGCAGTACCAGCCGGTACGCCCGGCCGCCGGTGCCGTGCGCATCTGTCAGGATCGCCGCGAAGAGAAGGCCTTCCTGAGCAGAGCCGGCATCCCGGTCGCGCCGAACCAGACCCTGCAACCGGGCGAGCCGCTGCCAGCGCTGCCCGCCGCCCTCTTCCCCGCCATCCTCAAGACCGCCCGCGAGGGGTACGACGGCAAAGGCCAGTGGACCATTCAGGCCGCCGACCAGCTGCCGGCCGCGCTGGCCGCCAGCGGCGTACCCTGCGTGCTGGAACAACGGCTGGCGCTGGAGGGTGAGTTTTCCCTGACCCTGGCCCGCAGCCCGAGCGGTGCCATCGGTGCCCTGCCGCTGGTGCAGAACTGGCACAGCGGCGGCATTCTGGACCAGACTCGCTCCCCGGCCAAGGTGCCGGCGCTGGAGGCCGACGCCAGACGCATCGCCGAGCAGCTGATCGCCGCCCTCGACTACGTCGGCGTGCTGACGGTGGAGTTCTTCCTGGTGGCAGGGAAGTTGCTGGTCAACGAGCTGGCGCCACGCCCCCACAACTCGGGCCACCCCAGCCTCGACAACGCCGAGTGCAGCCAGTTCGAGCTGCAGGTGCGCGCCCTGTGCGATCTGCCGCTGCCCGCGCGGATCGCCGTGCGCCCTGCCATGCTGCTCAACCTGCTGGGGGATCTCTGGCAGGCTGGCACGCCAGACTGGGCCGCCCTGCTGGCACTGCCCGGCGTGCATCTGCACCTGTACGGCAAGGGGGAACCCCGCCCCGGCCGCAAGATGGGCCATGTCACCATCACCGCCGCCGACTGGCCGACGGTGGAAGAGACCTGCCAGCGGGTGCGCCAGCTGTTGGGGCTGCCGCCACGCTGAGTAATGAGCCGCGCATAAAAAAGACCCGGGCCAGGCCCGGGTCTTTTCATTGCTTGCTGCGGCAGGCGGGTGATCAGGCCCGCTCTACCGATACCGGCGCCGGCAGGCGGATGGTGAGGGAGAGCACCAGCGCCACCACCAGCAACACCAGGATCAGGTTGAAGGTCGCCATGAAACCACCGAACAGGGAGGCTACGATGGAGCCGATGATGCTGCCCAGACCAAAGCCCAGATAGATGACGCCGTAGTTCTTGGTCAGGTTGTTGAGACCGAAGAAGTCGCTCACCAGCGAGGGATAGACGGTGATGGTGCCGCCGAAGCTGAACGCCACGCAGGCCACCGCCACGAAGAACAGGTTGGCGTTGAGCGGCACGAACAGCAGCAGCGCCATGCCGGCCAGGGTAATCAGCTGGGCGATGGTGATGACCCGGATGCGGGACATCTTGTCAGACAGGATGCCAAGCACCAGCCGGCCACCCAGGTTGGCCATGGCGATGATGGCGACGGCGTTGGCGGCGACCACGGCCGGCAGGCCCACCATGTTCTCGCCGATGTCCTTGGCCACGCCGATGACGTAGAGACCGCTCATGCAGGCGGTGAGGAACATCAGCGCCAGCATCCAGTACTGCGGCTTGCGCATCGCCTCGGCCAGAGTGAAGTCGCGGCTCTCGCTCTGCTGCACGGCGGCCGCCTGCTTGGGTGCATCCTTCATCAGCATGCCGCCCACCAGCACCATGGACATGGCGATCAGCCCCCACAGCTGGAAGGTGGTCTCAAGGCCGTTGCTGGAGAGCAGCAGCAGGTTGATGTACTTGAAACCCAGGCTGCCGAGGCCGTAGGCGCCGATGGAACAGGCGGAGATCAGCCCCTTGCGCTCCGGGAACCACTTCACGCAGTTGGAGAGGGTCATCAGGTAGCCGGTACCGTCGGCAAAACCGACCAGGATGCCGGCGCAGAGGTAGAGCATCGCCAGGTTGCTGGCGTGGGCGGTGAGGAAGAAGCCGATGCCGAGCAGCACGCCGGCACCCAGGGTGACGTTGCGCACCCCGAACCGCTCCTGCAGCTTGCCCGCCAGGGAGGAAGCTACCGCCAGGGAGAGGCTGAGCAGGCCGAAGGCGAAGGCGACCTGACTGACCGGCTCGTCCAGCTTGTCGGAGAGCTGGGCGTTGAACAGGCTCCAGGTGTAAACGGATCCCAGCGCGAACTGGGTGATGATGGTCCCCAACAGGGTGAGGTAGCGGGTGCGATTCATCTCTTTGGTCATGATGCGTCTCGGTCAATGGCCTTAAGGAAACTGGGGCCACTATAGGCAAGACGCCACTCCCGCCGACCGATTAAGGCATGAAATGCAGATCGGCGGGAATGAATGACAATCAGAGCCGCATCAGCTGACGGAACGCCTTGATGTTGCTGCGGCTGACCGGCACTTCGAACGGCAGGTCATGGAGCCGGATGAGATAGGTGCTGTTGAACCAGGGCACTATCTCGCGGATCTTGTTGATGTTGACGCAGTAGGAGCGGTGACAGCGGAAGAACCCCTCGGCGGGCAGCCGGCTGACGAACTCGCTGAGGGTCATGGTCATCACGTAGCGATCATCGCGGGTGTAGACATAGGTGAGCTTCTCGTCGGCTTCCGCGTAGTAGATCTGCTCGCAGGGGGTGACGATGATGCGCTCCCCCTTCACCAGATTGACGGTGCGATTGTGCGGCGTGCCCGGCTCGCTCCCCTGCCCCGTCTGCGACTTGCCCACCAGCTCCAGCTTTTGCAACAGGCTGATGAGACGCGGTTCGTTGTAGGGTTTGAGGATGTAGTCGAACGCCTCCAGCTCGAATGCCTCCACCGCAAACTCCTTGTAGGCGGTGACGAAGACGATGTGGGGCGGATGGCTCGACTTGTGCAGGTTCTTGGCCAGCAGCAGGCCATCGATGGAGGGAATCTGGATATCCAGAAACACCACGTCCACCTCGTGATCCTGCAGGTATTTGAACGCCTCCAGCCCATCCTCGAAGCTCGCTACTATCTCGATGGCGCTGTGCTGCCCCACCAGGTAGGCCAGCTCCTCGCGCGCCAGATATTCGTCTTCCACTATGATGGCTTTCAGCATGACAACGCCTCTCGCAGCACACACTTATCTTCAATCATGATGGCCTTCAGCATGGCATCGACTCCTGATCCGGCAGATAGAAACTCACTTCGGTACCCGGCTCCAGCCGTTTGAGGTGCAGGCCGTCGCCATAGAGCAGCTTGACCCGTTGATGCACGTTCATCAGGCCGATGCTGCGGCTCTCCACCCGACCGGCGGCGACCCCGTCGATCACCTCCTGGCTGATGCCGTAACCGGTATCGCGCACCGCTACTCGAATGCCGCCCGCCAGCTGCTTCACCTCGATGGTGACCCGACCCGGCGCGCTGCGGGGCTGGATGCCGTGCAGGATGGCGTTTTCCACCAGCGGCTGCAACAGCAGGCTCGGCACCTGGATGTGCACGTCATCCACCTCGAACACCACCTCCAGCTTGTCGCCGAAGCGGGCCTGCTCGATGGCCACGTAGTCGCGCACCTGCTGCAGCTCCTCCTGGATATCGATGAGGGTGTCCCCCTTGTTGAGGTTGTAGCGCAGGTAGTCCGCCAGATTGGCAATCAGCTGACGTGCCTGCTGGGGCCGAATGCGGATCAGCGACGAGATGGCATTGAGGGCGTTGAACAGGAAGTGCGGGTTGATCTTGCTCTGCAGCGCGGTGAACTCCGCCTTGCGGGTCATCTCCTTGAGCTGCTCGATGCGCGATACCTCCATCTGGGTGGAGATGAGCTGGGAGAGGCCCACCGCCATCTCCTTGAGGGAGCTGGTGATGCTGTGGGTGCGACGGTAGTAGATCTTGAGGGTGCCGCTCACCGAGCCGTTTTCCCGCAGCGGAATAATGATGACCGAGTGGAAATCGGATAGGTGATATTGGCGCAGATCGTTGTTGATGATGATCTGGTCGAGCAGCACCGCCCGCTGGGTCATGTCGCTGATGGCGTGGTGCTCGTCCAGCTCGTAGTAATCCTTGCCCACCCCCACATAGGCCAACACGTCACGGGTGTCGGTGATGGCCACCGCATCGGCGCTGATCTCGCTGCGAATGATGCCGCACACCTGGCTCAGGGAGTGGCGATCGATGTTCTGGAAGAAGGGCAGCGTCTTGTTGGCGATATCCAGCGCCAGCTTGGCCTGCTTGGCGGCAATCAGCTCCTTCTCGTCATCCAGATCCTGCACCAGCTTGATGATCAGGCCGATGCAGAGCGCCCCGGCGATCATCGGGTAGGCGATGTGGCTTACGATCTCGACACCCACCGCATGGGGCTCGGTCAGCAGCCAGATGAGCAGCATGGTGAGCCCTTCACACAACATCCCCGCCAGAATGCCGTACAGCCAGAGCCGCGACTTGCGACAGCGCAGGTGCAGCCAGGTGGCGAGCAGGCCGGCGATGATGCTGGCGATGAGGCACGGGATCGAGGTGTGCCCATCCATGTCGATGAGATAGCGGTGCAGACCGGAGATGACCCCGGCCGGAATGCCGACCCAGGGGCCAAACAGGATGCCGCCGGAGATGATGGCGATGATCCGCACGTTGATGAGGGCCCCTTCCACCGGAATGCCGGTATAGGTGCTGAACACCGCAAACAGGCAGAAGATGGCCGCCACCAGCACCAGCTCGGCCGGGGTGTGATCCCGCTTCTGGAACAGCCGCTGGAACGGCCGGGTACGGGTCAGGAAGAACAGGGTCATCAACATCAGCGCCGCCCGTTCGAACACCGCCAACAACATCATCTGATTTTCGAGCAAAGCAGGGATTCCATATCTATGACTAAAGGGAGGACAAGGCGCGGGATCATACCCCGTATCCCGTGTCAGCTCATTCCGAATAGTGGGGTACAGATTAAGCTTCGCCGCGGGCGGGTCGATAGATGAGTGACCCCCGGCAGCGGGGTAACCTCGATATCCAGGAGATAATCATATGTCTCAGAAAGGAGTTCTGGTGGCACTACTGGCTGGTTGCTGCGCGATGGCGGCTCAGGCCGACACACAAACCAATCAGCTCACCTGGCCTGCCACCGCCAGCAAGAGTACCGGGATGGAAATTTCGCTCACCCACCCGGGTCAGCAACCGGTCAATTCCGTTGCCACATCCAGCCCGGTCCAGACCGAGGCCATCAACCTCAGCAATCCGGACTTCAACACCACCTATCAATTGCAGGCTCGCACCCTGTATGCCAGTTTGCCCGAACAGGCCGGCACCGACTTCAAGCTGGCGCTCAACGGCCAGCCACTGCCACAACACCATGCCCTGCCTCTGACCCAGGCCACCCGCTACTTCCTCAGCTATCTGGCTCCGGCCGCCAAACCGGATCAGACCGGCGAAGCGGCCTATGAACTGCTGGTCTACTGGCACGGTTGACCATCCATGAAGGCATGCCCGGCATGCCTTCATTTTCATTCCGGCTCGGCCTGCATTTGCACCATGGCCTGCCTGACGATCCCGTAGGCATGCTGCAACGGCAGCAATGCCATCGGCAATCCCTGCGGCCCGAGCCTGGCAGATTCTGTCTCGCTGCACACCGCAACCAGTTTCATCGCTCCCATGATCCTGGCCCCGCCCTTCAGACGGTGCACATAGTCGAGAAAACGGGCCAGTTCACCCCCCTCTGCGGCTTGCTGCAGGCCCAGCAGATCATCGTCGCTGGCTCGCATAAACTCATGCAACAAGGGCAACATCAGCGCAGGCTGATTGCCGGTCAATGGTCCGAGACACTGCTTGATCTCCTGCACACAGCGCTCGATTTCCCGCTGCTCCTCATGCTGCATGTGGCGACACAGGCAGCGCTCCAGCTCTTCCAGCCCTACCGGCTTGAACAGGCAGTCGTCCATGCCAGCAGTCAGCCCCTCGCTCACCTGCTCCTGGCGGGCATCCGCCGTCAACCCCAGGATGAGGCAACGATGCGTACCCCGGCTCAGCTCCAGAGCCCGATACTGGCGGGTCAGTTCAAAGCCGCTCATGCCAGGCATGTTGAAGTCGGTGATCATCACGTCAAAGGGTGAGTTGGCAAACAGTGCCAGCGCCTCGCGCCCCGACTCGGCGGCGGTGGCATCATGCCCGAGGTATGCCAGTTGCTGGCTGACCAACAGCCGGTTGGTGGGGTGATCGTCCACTATCATGACCCGCAGTCGCCGGTGATGCCCTGTCATCGTGCCCAATGCCACGGGCGTAACTGATTCGACGGCGCTCGCCAGCGGCACTTTCATCTCGATGCTGATGCACGTGCCGTGTCCAAGCTCGCTCTCCAGCAGCAGCGAGCCTCCCATCGACTCGCACAGCGAGCGAGAGATCATCAGTCCGAGACCGGTCCCGGAGCGCTGGATGTGCTCGGGCTGCCTGGCCTGACCAAAAGGCTGAAACAGCCTGGCTTGCTCCGCAGGCGCAATCCCTATGCCCGTATCCCGGATCACCAGTTGCAAGGTACACCAGCCGTCGCTGGTTTTTGATTGCAACTCGACCCGCACCGATCCCTGCTCGGTGTACTTGATGGCATTGCTGATGAGATTGGAGAGGATCTGCTTGTAGCAGATGCCATCTATCTGTACCCAGCGGGGCTCGCCGGCGGCGAGTTCCAGTTGCAGGCTCTTTTGTCTGGCCAGCGCAGTGAATACGGTGACCACCGAGGCCGTCAGCGCCGTGATTTCATGGGGCTCCGGCCTCAGTTCAAGCCGGCCGGACTCGATCTTGGATATGTCCAGAATATCGCCAATCAGGCTCAGCAGATCCCTGGCCGAACCATGGGCGATGGAGAGTGAGGTCTTATCCTCATCATGCAATCGATCGCGGCGCAGGGTCAGTTCCAGCAAACCTATGATGGCATTCATGGGCGTGCGGATCTCGTGGCTCATGGTGGCCAGAAAGGTCGACTTGGCACGATTGGCCTCCTGGGCATCCTGACTGGCCAGAGCCAGCTCTTCGAGCAGCCGCAGCCGCTCGCTCACGTCGATCCAACCACCGATTCCCCCCTGAACATTTCCCTCCAGGTCATAGTAGGGCTGTACCCAGTGATAAACGGCCACGGACCCCGTCGCCATGGAGAGGCGATGATCCCCCTGCCTGGCACAGCGTACCGTACGCGCGGCACTCAAATCCTCGAACAGGGGAGCCAGAAAAGGCCAGCGCTGCACATCGTCCGCCATGGTGGAGCCCAACAGACGGCTCTTCTCCTCGCCAAAGAAGCTGGCATAAGTGCTGTTGCAGAGCACCAGCCGATCCTCTCGATCTCTGGCATAGATGGGATGGGGTGTGCCGTCCACCAGATCTTCGATGAACTTGAGCTGGGCACTCAAAGCCATCTCGGCTGCCCGGCGCTGGCGCACCTGTTTGTGCAAAGAGAGGCCCCATAGGCCGATCCAGATGGTCAGCAGCATGATCAAGGCAATGATGCCGCCAAATTCCCGTACCAGCTCCTGCCAGGTGATGGCCTCCTGCTGGGTACTGACACGCCAGCGATTGGAGAGTCCCTCCAGCTCATCCGGCGGAATGATGGCAATCACCCGATCCAGAATGTCGCGCAACATATGCTGCTTGGGCGAAACGGCAAACGCCGCCCCGATCGGGATGGAGTCGAACAACTCTCCCGTAATGAGCAGACTGTCCGGAAACTTGCTGTTGATGTAGTACTTGGCGACCCGCAACGGCAACACGGTCACGTCGCAGGTCTCGGTCGCCACGCAGCGCAGCGCATCTTCGATCCGTTCGAACTTTCTGCTGGTCAGCTTGCCATACTCGTCCTCTATCGCCTGCTCGGAGATGAAGTCCTTGATAATGGCGACCGTACCGGTCTTGAGCAGCGTCTCCGGTGCCGTCGCCTCATGGCGGACCCCCACCACATAGGCCAGCGGGTCGAGCACAAAGGCACGGCTGAACAGGTAACGACTGCGACGCTCTTCCGATGGGCTCAACACCGCGATGTCCACCTGCCCACCATCCAGCAACTGCAACATCTGCCCTGGCGTCTTGACCGGCACCACCTCTATTTCCACCCCCAGCTTCGCTCGCAACACCTGCAGCAAATCGGCCACCACCCCGTGCAAGGTGTCATTGATGTCGAGAAAACTCAGCGGCGGCACCCCGCTGTTGACGGCCATCCGGATTTTTTTCTGCTGACCCAGCCAGGCCCACTGCTCGCTGGTCAGCTCGACCTTGCTGGCCCCGATAGAGAGGCCGCCGCCATTCCAGCGTTTGGCAATTTCCTCCCGCTTGCCTTCCAGAATTTCATCCAGCGCAATATTGATGATTTTTTTAAGCCGCTGATTTTTTCTTTCCAGCGAAAACGAAAAACCATGGGTGTCTATATAAAGAGGTTTCAGTAATTGAATGCTGTCTTGATAAAATTTATTGACGATGAAGTTCCCGGAAATCATGTCCAGCATGACGGCATCGACCTGGCCATATGCAACCGAAGAAAGTGCGCTATAACGAGAGGAATACATTTTTATCTGAACCTTGGGCAGGTAGCGCATCACATCCAGCGCCGGCAGATAATACTCCGGGACGGCCACCGTTCTTATATCACGCTCCTTTACGTGTATATTTTTATATATGGCCGGATCATCCGGCATATATTTATCGGTCAACAATAATTGCTGCTCTTCTTCATAGGCATTGGAGGTGCTCAGCAGATCGACCTCTCCCCGCTTGAGCGCAGCAATGGCCGCGGCGCGAGACGGCAGATTCTTTACGACGATCTCGACACGCAACAGATGACTCAGCATGCCGACAATGTCGGCGGTGACGCCTTCGTAAGCATTGGCACGCAGGGTGATGTCCATCGGAGGATTGTCGGGCATGGGGACCCCGAGCACCAACCGGCCACGATTTCTCAACCACAGCCAATCTTCCGCATGCAGCGGCAGAGTCTGCTTCTCGAGGTACTCGCTGTCATTGCGCGCATAGACATGCAGAAAGGGCGCCGCCAGCTCATGAGCCGAAGCCCATGAAGCGCAGCAACAGAACAGCAGAGCTGCAAGCCAATGCCTCATGGTCACAGCAACTCTTGGCGCTTGGCCAGGCTGATCAGATCAACCATGGTGGTGACATTGAGCTTTTGCATCAGCCGACTCTTGTAGGTGCTGACTGTCTTCTCGCTGAGCAGCATGCTCTCTGCAATCTGCTTGTTGGTGTGCCCCTGGCATATCTGCAACAAGACGCTCATTTCTCTATCCGAGAGCGCCGACAAGAGATCTTTCCGATCGACTTCATGGGCATTCTTAGCGCCAGCAATCACATCGCGAGGGAAATAAAGCTGACCTTTCCCTACCTTTACCAGCACTGTTTTCAGCAAGGAAAGGTCATCCAGCTTGGATATGAAACCGTTGGCACCGGCTTGCAGACAACGCACCATAATATGATGCGTAGCTTGTGCCGACAATATGACCACCTTGATATCAGCATCCATCTCTTTCAGTCTTTTGATCACCTCAATGCCGTCCAGCCTGGGAATTCCGATATCCAGCACGACCATATCAGGCTGATATTTCCGCGCCATCGAAACTGCATCAACACCATTATCAACTTCGGCAACAATATGATGATCATCCTGCTGCAGCAGGATATTTACAGCCATTCTGATGGCGGGGTGATCATCTACTACCAATATTTTTGCCATATACTTTCCTGTCATTACTCCATTTGATTCAACGTATATTAACTACAAAGTCGGCACGTGTACCATATGGCGCTTGAATATTAATGATATGTTACGTAGTTCAAATAACGACTCCTCTCTTCGCACCTAATTCATTTTTATCTGATATTTTTATTTATGCTCATCAAATACTTACAGAGCTATATATTCTTTTGAATCTCCATTTTTCCTTGTACTCATTCCCGCACGGCAACTCCTCCCATCCTCCCCCGCCAGAGAGACACGCCATCTAGATAAGAAAAGCACCAAAACTCTTAAAAATCAAAATCATAAGAGAAACAAAAAACCCTGATAAGGGAATGGACAAGGCTTATTTTAAGTTGCAGACAACAACCATCTTTTAGGACTTTTCCTACACAGCATTCCATCGATCCGAGCAGGTCCGTCCAGTATCTTTGCCGGCGAAAAGATGAGCTGATTGACGAAACATTACCCTTCGGCGATCGGCAAGATTGCTTGGACAAACCCGTCCGGCAAGGTGGAAAGGGAATGCACCCTGGGTGCGTGAAATCAAACGGGTGGCAAATGCCCCCATCAGGAAATGTGTAGGAAATATCAAGATGAAAAAGACTCTGATTGCGCTGACTGTTGCAGGACTGGGCTTCGCTGCCGCCGCTCAGGCCGCTGTAGAAGCAAAATCCGTTGCCACCTGGAAGGCAACCGCCAAAAAGGACACCGAGTCGGCGCTGGTTGTCACGCCGCTCGACAGCCTCTCTTTCCAATACGCGGAAGGGATCAAGGGTTTCAACACCGTGAACGGCCTGTTCGACGTTGCCATCAAGGGTGATGCCAGCGCCACCGACTTCACGCTGAAGGCCAAGAAGCTGAGCGGCACCCTGAACCACCTGAGCGGCGGCTCCACCGTCGACGTCGGCGTGCTGTGGCAAGGTGCTCCCGTCAGCACCACCGCCTATACCACGCTGATCGATACCGCTGCCGGCATCACGGGCGGCAACCTCTCTCCGCTGGCCAGCAGCTTCAAGGATGACACCCAGCGCAGCACCGCCCAGGGCTCGTTCACCTTCAACATCGAAAGCGCGACCGTCAACGGCACTGAAGCGGCTTTCGAGACCCTGCCGGATGGCCTGTGGAGTGGGGAAGTCAACGTCGAGTTCGTTGCCAACTGGTCCTAATTGCCGCGACGCATAGTATTTGGGGCCCTGCGGGGCCCTTTGCAATCACAGGAGTTCCCATGAACCTGAAAATGCTGATGGCATGGATGCTGTTTATTCCCGGGGTCAGCCAGGCCATCAACGTTGGTTCCGTCACCACCTTCATCGATGCAGGCAACCAGGATGTAGCCAAGGAGATCGAGAATGGCAGTGCTCAAGCCAGGCTGGTCACCATCTCCATCAGCCGCATCTCTTCACCCGAAGAGGGTGGCCAGGAGATCCCGATGGAAGTGGCCGGCGAGCTGATGCTCTCGCCCAGCCGACTGATGCTGCCCGCCCATGCCAAGAACAACGTGCGTTTCTTTTACAAGGGACTGCAGGATGGCAAGGAGCGCTACTACCGCATCCGCTGGCTGGACACCGCCCTGTCGATGGACGACCAGAGCAACAATCGCCGCCAGGCGGTTGCCACCACCTCTGCCCAGATAGGCACCATTCTGGTGGTCACGCCACGCCAGCAGCACTTCGCCTACAACCTGCAAAACGGAATGTTGAGCAATCAGGGGAATGCCTCTTACCGCACCGTGGCCTACGGCCCCTGTCTGGACCGCAAGGCACAGGCGCAGTGCAAAGAGACCTACTACGACCTGCCCGGCAAGCAGCGCCGCTTCAAGAAAGTCGATTTGCAGGATCCGCAAAGTCATCTTGGCCTCTGGCTGGGTCAGGAATTCGTCGTCGTCAAATAACCCGTTTGTGCTGGTACTGCCTTCACCACCCGGTCGAGTGGCGGTGTTGTTTTGCCGAAATCTGAAACCATGGTGCGTGATATGTTGAAGAAAACCTGCTTGTTGCCGCTCTCATTGCTGATGGTGGTCTCCGCCTCGGCCAACAGCGCGGCGCCACTCAAGATCGCCAACGTCATCATTCCGGCCAGTTTTGCCCAGGCTCTGGCAGAAGGGCTGGCTGTTCCCGTTCGTCTGCAGTACACGGATGAAAAAAACCGGCTCGACACCCTGACCGATAACCCGATCGGCAATGCCACCCTGCTGCTGCAGGACGGCAAGCTGCATCTGCTGCACATCGATTTTGGTGCTGGCCAGCAGCAAGGTCTGCTCAACGACCAGCTGACCACCATGCTCGCTAGCGAAGAGAAACGCACGTTTTCTGCCGAGGGCAGCTTGCAGATAGATGCCAACGCCAGCATGCAGCTTGACCTGGTGGCCATGTTGCTGACGATTCGGGTTTCACGCGATGCATTCGGCCAGGCGAGGCAGCCGGACAACCGGGTGACCTTGACCCCGACCGTTGACGCCCTGACCGGGGTGCATCGCTACAATCTGGGCTACTCCTTCAACAGCAATCCGCAAAACGGTCACAGCGACTCCAACTTCCTGCAACTGGACAGTACCGTCGGGATGGGCGCCCATCACATGGCGCTGGACGCCTCCCTCTACAACCTAGGGGAGCCAGAACAGAGCGGTGACATCTATCGTGCCATGTACGAGCGGGATCTTGACGATCGCCGCATCGCGGCCGGCATGGCCTCGACCTGGGATCTGCAGACGCTGGGGGTGGTGACCGGCCTGAGTACTGGCCGCATTTATGGGGCATCGTACGGCAACCAGGCCCAGTCACGTAAACAGAAAGCCGACGCGTCCACCACCCCGGTACAAGTCTTCATGCCTGCCAATGGCGAGGTCAGGGTGTACCGTGAGGATCGCCTGATCAGCCTGCAGAACCTGGCCATCGGCAACCAGAATATCGACACCTCGGCGTTCCCCAGTGGCGTCTACAACGTCACGGTCGAAGTCTATGTCGATGGACGGCTGACCAGCACCACGACCCAGCGCGTCACCAAACTGGGCGGTAGTCTGGGCTTTACTCAGGAGTGGGGATGGCAATGGTGGGGAGGCATGATGGAAGGCGCCCAGAACAACGGTGATTCACCGCTGCTGGGAGTATCACTGGCACGTTCGCTGGATACTCTGGAACTGGCCACCACAACCTATGCCTTCAAGGATGCTGCGGTAGGCGAAGCGCGTGCAAACTGGCAGGCAACCGATCGTGTCAGTGCCCAGTTGCAAACCATGCTGGCCTCCGACCAATCGTGGCGATTCGCATCCAGCCTTGCCCTGCAGGCCCATGACAATGCCTCTCTTTGGCTCAGCCAGGAGAAGCTCGAGACCGGCAGCGCCCTGACAGTAAGCAACGCCGAACTCTACTCTGCCGGCATCACGCTCAATCTGGGTGGCTGGGTCAGCGGTCTCGGCCAGCTCACCTTCAACACCTTGCACGACCGCCAGATGAACAGCGATCGCAGTTATGCCGATTACTACCAGCACCTTTATGCCGGCAAATACGGCAACCTGTCGCTGCGCGCCAGCCTGCAGAGCGACAGCGGCACGCTCAACGGATTCAACAACAAGAGCATCACGCTGGATTACTCGATCCCGTTCGACAACCTGTTCAGCTTTGGCATGAGCAGCAACGAGCAGGGCCAGACCACGGCCAACCTCAACTACCAGAAACGCATGGACGGTGTCATCAATCTGGCCTCGTTCAATGCCTCGCGCATGATGCACGGCAGTGATGAACACAATATGGCGCTCTCCGGCACTCTCGGGTTCGAGAACAGGGTCATCGGCGGCACCATGACACTGGGCCGCAGCCATGGTGGCGACATGAATGGCAACCTGATTGCGCGCGGCGCCCTGGTCACTACCGAGGACTCACTGGTCGCCTCTAGCCGCAACTCCTCGGGGTCCGGCTTGATCATCAATACCGGGATCGATCGCGAAGGACAGATGCTCGCCAAGGTCAACGGACAGGATTACCCCCTGCATGGCGAGCAGACCTTCCTCGCCCTCCCCCCTTACGGGGAGTACGAGATAGAGCTGCTCAACAGCAAGCGGGGCAAGGACAGCTACGACATCAATACCGGCAAGCAGCGCTACACCCTGTTTCCCGGCAACGTGGCCACCCTGGATGCGAGCAGCACCATCAAGGAGATGGTGACTGTCTTCGGCATACTCAGGGCAGAAGACGGCTCCTTGCTGGCCAATGCCCGCATCGACAACCATATCGGCACCACGGTGACCAACGAGGAGGGTGAATTCTCGCTGGATGTGGATAAAACCAATCCCATGCTGACTTTCCGCCAGGGGAATGACTTCTGTGAAGCCGAGCTCGATCTTGAAAAACACAGCGGCGCCGCCTGGGTAGGCATTATTACCTGCCAGGGGCTGCCCACCTATGCCATGGTGAGAGAGTACTGATGATGAATCCCGCATATAAATGGCTGTTGGCGATGGTAATTGCCACCAGCTGGGCCTCGCAGGCCAGTGCCGCAGTAATAAAATATAATTTGGTCGACGCTGATCTGCGCCATTTTCTGTTTATTGAAAACCAGGAAGACCACAATTTATTCATTACACCAACCGATTATCTGGACCCTCGCCTGACGGGCGGCAACGCATGGACAACTGACTCCAGGCAGGTCAGTTTGGCATATGCAGACAATGGTCATAACTACACAGTGACCAACTACAACATCGATATGTGGGAAAACGGCCCAGTTAAATATCCATATATCAATCAGCGTTGCATAAAAAGCTGGGCTGGGTGTGATCCACAGACAGCAGAAGCGATGAATAAACCCGCCTCAGTAAATGAAACTGGATTTTTCGGATTGATGAAAGCCGCCACCGGATATGCCCATGCAAAATTGAGCTCCGCTTTCTTTGACTATCTTCGCACCATGCCTGCCGGGGGCATTTTGAATAGAGAAATGAATCTTTGCATGACCACCAGAATCTATGATGCCGCTGCCGGGGAACGCTGTATCAATCAGGATAGTGGGACCTGGTACGTCAAGCGGACCCAGCATAAAAAAGCGGGACACCTACGTTTCATACAAACCAATGCGATCAGTGAAGTGATCGTCGACAGCAATGGGGCTCCCTATGTGCTGCCCGGTTCACAAGGTTGTGAGAATTATCGGCTGGGTACACGAGATGGAGTGCTGTGCCGCTTTCTGGACTACGACTTCAATCAAGATGGCAGCCAGTCATTTTCAGACCCGTATATTTATACCAACATCAAAAATGCGGCACTCAACAGCGCCATTGTTGGCGGTGATGTACAGATGAGTGCCAATCTGACCAACTGGGCTCTTAAAGGTGCGGATTACAATGTCAGCTATCTTAGAGGACAATCGTCCATTTATCTTTTTCTATCAAGCAACTTTTTCAAACAAGTGGTCAGGTTGGGATTACAAGAACAGCTCACCAGAAATTTGATTAACTTTAATATGCGAAATATCAAAGCGCCGGAAAGTGGATTCTATGAATTCAGCGGCACCACCGAGATCATCATAAAACCACGGGACTTCAGTGTTTCCATTCTATCCTCGGAGGGGGTGAGCAATCCCTACCGAGAAGGCAATGTGGGCAAGGATATATTGAGTTTCTCTTACAATATCTCGGATAGTGGGCCCATCAGTGCAGACATGCTTGAGATTACTGTTTCACAAGATATCGGGGCTCCGTATCAAGGTCTCTGCACTTTTTACCCCGTAGGGCAGGCTGTTCCCGAACAGGCAGTACCTATACCGACTAGATTGGTATTTGATTCGACCAACCATGGGACAGCCTCCCGACATGCGGTCCGCTGTGATCAGACGCCGCTGGATATTCGCACCTTGGGGATTCAGGACAGCCAGCCTCCACAGGAATGGAATGACCCCGTCAGCGGCAAAGGCATTACCCGATTCTACAAGCTGGCGCTGGAATTCGATCTGACCGATCCCATGGTGCAACGCACCATTGGCAACGACCTGTGGGAAGGGGAAGTACAACAAAGCGGTACCATTACCATCAAAGGGACTTGGCGCTGACCATGAAGAACGACATGCATCGCATTCTCTGGCTCTTGCTGGCCGGCACGCTGAGCTCACAGGCCATGGCCATCGACATCGGCGCCATGACGATTGCCATGGCACCGAACGAAGAGTTCATCGCCCGGACCGTCACCAACAACAGTGGCTCGCCCAAGGTCTACGAAGTGCAGATGGAAAAAATCAGCAATCCCACGGCCACGGGAACAAGCGTTCCGACGGTGCCTGGCGAGCTGCTGTTCGCCCCCAAGCGCTTCACCCTGCACGCCAAGCGCATGCAGAACGTCAAGCTCTACTACAAGGGGCCGGCGGATGGTCAGGAGCGTTACTATCGCATCACTTTCACCGAGTCACCGGCGGCCCAGCTTGATGAAAGTGGCCAGGCCAGGCGCCGTGGTGCGTTGGAGATGAAACTCGCGCTGCAATCGACCCTGGTGGTGCGCCCGCGCCAGGTGCATTTTCAATACCAGCTGGATCCGGCAAGGAGCAGCATCACCAATACCGGTAACACCTACTTCGAATTCATGGTGAAACGGGGATGTCTGCAGGCGGACAGCGAGGCCGACAGCAAATACCTGCTGCCCGGCGAAACCTACCAGAACCCAAGGATCGGCCAGGCAGGCAACCAGAAGCTCATCGTCTACCAATCCCGGTTCATCCGGGTTGGCAAGGATTGCTGGCCTGACTAGCCGCTCGCGAGCGGGCGACCGGGATTGAGCTGTGACCCGACCATCAGGATGACAACGTGGCCAGCCGGGCGGCGAAGCCCATAAAGAAGAGGCCGATAAGGCCATTGCCGAGTTTGGCGAGGCGTACCTTGCGCGCAAAGAAGCGGGCCATCAGGGTGCCGCCGAAGATCAGCAGGGTCAGATAGACGAAGCTCATGGCCTCCAGCATGCTCGCCAGCACCAGGTAGGAGACCCAGGTGTGGGCGTAGTTGAAGTCGACAAACTGCACGAAGAAGGATACGTAGAACAGGATCGCCTTGGGGTTGGTGAGGCTCAAGGTGAGCGCCTTGGAGAAGTAGCGCTCGCCGTGCTCGACCACGGGCGCCTGCCCTTCCCGCCTGGCGATGAAGTTGGCGTGCAGGATCTTCACCCCCAGATAGAGCAGATAGAGGGCCCCCAGGTAGCGCACCAGGGTAAACAGCAGCGGGGTGGTGCGAATGAGGGAGGCGATGCCCAGATAGGCGCAGAAGATCAGGATGGCGTCGCCGACGAAGACCCCGAGGGCCGCCTGGTAGCCCGGGCCAACGCCGCGGCTCGCCCCGGTGCGCAGCACATAAATCGAGTTGGGACCCGGCGCTATGATGATGAAAAACAGTCCGACCAAATAAGTCCAGACGTTGATGACTCCCAGGCTCTCAAACATGGTGCGCCCCCCAAGACTTGGAGAACAGCCCGGTCAGGCAGGTCCAGACATTGATGACTCCCAGGCTTTCGAACATGTTCCCTCCATGGCGGGTATGCGACGACGAGGTTTCTATACTAATCCGCCGCCCGCCGAGCACAAGTGCCGATCCGTGATCGGTTGCCCCATTCTCTCACTGCTCTCTTCCTGCCCCACTTTGTGGTGTCCAGACGCGTCGGGATCAGGCATGTTAAGCCATACCCAGACTCACAGAACCCGCCCTCATGGAAAAGAGCCTCAGTACCGATCAGCCACTCGCCGCCACTACCGCGCACGACGCCTTGAATCGCACCACCTATCCGGTGATCGCCGCCATCAGCTTCTCGCACCTGTTGAACGACATGATGCAGTCGGTGCTGCTGGCCATCTATCCGCTGCTCAAGCTCGGCCTCAACCTGTCGTTCGCCCAGATCGGCCTCATCACCCTCACCTACCAGTTCACGGGTTCCTTGTTGCAGCCGCTGATCGGCCTCTACACCGACCGCCGGCCCATGCCCTATTCATTGCCGTTCGGCATGGGCTTTACGATGATCGGCTTGCTGTCGTTGTCGCAGGCGGCCAGCTTTGGCGCCGTGCTGCTGTCGGCCATGCTGATCGGCATCGGCTCGTCGGTGTTCCACCCGGAATCTTCCCGGGTCGCCCGCATGGCGGCCGGCAGTCAACCTGGGCTGGCCCAATCGCTGTTCCAGATCGGCGGCAACCTGGGATCAGCCATAGGCCCGCTGCTCGCCGCGCTGATCATAGTGCCGCAGGGCCAGGGCAGCGCGGCCTGGTTCTCGCTGTTTGCGCTGGTCGGCGTCATCGTGCTCAGCCTGGTCGGGCGCTGGTCCAGCCACCACGCCGCCAACTTCCATAAACGGATGAAGGCGCACCTCGGCCATGGCCTGAGCCGTCGCCAGATCGGCTGGTCGCTGGCCATCCTCGGCCTGCTGATGTTCTCCAAATTCTTCTACATGGCCAGCCTGAGCAGCTATTACACCTTCTACCTGATGGACAAGTTCAGCCTGTCGCTGGACAGCGCCCAGCTCTATCTGTTCGCCTTCCTGTTTGCCGTCGCGGCAGGTACCGTCCTCGGCGGGCCGATCGGTGACCGCATCGGCCGCAAGCGGGTGATCTGGATCTCCATCCTCGGCGTCGCCCCCTTCACCCTGCTGCTGCCCCATGTCGACCTGTTCTGGACCTCGGTGCTCTCGGTCATCATCGGCCTGATCCTGGCCTCGGCCTTCTCTGCCATCCTGGTCTACGCCCAGGAGCTGGTCCCCGGCAAGGTCAGCACCATCTCCGGCCTGTTCTTCGGCTTCGCCTTCGGCATGGGGGGCATAGGGGCGGCCCTGCTGGGCCAGCTGGCCGATGCCACCAGCATCGAAACCGTGTACCAGGTCTGCTCCTACTTGCCGCTCATCGGCTTGCTGACTGCGTTCTTGCCAACCCTTAGAAAGGGATAGCGGGCCACCCCGCGAGGGATGTAACCCATAAAAAACGCGGCCTGAGCGGCCGCGTCTGAAGTGGATGAGAACGAGGGTAGGTCAGCAATACTGGCCAGCGACCCAGCCGCCGGGGCTACAGCCCCACTGGAAGTTGCCCCCCAAAGGCCGCTATCGCGCTCATCGACGATATAGAAGCAGCCTCCATCAGCAGTACTGGCCAGCCACCCAGCCGGAAGACCAGGCCCACTGGAAGTTGTAGCCACCGAGCCAGCCGGTCACGTCCACCACTTCGCCGATAAAGTAGAGACCGGCCACCTTGCGCGCCTCCATGGTCTTGGAGGAGAGCTCGTTGGTATCCACCCCCCCCAGGGTCACCTCGGCGGTGCGATAACCCTCGGTGCCGTTGGGCAGGATCTGCCAATCCCCCAGCAGAGTGGCTACCGCCTCCAGCTCCCGCTCGTTGTACTGGCGCATCGGCTTGCTGACCAGCTGGCCCAGCTCCACCAGCTTGTCGACGAAGCGCTTGGGTAGCTCGCGCCCCAGCACGGTTTTCAACTCCTGCGCCGGATGGGCCTGGGCCCACTCCCTGAGGGTGGCGGCGATGTCGAGCTCCGGCAGCAGGTTGATGTGGATCTTCTCCCCCGCCAGCCAGAAGGAGGAGATCTGCAGGATGGCCGGGCCGGAGAGACCGCGATGGGTGAACAGCATGGCCTCCTTGAAACAGGTGCCATCCTCGGCGGTCACCGCCACCGGCAGGCTGACCCCGGCCAGATCGGCGAACGCCTCTTTCTCGGCCTGATGCAGGGTAAAGGGCACCAGTCCGGCGCGGGTTGGCAGCACCTTGAGGCCGAACTGCTCCGCCAGCTTGAAGCCGTAGGGGGTGGCGCCAAGTTTCGGCATGGAGAGGCCGCCGGTGGCCACCACCAGCGAGTGGCAGCTGATCTCCCCCTGACTGGTGGTCAGCACGAAGCCCTCGTCACTCTTGCTGACGGTGAGGATCTCGGTCTGGAACTGCAGGGCCACGCCGGCCCAGTCGCACTCGGTCAGCAGGATGTCGACGATCTCCTTGGCGCTCTCGTCACAGAACAGCTGGCCCAGGGTCTTCTCGTGATAGCTCAGGCCGTGCCGGTCCACCAGATCGATGAAATCCTGCTGGGTGTAGCGCGCCAGCGCCGACTTGCAGAAGTGGGGGTTGGCAGAGAGGAAGGCGTGGGGGCCGGCCTGATGGTTGGTGAAGTTGCAGCGGCCGCCGCCGCTGATGAGGATCTTGCGGCCCGGCTTCTTGGCGTTGTCGAGCACCAGCACGGAGCGGCCCCGATAACCGGCCTGGGCCGCACACATCAATCCGGCCGCCCCGGCGCCGATCACCACCACATCAAACTGCTTCATCATCACTCACTCATCAAAAGAAAAACGGCCCCTTTATACGAAGACCGTCATTGTATCCGGCAAAAACCAGCACCGCGGTTTCATGGCTGCCGCAATAGAAAACGGCCCCTGTTGAGAGGGGCCGTCATTGTACTGGCTGAACACTAAGTGTCCACGACTATCAGGCGTTGCCATCCATGATGCTGGCAGGAGCGCCCTTGGCCAGCTCGGCCAGCTCCTTGTCGATGAAGTAGAGGCCCTTGCCGTCTTCCCCCACCAGCGACAGGCGATCGACGATGCTCTTGAACAGCTTCTCCTCTTCATGCTGCTCGGCCACGTACCACTGCAGGAAGTTGAAGGTGGAGTAGTCCTGGGTGGTGAACGCCACGTGGGCCAGGCCGTTGATGCACTTGGTGATGTGGTATTCGTGCTCGAGGGTGGTGCGGAAGATGTCGCCCAGCGACTTGAACTCGTGGGGAGGGGCATCGATGGCACCCAGCAGCGGCATGGCACCGGTCTCGCTCACGTAGGTGAACAGGCGCTCCATGTGCTGACGCTCCTCGACGGCGTGCTGGCGCAGGAAGTTGGCCGCCCCCTCGAAGCCCTTGTCCTCGCACCAGGCGCTCATCTGCAGGTAGAGGTTGGAGGAATAGAATTCAAGATTAATCTGCTCGTTCAACTTCTCGATCATGGCTTTGGCCAACATGATGATTCTCCACTGTGATTTGGTCACGATTGTCGCCACAGTTTCGTTATGAAGCAACCAGATACCGCTGCCCGAGCTCTCAGTTGTGACAGCTTTTCGCCTCATCCTATCCCCCATACGGTTATAGAGAAGCAAAGAAACATGGTGTAGGTGGATTCAGCCATTATGATGGCGCCAGTGGTCGGGGAAAGGATTCAATGAGATTCATAATGGCACTGGCGCTGCTCTGGATGACCCAGCTGCAGGCCACTCCCTCCTTGCTGAAAGAGGCTGAACTGCAGGCGGCGCGCGATCCCGTCGGCTATCTGCAGCGCCTCGACGCCAACCCGCAGCAGGACATGGAGCAGTTTTACGCCAGAGCCCTGGCCCAGGCCGCGCTGGGGCGCTATCCGCAAGCCCTGCTCGACAACGCCCGTGCCCGCGGGCTGGCCAGTGCCCAGCAGGAGACCCTGCGCCTGCTCGACTTCCGCTTGCAGCAGATCGCCCTCACCCTGGATACCGAAGCGCCGGATCAGGCGCTCACCCTGCTGGAGCAGCTCAAACCCGCCGTCGCCGGCCATCCGCAGCAAACCTCCGAGTGGCACGCCCTGAACGGGCTCGCGCTCTATCGCACCCAGCAGCTCAGTGCGGCGATCGCCGAGCTCAAGACCGCCTTCCGCCTCAAGCAGACAATACCGGATTCCACCATCGCCAGCCTGCAGTGCGCCCGCCTGCTGATGACCCTAGGCAACCTCTACGCCGACCTCAATCTGGCGCGGGAGGCCGAAAGCTATTACCTGGAGGCGCTGCAGCGCATGGTGCAGCTGGACGAACCCAACAGCCAGATCATCATCCGAGCCAACATGGCGCGGCTCTATATCGATACCGATCGCCCCGCCCAGGCCAGACGGCTGCTGGACAATCTGCTGGCCAACCCGGCGCTGGCGCCGGACTACCGTGCCATCATCCTCGGCTATCAGGCCATGGCGCTCAATGCCGAGCGCGACTGGGCCGGTGCCCTGCGTGCTCTGGACGAGGCGCAGGCGCTCTATCAGCAACTGGGCTACCCGGAAGCCGGGGTGCGCCTGCTGGAGACCCGGGCCAGGGCGCTGCAGGGCAGCGGCGAGAAGCAGCTGGCGCTGCAACTGCTGACCAGCCAGGGGCCTGCCGGTGCCGGCAGCAAGGCCTTGCAGGCCAGCCTGCTGGCGGATCAGGGGCGCTACCCCGAGGCCTATCAGGCGCTCAGTGAATACGTGAACGACTACAAGCAGCACTTCAACCAGACCCTGAGCCAGCATGCCGCCGCCTTCCAGGCCGAGATGGATCTGGCCCGCAGCGAGGCCAGCAACCGGGTGCTGCAGCAGGAGAACGAGAACAAGCGCCAGCAGCTGCTGCATCAGCAGAGTGCCCGCCACTACCAGCTGGCCCTGGTCGGCCTGCTGGCCAGTGCCCTGCTGCTGCTGGGCGTCACCACCCACCGGCTGCACCGCAGCTCGCGCCACCTCTACAAGCTGGCCACCTTCGATCAGCTGACCGAGCTGCCCAATCGCCGCGCCCTGCTGGAACGGCTGGCTACCCAGTGGCAGCAAGAGGGCCCGCTCACCCTGCTGATCATCGACATCGATCACTTCAAGCAGATCAACGACCGTCACGGCCATCAGGCGGGAGACAGGGCCATTCAGCGGCTGGCGCGGGAGCTGAGATCCTGGGCACCCGACCTGCAGCTGGTCGGGCGCTGGGGCGGCGAGGAGTTTCTGGTAGCGGTGCCGCTGCCGGCGGCGGATTGCTGGTATCTGGCAGAGCAGCTACGCCAGCGCATCGGCCAGATCGACAAACCCCGCATGACCATTAGCATCGGGGTAGCCGGCCGCTCGGCCGCCGACGACGGGCTGGGCCAGCTCATCCACCGGGCCGACATGGCCATGTATCAGGCCAAGCGCCAGGGCCGCAACCAGACCATCCTGGCCGCAGAGCCGAGCAACCCGGAGCAGCCGGAGGCCCTGGCCAGCAGCGTGGCCTGACCTTCAGCCCCCTAGCTCAGGGCAGCAACTCGGTCAGCGAGGCCAGATCCACCGGTGCGCCGTAGTCGACACCCGGCAGCTCGAAGCCATTGAGCTGCATGAAGTCCTGGCGCAACCCGGCAAAATCCCCCAGCCCATGGAAGTTGTCCGGCGTAACCTTGGACCAGAGCGCCGAGACGGCGGCCTGAATGGCGGGGTCCAGTTCGTGGTCATCCATCCGGATCAGCCGGTTGCCGTCGGCCACCACCCCTTGCGGGCCGTACATCTTGGTGGCGAACAGCCGCTGCATCTGCTCGATGCAGCCCTCGTGCACGCCACGCTCCTTCATCACCCCCATCAGCAGTCCCAGATAGACCGGCAGCACCGGAATATAGGCGCTCGCCTTGGTCACCAGCGCCTTGCAGACCGATACCCAGGCGTGGCCGCCAAGCTCCGCCAGCTGCAGGTTGATGGTCTCGGCGGTGGCGTGCAGATGCTCCTTGGCATAACCGATGGTGCCGTCCCGATAGAGGGGGTAGGTCGATTCTGGGCCGATATAGGAGTAGGCCACGGTTTGCGCGCCGGGTGCGAGGCAATCCGCCTGCTGCAACGCCTGTAGCCAGAGCTGCCAGTCCTCGCCGCCCATCACGCTGACGGTGTCGCGGATCTCCTCCGGGGTGGCCGGATCCAGCGCCTGCTGCACCAAGGTGTCGTGTTCCAGATCCAGTCCCCAGCCGCTGAATGGCTGGCCGGTGGTCTTGAGCACGGAGCGCACTTGCGTGCCGTCAGGCAACACCCGGATGCCGCTCGCCAGCGAGTAGATCACCAGATCCACCTGCCCCAGCTGCTGGCGGATGGTGTCGATGGCCTGCTGGCGCATCCCGGTAGAAAAGGCATCCCCGAGCAGATTGATGGCGATACGGCCGGCCTGCTCCGCCTCCTTGCGAAACCAGATGTTGTTGTACCAGCCGGCGCTGCCCGGCCCCTTGTCGGAGGGGCCCCGCTCGAACGATACGCCGACGGTGTCGGCACCGGCCCCGAAGGTCAGGGCGATGCGCGACGCCAGCCCGAAGCCGGACGAGGCGCCCAGCACCAGCACCCGTTTCGGCCCGTTGAACGGGCCCGCCGCCCGGATCCGCTCGATCTGCTGCAGCACGGCGGCACGGCAGCCGATGGGATGACAGTTGCGGGCGACGCAGCCCTGGATCTGTGGGTGAATGATCATCAAGGAGTCTCCAAGGAATCAATACGATACGCAAAATGACAGTGCAGACCGACCCGCATCCAACCGGGATCCGGTGTTCAATGGCCGGCGACGGTCTGCCAAAGGAACTGGCTACAGCATAACCAAGCGAGACGGGATTACCTTGATGTCGGGCGGAATATCGGCGAGAAGGCGGCAGAAAAACAAAAGGGAGCGCGAGGCTCCCCAAAGCGGTATTCAGATGCTTTTTGTTGTTTTGTGTTCATTGCGAAGCACGGGCACATCCTATGCCTGTCACCGGCTGCGGGCAAGCCGGCGGGTGTGACCTGCTTCAAACTCCTGTTCGATTTATAGCCAGTTTATTGGCTGCTGTCGGCGGACAAGCTCCATAAGAAACTCGTTTAAATCCCAAAACTGTGCCGGGGACACCATTTTAGTTTCAGCAGACATTGGTATAGTGGACTCAGGATCAGTGAGGAGAACTCCCATGAATGGAACCTATTACAAACACATACTGGCCGCGATCGACCTGTCGGAAGACAACCGCAAGGTGATCGAGAAGGCGGTCGACCGTGCCCGCTCCAACGGCGCCAAGCTGTCGGTGATCCATGTCGATGTGGACCTCAAGGATCTCTACACCGAGATGATCGATATCGACATCGACAACGTGCAGGATCAGGTGATCGCCGAAGCGAAAGAGAAGCTGGAAGCCTTCCTGGCCTCGGTGGACTACCCCATCGAGAAGAAGCTGGTGATCTGCGGTGATTTGAGCGAGCGGGTCAACCAGGCGGTCAGGGATTACCAGATCGATCTGCTGGTGTGCGGCCATCGCCAGAGCTTCTGGAGCCTGCTCACCTCGAGCGCGCGCCAGCTGATGAATACCGTGCCCTGCGATCTGCTGGTCGTCCCCTTGCAGAAGTGATCAAACAGGCGTAGTTTCATTTGCCATGAATATGACCTCATTCAATCACAACTACTGGTGGTGCTGCTCTTAAACAGGCGGCACTGCTTTTCTATGTAAAATTTCCCAAAGAAAACACCGTGACCGCCGAGAGGCGGTCATTGTTTTCATCCCTTTGTCGCCTCCCGGCTCACCCAACTGGAGAGAGTGACATGCACAACCCCGTTATCCTGACCGGCGACCGTCCCACCGGCAAACTGCACATCGGCCACTATGTCGGCTCGCTGCGCCAGCGCGTCGAAGCCCAGCACCATTACCGCCAGTTCGTGATGATCGCCGATCTGCAGGCGCTGACCGACAATGGCCACAACCCGGCCAAGGTGACCGACCACGTGCTGGAGGTGATGGCCGACTACCTGGCCGCCGGCCTCGACCCGGCCAAGACCACCTTCTGCCTGCAGAGCGCCCTGCCCGCCCTCGCCGAGCTGACGACCTATTACCTCAACCTAGTCAGCGTCGCCCGGCTGGAACGCAACCCCACCGTCAAGGCGGAGATCCAGCAAAAAGGCTTCGAGCGCAGCCTGCCGGCCGGCTTCCTGATCTACCCGGTCAGCCAGGCCGCCGACATCACCGCCTTTCGCGCCACCCATGTGCCGGTGGGCGAGGATCAGCTGCCGATGCTGGAACAGACCAACGAGATAGTGCGCCGCTTCAATACCTTGGTGGGCAAAGAGGTGCTGACAGAGTGCCAGCCCATCCTGAGCGACACCGGCCGCCTGCCCGGCATCGACGGCAAGGCCAAGATGTCCAAGTCCCTCGGCAACACCATAGAGCTCGGCATGTCGGCGGAGGAGATCAAGCAGGCGGTGTTCGCCATGTACACCGACCCCAACCACCTCAAGGTGAGCGATCCGGGTCAGGTGGAGGGCAATACGGTGTTCGCCTATCTGGATGCCTTCCACCCCGACAAGGCGCTGGTGGCCGAGATGAAGGCCCACTACCAGCGCGGCGGGCTGGGCGACATGCGCTGCAAGCAGGTGCTGAACGACTGCCTGCAGACCCTGCTCGCCCCGATGCGGGAACGGCGCGAGGCGGCCATCGCCGACAAGCGCCAGCTGCTGCGCCTGTTGCAGCAGGGCACCGAGCAGGCGCGCGCCCTGACCGACGAGGTGCTGGCCGAGGTGAAGGGGGCGATGGGGCTCGACTACTTCGCCGGATTGAACTGATCCGCCCCGCGCTGCGCCGGGCTGCCGAGCGCATCCGCGCCGTAGCGCTCGAACGCCAGCCGGTGCAACAACCCCTTGAACCAGCCGATCGCCTCGTCATGGGCGGTGAGCGGGTGGCCCGCCATCAGATAGACGATGGGGATGTCGGGGTCCAGCTGGTGCAGCCGCAGCGGGTAGTAGCGGCAGAAGTGGCGCCCGATCATCTCGGGCACCACCACCAGATAGCGACCGGTGGCCATCAGCGGCGGCACCGCCATAAAGCTCGGTAATCGGACACCCAGTTCACGCTCCACCCCGAAGCGGGCCAGCCAGAGATCCACCATGGCCTGACTGTGGCCCCAGCTGGAGGTGTGGATGTGGGGCCGGCTGACCAGATCGTCCGGCCCCAGCACGTCCGGCAGTTCGCTGCCAAGGGGCGACAGACAGACCAGCGGGTTGTTGAACCAGGGCTCGCGCCACAGCCGGGGCGAGAGGTGGTTGGCATCGGCGAAGCCGATCACCAGATCCAGCTCCCCCTTCTCCAGCTCCCGCTCGTAGTCGCTGTCCGCCAGCTCGCACACCTCCAGCCGGCAGTGCGGGGCATGCCGGTGCAGCCGCTCCACCAGCGCCGGCACCAGACCGTGTTCCACCGAGCCCGGAGTGGCGATGCGAAAGATCCGCCGCGCACTGGCGGGGTCGAACCCCTTGGCCTGCCGCAACCCCTGCTCCAGCATGGCCAGCGCCTGACGCACCGGGCCGGCCAGCGCCTTGGCGCGCTCGGTCGGCATCATCTCGCGCCGGCTCATCACGAACAGGGGGTCATCCAGCGCCGTTCGCAGCCGCCCCAGCGCATGACTGACGGTGGACTGGGAGAGGTGCAGCCGCTCGGCGGCACGGGTGACGTTGCGCTCCTGCATCAGCATGTCGAACACGGTGAGCAGGTTGAGGTCGAGGCGGGAAAGGGGCATTTCCATCGATATTGGCCATGGTTGAATGACGACAATTCATTTTTGGCATAGTAGCAGATTGCATAGAATGCACAGGCGAATTACATCGGAGATTAAAATGCGTAGCTATCTGTTGTTGCTGGCGATTGGCCTGTTGTGGGGCTCCCAGTTCATTTTCATGCATCAGGCCGTGACCGAATTGCCCCCCATCATGGTGGCAGCGGGTCGCGCCTTGTGTGGCAGCCTGACCCTGGGTCTGCTCTGCCTGTTCATGCGTCTCAAGAGCGAGCACACCCCGTGGCGTACCTATATGCTGATCGCCCTGCTCGATGCCACCCTGCCTTTCATCATGGTGGCCTGGGGTCAACAGTATGTGGATAGCGCCATCGCCGCCGTGGTAATGGGTTGTATCCCGTTTGTCACCATCCTGATGGCACCCTTGTTGGTTTCCGGTGAAAAAATCACCAAGGGCGGTCTCGTCTCCGTGGTCATCGGCTTCGTCGGCGTGCTGGTGCTGTTCTGGCCGAAACTGGCCAGCGGCATGAATGCCGGCCTGCTCGGCGCCATGGCCATCCTGTTCGGTGCCAGCTGCTTCGCCATCGGCCTGCTGATGATCAAGCGCTTCGCCAAGGACCACCCGGTGGTCGTGGCACGCAACATCCTGATCTCTTCGGCCATCCAGCTGATGCTGGCCGCACCGTTCGTCACCGATCTGAGCGCGCTCACCATGCCGAGCCAGCATGCCGTCGGCGCCGTCGCGGTGCTCGGGGTGTTCTGTACCGGTCTGGTCTACTTCCTCTACATGGCGCTGATCCAGAAGGCGGGCCCGACCTTCGCCTCCTTCAGCAACTACCTGGTGCCGCTGTTCGGCGTCATGCTGGGTGCCCTGTTCCTCGGCGAACAGATCCAGTCCACCACCGGCGTGGCACTGGCCCTGATCCTGGGCTCGGTCGCCCTCAACCAGTGGGCCCAGCAGCGCCGCGTCCAGCGGGAGGCTGCCCTATGTCAGGCATCCTGACCACGCTCTGCGGCGGCCTGGTAGTGATCGCCGGTTGGCAGTATCGCCAGCGGCTGATGGGTCTGCTCGGACTGTTGATGGTGCTGCTGCCCTGGTTCTTCGACAGCAAGCTGCAAGCCATGCTGAGCTATGCGCTGAGTGCCTGACATCCATTTCTGAATGTGTGACGAGAGTGTATCTCTCCTGTTTTTGGGACCGTTTTTCAAAAAAACCTCCGATTTGTCCCTTCTACCGGCGCTCTGCGCCGGTTTTTTTATGCCTGCCTTGCCCCGTCCTGCCGCCCGTCACACCCGATAGCGATAACTCAGCCGCTCGTTCTTGCGCGGGCCGGTGATCTGCCAGCCGAGCAGAAAGCCGTCCCCGGTCGGCGTCAGCTCGGCGCTGTAGTGATCCTGGCCGCACAGGTGGGGCTCGGCGGTGAGCCAGCGACCATCCGCCTGAGGCAGCAGCTCGAACAGCACCACCGGCTGCTCGTAGCGCAGATGGGAGAGCCGGATCCCCCGCTCGCCACGCTGCCACCAGAAGCGGTTGTGCATGGTCAGCACCCGGCCATGGGGCGTGGTGTAGCGGCCCTGCTCGGCAAACAGCCAGCCACCCTGATGATCGGTCACCGTCACCTCCCCCTCGCCACTGCCGCACCAGTCGGTGGCGGAGCCTGCCCCGTTGCTTGCGGTAAAGGCAAATGCTCCGATCTGTGGCAACTGGCGCCATAAACGCTGGATCACGGCTTCCATCTCGGCCATCATAGCCCCCTTCAAAATTGACAACTGACGACAAATCAACCACATGAACTACTTGATAGGGGTTACCCTGCTCTGGTCATTCTCCTTCAGCCTGATCGGGGTCTACCTCGCCGGTCAGGTGGATGCCTACTTCTCGGTACTGACCCGCATCGTGCTCGCCAGCCTGGTGTTTCTGCCCTTTCTCAGACGGCGCTGGTTGCGCCCCGACCTGGTGGCCAAGCTGATGGCCCTCGGCGCCACCCAGCTCGGCATCATGTATCTGTTCTATTACCACTCCTTCCTGCTGCTGACGGTGCCGGAAGTGCTGGTGTTCACCATCTTCACCCCCATCTACGTCACCCTGATCCATGACCTGCTGGAGCGGCGCTTCAAGCCCACCTATCTGTGGGGAGCCTTGCTGGCGGTGCTGGGGGCGGCCGTCATCCGCTTCGACGGGCTGACCGAAAGCTACGTGCTGGGCTTCCTGGTGGTGCAGGGTGCCAACATTTGCTTCGCCATCGGCCAGGTCGGCTACAAGGTATTGCTGGCACGGGAGAAGGAGCAGCCCCCCCAGCTCGCCGTGTTCGGTTGCTTCTATCTGGGCGCCCTGGCCGTGGCTCTGCCCGCCTGGTGGCTACTGGGCACGCCGCAATACCCCACCAGTACCCTGCAGTGGGGCATTCTGTTGTGGCTGGGGATAGGTGCTTCCGGGCTTGGTTACTTCCTGTGGAACAAGGGGGCGACCCAGGTCAGCAGTGGAGTGCTGGCCATCATGAACAACGCCCTGATCCCGGCGGGTCTGCTGGTCAACCTGCTGCTGTGGGGCAAGGATACCGACCTGCTCAGGCTCACCCTGGGCGGCCTGCTGATGCTGGCCTCCCTCTGGGTATGCCAGCGTCATGGGGTAAGTGAGCGCTGACTAGAAATCAGCCGACGACGGTATTGTGCTCACGTCTGGCCTGACCGTGGCAGGTAGCCAGCCGGGCCAGCAGGTGATCGATCTGCTCGCCGGCCTGGCTCTGCACCAGGCCGATGCTGACGGTCACCGGTCGCTGCGGCAGCAGGCTGGCATCGGCGATCTCGAGCCGCAGCCGCTCGGCAATCTCGAGGCCGCTCAGCCGATCGGTCTGGGAGAGCATCAGGATGAAGCCGTCTTCGTCCCAGCGGGCGAAGGGATCTTCCCGCCGCAGCTCGTGACGCACGATGCGGGCCAGCTTGGCCAGCATGGCATCGCAGGCCACCTCGCCAAACAGCTGCTGGATCTTGGCCCTGTGGTCGACGCTGAATTGCAGCAGGCTGAAGCTGCCGCTCTCGCTGGCCAGCCGCTCATCGAGCAACAGCTCGAAGTGGCTGCGGCTCTCCAGCCCGGTGAGGGGATCGGTGCCGTGCCGCTCTTCCACCAGCAGTGCCTGTGAGTCGAGCAGACGCACCACCCCCAGCACCTGGCCGTGAACATCGCGCCTGGCCCGCTCTTCCAGCCGGACATAGTGGCCGTCGTGATGCAGGATGCGGTATTCGAGCCGGATCTGGGCCACCCGCCCGCTCTGGCAGGCGGTCAGCGCCTCCTGCAGGTTCCCCACGTCGTCGGGGTGCACCCGCTCCAGCCAGCCGAGATCGTCCAGACCGGCTTCGTTCAATCCCAGCAGCCGCAGACAGGAGAGATCCCGCTGCACGCCCTGCTGCGGGCTCCAGCTCCAGAGCCCTGCCTCCAGCAAGGCTATGGCATCCGCCATCAGCGCCAGATCAAACCGGGTAATTGCCTCCCTGAGGGGAGCCTTGAGCATGTCCATCGAGCGCCTCGACACCGAATCTGAAGACCTTCTCAATAAGTAACATTGGCTCTCGCGCCGAGCAACAGGGTCAGCTCGCTTTTCCTTGATAGCCGTTCATCAGGGCCTGCCAGTTCTCCGGTACGAAGTGAAAACTGGTATGCAACTGGGACTCCTTGTTGAAGGAGCGCAGCAACCGTTCCAGATTGGCCTGCTGCCAGTTGCCGGGAGAACGGATGGCGCCCTTGTCGAAGTCGATCACCCACACCTTGCCCTCCTTGTCGAGCAACAGGTTGTGGCTGTTGAGATCGGCGTGATAGACCCCGGCGTCGTGCAACCGGCGCACCGTCTGGCCCACCTTGTGCCACACCTCGCCGGCGATCGGCCCCTGCTTGAGCAGGGCGACCAGATCCTTGGCGCCACGGATGCGCTCGATCAGGATGTCAGCTCGATAGAAGGGACCCTGCTTGGCCATCCGGGCGGCAAACGGGCGCGGCACCGGCAATCCCTGGGCGCTCAACTTGGCCAGCAGCGTGTATTCGGCCATGGCCCGGCTCGATTCAACCCCTTCGAACCAGAAGCGATCCCGCACCACCTTGCCCACCATGCCACCGCGATAGTAGTGACGCAGCACCAGGTGGCGGGATTCATCCTTGACGAACCAGGTCACTCCGCGGCCGATGGAAGACCCCACCACCTGGCGATGTGTCTGCCACCAGGCCGGATCAAACAGCTCGGGAGAAGGGTCGCGAAACGCCCCTTCGGCGTACCAGCAGATCTGGTTGTGTTCGGTCTGAATTTGCATTTTTGGCGATTCCGGTCGGTCAGTCATGGCTACACAAGGCAAGGGCAGGCAACGGCAACACGGGCCTTATCAGGGGCACCGGCTGCCAGTCGTGCGCAATTTTACAATCCACGGGGGAGTTTGCATAATGCCATCCATCCATTTTGCCACCATTGCGCCACATCATGCCGCTGTTCCAAACGCCGCCCTCCTCCATCTGCATCCTGCGGCTCTCCGCCATCGGCGACTGCTGCCACGCGCTGGCGCTGGTGCGCGTCATCCAGCGGGCCTGGCCGACGACCCGCATCACTTGGATCACCGGCAAGATTGAAGCGACGCTTTTTGCCGATCTGCCCGGGGTCGAAGTCATCGCCTTCGACAAGAGCAAGGGCTGGCGCGGCTATCGCGAGCTCTGGCAGACCCTCAAGGGACGCCAATTCGATGCCCTGCTGCACCTGCAGGCGGCCATGCGGGCCAGCATCGCCACCCTCGGCATCCGGGCCAAGGTCAAACTCGGGTTTGATCGGGAGCGGGCCAGCGATGGCCAGTGGCTGTTCACCAACCACAAGGTGCCATCCCCCGCCTCGCCTCACGTGCTGGACGGCTTTCTCGCCTTCGCCAAAGAGCTCGGCATCCAGGATCTGACCCCGGACTGGCAACTGCCCATCAGCGCCGAGCACCAGGCCTGGGCGAAAGAGAAGATTGACGGCAAGCCGACCCTGCTCATCTGCGCCGCTGCCAGCAAGGCATTCAAGAACTGGACTGCCGCCGGCTATGCCGCGCTGGCGGATCACGCCGCAGAGAAGGGTTTTCAGGTCTATCTGTGCGGCGGGCCGGCCAAACTGGAGCGGGATCTGGCCGCCGACATTCAACGGCTGAGCCACAGCAAGCCGGTGGATCTGGTGGGGCAGACCAACCTCAAGCAGTTGCTGGCGCTGATCAAGGAAGCCAGTCTGGTGCTGGCCCCCGATACCGGCCCCACCCACATGGCCACCATTGTCGGCACACCGGTGCTCGGCCTCTATGCCCACCACAACCCGGACCGGACCGGCCCCTATCTGTGCCGTGACTACGCGGTCAGCGTCTATCAGGAGCTGGTCGAGCAGGAGACCGGCAAACCGCTGGCCGAGCTCGGCTGGCGCACCCGCCTCAAGGATCCGGACGCCATGAGCAAGATAACCCGCGAGCGGGTCATCGCCGCCTTCGACCAGCTCTGCGCCGATCGCCAGCTGCCCGCCGGGCAGCAACTCGGAATTTCCGAGCAGTGAAGCAGGGATAATCTGCTGGCCCACCCACACGGCGGCAGGCAGAATGGCGGCTGATGTGGGTGACGCTCCCGCAGCAAGCTACGAATACTTTGATCGGCTGGAATATGATTCCGGCCGTTTTTTTATCCGCCACCTTCTGTTAAAATTCGCCGCCTTTACATCCCTCTCAATTCAAGAATTTTCCGCGTTTCGGATTTGGCTGTCTCCCTTTCGGGCACAAGACGGCGGCCTCTGCTACAACCAAAACACGGTCTCGCTTAAAGGTACAGACATGGCGCAACAAGGCACTCTCTATATCATCTCCTCCCCGAGCGGAGCGGGTAAATCCAGCCTGCTCAATGCCTTGCTGACCCAGCACAACAGCGCAGGCAAGATGCAGCTGTCGGTTTCCCACACCACCCGCGCCACCCGTCCCGGTGAAGAGCACGGGGTGCACTACCACTTCGTCAAGGTGGAAGAGTTCAAGGCACTGATCGAGCGCGGCGACTTTCTGGAGTGGGCCGAGGTGTTCGGCAACTACTACGGCACCTCCCGCGCCGCCATCGAAGCCTGCCTGGCGCAGGGGATCGACGTGTTCCTCGACATCGACTGGCAGGGCGCCCGCCAGATCCGCGAGCAGATGCCGACCAAGTCCATCTTCATCCTGCCGCCCAGCCGCGAAGAGCTGGAGCGCCGCCTGATCGGCCGCGGCCAGGACAGTGCCGAGGTGATCAAGGGCCGGATGGAGAAAGCCATTGCCGAAATGGTGCACTATGACGAGTATGACTATGTCATCATCAACGAAGACTTTGAGCAGGCACTGTTCCAGCTGAGGGCCGTCATCGAGTGCCAACGGCTGGAATTGCGCCAGCAGCAGCAGGCCCAACAAAACTTGCTGCAACAGCTACTGGCAGAATAGGCCAAAAACAAGTAAACTTTTGCGTCATTTTTAAACACCGCTTTTTTAAACCGAGAAAGCCCAAACACTGGAGTCCTGCATGGCACGCGTTACTGTAGAAGATGCTGTAAAACAGGTAGGTAACCGTTTTGACCTGGTGCTGGTCGCCGCCCGCCGCGCCCGCCAAATCGCGGTTCAAGGCAAAGATCCCCTGGTTGACGAAGAGAACGACAAGCCGACCGTGATCGCCCTGCGCGAGATCGAACTGGGTCTGGTGAACAACCAGGTGATGGACACCCAGGACCGTTACGAGCAGCAAGAGCAGGAAGCCGCCGAGCTGGCTGCCGTTGCTGCCATCGCCGAAGGCCGCGGTTAAGTCAGTTATTTCTTATAGTCGGCGCCCGCCCGGGTGCCGACTGTTCTCTCCCATTTACAACCGCTCGAAAACCTCGCAAACTCAGGACTATACCCTCTATATCCACGGATTGCCGTTTCACCGCTGCGGGGACTGTCTTGTATTTATTTGAAAATCTTAAAGAAATAGCCAGTTCCTACCTGCCACCCGAGCAGGTGGAGAAGCTCAGGCAAGCCTATGTGGTGGCCCGTGATGCTCACCAGGGACAGATGCGTTCCAGCGGCGAGCCCTATATCACCCACCCGGTTGCCGTTGCCCGCATTCTTGGCGACATGCGCCTCGATCATGAAACCCTGATGGCTGCCGTGCTGCACGACGTCATCGAAGATACCCCTGTCACCAAGGCCGATCTGGCCGAACTGTTTGGCGATGCCGTCGCCGAGCTGGTAGCGGGCGTCTCCAAGCTCGACAAGCTGAAGTTTCGCGATCGCAAGGAGGCCCAGGCCGAGAACTTCCGCAAGATGGTGATGGCCATGACCCAGGATATCCGGGTCATCCTGATCAAGCTGGCCGACCGCACCCACAACATGCGCACCCTGGGCTCCCTGCGGCCAGACAAGCGCCGCCGCATCGCCCGGGAAACCCTCGAAATCTTCGCCCCCATCGCCAACCGCCTCGGTATTCACACCATGAAGAACGAGCTGGAAGAGCTGGGCTTCGAGGCGCTCTACCCCATGCGCTCGCGCGTGTTGCGCGAGTCGGTGCGCCGCGCCCGCGGCAATCGCCGCGAAATCATCGACTCCATCCAGAGCGAGATTGAAGGCCGGCTGCGCGAGGCAGGCATCGAATCCCAGGTCAGCGGCCGCGAGAAGAACCTGTTCTCCATCTACAACAAGATGGAGAAAAAAGAGCTGCAATTTCATGAGGTAATGGATATCTACGCCTTTCGTGTGAGGGTGAAGGACATAGATACCTGTTACCGGGTGCTGGGCCAGATGCACAGTCTCTACAAGCCCCGCCCCGGCCGCTTCAAGGATTACATCGCCATTCCCAAGACCAACGGCTACCAGTCGCTGCACACCTCCCTGGTGGGGCCGCACGGGGTGCCGGTGGAAGTGCAGATCCGCACCGAATTCATGGATCAGATGGCCGACAAGGGCGTTGCCGCCCACTGGGCCTACAAGCAGGATGGCGACAGCTCGGGTACCACCGCCCAGATCCGCGCCCAGCGCTGGATGCAGAGCCTGCTCGAGCTGCAGCAGAGTGCCGGCAGCTCCTTTGAATTCATCGAGGGGGTCAAGACCGACCTCTTCCCCGACGAGATCTACGTGTTCACGCCGGAAGGGCGCATCATGGAGCTGCCTGCCGGGGCTACCCCGGTGGACTTCGCTTACACTGTACACACCGACATCGGCCACGCCTGCGTCGGCTCGCGGGTCGATCGCCACCCCTATCCGCTGAGCAGCCCGCTGCACTCCGGCCAGACGGTGGAGATCATCACGGCGCCGGGGGCTCGCCCCAACGCGGCCTGGCTCAACTTCGTGGTGACCACCAAGGCCCGCTCCAAGATCCGTCAGTTCCTCAAGAACCTGCGCACCGAAGAGTCGGTGGTACTGGGTCGCCGCCTGCTCAACCATGCGCTCGGTGCCAAGAACATCGAAGACATCCCGGAACCGCGCATCAAGCAGGTGCTGGCCGACACCAAGCACGAGAACCTGCAGGGCCTGCTGGCCGACGTAGGGCTCGGCAACGCCATGAGCGTGATGGTGGCGCGCCGCATGCTGGGGGATGAACTGCCGCCGGAAGAGCAACCCAAGTCCAGCAGCAAGAAGATGCCGATCAAGGGTGCCGACGGCATGCTGGTCACCTTCGCCAACTGCTGCCGCCCCATCCCGGGGGACGCCATCATCGCCCACATCAGCCCGGGCAAGGGCCTGGTGATCCACCAGGAAGCCTGCCGCAACATCAAGGGCTACAGCAAGGAGCCGGACAAGTACCTGCCGGTACAGTGGGAAGTGGACAAGGAGCAGGAACAGGAATTCCGCACCGGCATCAGCATCGAGATCGTCAACCACCAGGGTGCCCTGGCGGAGCTGGCCAACGTGATTGCCGCGACCGGCGCCAACATTCACGCCATCAGCACCGAAGAGAAGGATGGCCGGGTCTATCTGGTCACCCTGCTCATCACCACCAAGAGCCGGATCCACCTTGCCAACATCATGCGCAAAATCCGGGTGATGCCGAACGTGCTCAAGGTGAGCCGACAGAAAAACTGACCACAGGCGGCGCAAGCCGCCTGCTGCTTTTCAAGAGACAAGCTTGACCCACCGCCGCAGGCATACCCGTTCGCCTTGGCGAGTGGGCAAGCCCTACTTCGGCATAGCCGACATGACAGCGGAACGCGTCGAACGAATTTACGACAGGCTGGCCCGGTGCCAGCCCGATTTGATCCTGTGCATGCAAGCGATGCGTGCACACACCTCACGACATAGAAACCGATATGACTCCTGAACGCTTCAAGCGCATCACCGACATGCTGGCCCAGCGCCAGCTCGATCTGACCGTCTGCATGGAAGAGGTCCACAAACCGCACAACCTGGCCGCCATCGTGCGCACCGCCGATGCCATCGGCATCCATCGGGTGCACGCGGTCTGGCCCAAAACCTGGATCCACAAGCGCAAGGGTACCGCTCGCGGCAGCCAGAACTGGGTGGACGTGAAGCTGCACCCGGACATCGGCAGCGCGGTGGCCGAGCTGAAAGCCTCCGGCATGCAGATCCTGGCGACCCACCTCTCCGACAGCTCGGTGGATTTTCGCGCCATCGACTACACCAAGCCCACCGCCATCCTGGTGGGTCAGGAGAAGCACGGCATCGGCGAAGAGGCGCTGGCCCTGGCCGATCACCATATCGTCATCCCCATGGTGGGCATGGTGCAGTCCCTCAACGTCTCGGTGGCCGCCGCCGCCATCCTCTATGAGGCCCAGCGCCAGCGCGAGCTGGCCGGCTGCTACCAGTGCGGCTGCCCGCTCGACCTGGAGGAGCAGAACAGCATACTGTTCGAGGGGGGCTACCCCATCTATGCCCAGCTCTGCAAAGAGAAAGAGATGCCCTACCCCCAGCTCGGCCCGGCCGGCGAAATCCTGGCAGACGAGCAGTGGTGGCAGCAGATGCAGCTGACCCGCAAGGGCTGGGCCGCCCAGCAATCGGATGATCCTTCGGAAGAGTACGCTGATGAAGCTTAACCACTTGCCCCTGCTGGCCCTGACCCTGTTTTCTGCCGGAGCCCTCGCCGTGAACAATCCCTATAAGCTGACGCCGGAAGCCGACATCGCCACCCTTCATCAGCAGACCCTGCCCGACTTCTGGCGCCAGCACGCCGTCGAGAGCGCCTTCAAGGGCAAGGACGGGGTCACCATCCGCTATGCCGCCCTGCGCCAGGCCAAGGTCGATCGCGCCATTCTCATCGTCAACGGCCGGGTCGAAAGCTACCTCAAGTATCAGGAGCTGGCCTGGGATCTGTGGCGTCAGGGCTACAGCCTCTACCTCATCGACCACCGCGGCCAGGGCTTGTCCGATCGGCTGCTGGCCGACCAGGAGAAGGGATATGTCGACCAGTTCGACGATTATGTGCTCGATCTCAAGCAGTTTCATGACGAGGTGATCGCCCAGGACCAGCCCGCCAAGCTGTTCCTGCTGGCCCACTCCATGGGCGGCGCCATCTCCGCCCGCTATCTGGAGCGCTGGCCCGATGATATCGAAGCGGCCGTGCTCTCCTCCCCCATGATGGGCATCAATCTCGGCGGCCTGCCCAAGTGGCTGGCCAAGGGGCTGGCGGCCACCATCGGCACGGTCGGCGGCTGGCTGGGCGAGCCTCCCTACGGCCCGGGTCAGGGCCCGTACGAGAGCCACGACTTTGCCGACAACGGTCTGAGCCACAGCGAAGCCCGCTATCAGGCCTTCCGCAAGATCTATGAGCAGCACCCGCAGATCAAGCTGGGAGGCGCCACCGCCCACTGGATCTATCAGGGATTGACGGGGGCGGACGCCGCCGTGGCCGAGGCTAGCGCCATCAAGACGCCGCTGCTGCTGCTGCAGGCCGGTGATGACGGCGTGGTGGACAACGCCGCGCAGGACGCCTTCTGCGCGCTCGCTCGCTGCGAGGGAGGCAAGCCGCTGCGCATAGAAGGGGCCTGGCACGAGCTGTTCATGGAGGCCGATCCCCAGCGCCAGGCCGCGCTCAACGCGACTCTGGCTTTCTTCGCACGCTACTAGCGGCTGGTTATTTTTTGTATCCCTAAATAAATGGGGTAGCGGGAGCGGTTGCTGTACACTGCTCCCGCTTTCATTCGTAACCCCGAGGTGATGATGTATAAGGTCGTTGTATCCGATCTCGATGGCACCCTGCTCAACGGGCAGCACCAGATCTCCCCCCGCACCCGCGATACCCTGCACCGTCTGGTGGATCAGGGGATCAAGTTCGTGGTGGCCACCGGCCGTCACCATGTGGATGTGCGCAGCATCCGCGACACGCTCGGGCTCGACATCTATCTCATCACCTCCAATGGCGCCGTGGTGCACGACAAGCAGGATCAGCTGATCTTCAACCAGGCCCTGCCGGACAGTGTGGCGGCCGAGCTGATCGCGCTGGAGCGCGACCCCTCCATCCACATCAACCTCTACTACGGCGACGAGTGGCTGGTGGAAGAGGAGATGCCCTGGCTGCTGCAGTTCCATCATGAGTCCGGCTTCAGCTATCGCCTGACCGATCTCGCCAGCCACCCGCTGGACAAGGTCAACAAGGTGTTTTACATCGGCGAGCACGAGAAGCTGCTGCAGATCGAGGCAGAGCTGAACCAGCGTTATGGTGATCGGCTCAACGTCACCTTCTCCCTGCCGGACTGCCTCGAGGTGATGCACGCCGGGGTACACAAGGGCAATGCCGTGCGCGCCGTGCTGGAGCAGCATGGGCTGGAGATGTCCCAGGCGGTGGCCTTTGGCGACGGCATGAACGACTTCGAGATGCTGAGCATGGTCGGCCGCGGCGTGGTGATGGGCAATGCCCACGACCGGCTCAAGCTGGCGCTGACCGACCACGAGCAGACCCTGAGCTCCGACGAGGATGGCGTTGCCGTCTATCTGGAGCAGTTGTTCGCCCTGCAGGGCGTCAACGTTGCCTGATGCTTCTGAACCTCATGGATACACGCCTCGGCCGTATCCATGAGGTTCACATCCGCTAAATTCCCTTCTTGTTGCCTGACGCCCTACCAGATGAGGCTTTTCAGGTTCAGCTTGTCGAACATGCTGCCCTTGTTCTGCCATGCGAAGCTCTGGTTGGCCCCACCGAAACAGTCGGCCAACCGCAGCGGGGTACCCGGCTTGTGACGACGGCCGGCCACATCCAGACAGCGGTCAGCCTTGCTGTTGAACAGCCGATCTTCCTGCCACTGCCATTGCCGGCTCTCATCCTGACACTCGGCCATGGTCAGCTCGCTCACTCCTTTGGCCACCAGGCAACGCTGGTCAAGCTGCAAGGCACCGGCATCCCAGCTGAACTGCTGGCGGGCAGTCTGGTCACAAGGCTGGGTGATCAGCTGATTGTGGTCATTGAGGGCCACGCAGAATCCGGCATCGGTTACCAGCGCAGAAGTGGCGATACTCTGCATGGGGGCTGCCCCCATCAGGATCTCGTCGGGCTTGGGTTTGTATGAGCAGCCGCTGAGGGCCACGACAACCAGCGCCAGTGTACTGACGCGAAAAGAATTTGGGTGCATATGACATGTTGGCCTGAATTGTGTTCAATAACGCCCACTTGCCGTGGGTCTGCGTCCCAGCATACCCGAAGCGACAGCGAGAAAGTGCCAACAGAAATGTAAACAGACGTGACAGAAACCTGCGGCAGCAGGCTGGCAGAAGACAGAAAGCAAAAAACCCCGCCTGAGCGGGGTTTTTCAGAATGTGGTCGGTGATAAAGGATTCGAACCTTTGACCCTCTGGTCCCAAACCAGATGCGCTACCGGGCTGCGCTAATCACCGAGGCTTTAAAAAAAGCTTTCTTTTCAAAACACAAAGACGACCATGAACGGTCATCCTCGTCATACAGCAAGTATGGTGCGAAGAGAGGGACTCGAACCCTCACACCCGGGGGGCACTAACACCTGAAGCTAGCGCGTCTACCAATTCCGCCACCTTCGCATACCTGACAAGCTGTAAAATGGGGTGGCTGATGGGGCTCGAACCCACGACAACCGGAATCACAATCCGGGACTCTACCAACTGAGCTACAGCCACCACAGCTGTTTTCGTTCTTCAACTCGCCCGCTTAACCGGCGCACTTTTGATGGTGCGCCCGACAGGATTCGAACCTGTGACCTCTGCCTCCGGAGGGCAGCGCTCTATCCAGCTGAGCTACGGGCGCTACGCTGTCGAACGGGGCGCAATATTAATGATGGGGACCCACCTTGTCTACTATTTTTTTATCCCACAGAATCAACCGCTTGTTTTTTCATCGTTTCTGGCTTTTTTTAAGCGTTTTTGTTTCATTCAGGCTGGATCCAGCCCAGCTCCGCTACTTTTGGCTCCCCCCACATAGCAATCCGATGATGGGCAAAACTTGACTTGCCTCAAAGCCCCCCTAGAATGAATGAACGTTCATTCAGCCGTTGTGATCATCCCGTCATGAACAAGAAAGAACGCATTTTCGATGCGGCTCATGAAGTACTCGGCGAACAGGGTTTCCACGGCCTCTCCATTGCCGTGGTGGCCAAGAAAGCCAGAGTGGCGGCAGGCACCATCTATCGCTATTTCAGCGACAAGGATGACCTGATCCGCCAACTCTATCGGCACACCATCCTCCAGTGTCATCCCCTGGTCATGGAAGGCGTGCAGACAGAGGAGGTATCGTTCGAACAATTTCGGCGTTTGTGGCTCAACATCCACGCCATCTTTGTCGACGAACCGAACGCGCTCAAATGCAAATTGCAGTATGAAACGTCCCCGCTGGGAGCGGAGCTGGAGCAGGACCCGGTCATCAAGGCTGCCTGGGCCCCGCTGGATCGCTTCTTCGAACGGGGTCTGGAGCAGGGTCTGTTTATCGACCTGCCCGTCCGGGTACTGCAGGTGCTGAGCCTGGATTGCGTGGCAAATATGGCGCTGCAAAGCCAGGTGCACCAATTCGAACTGACGCAAGACCAGCTGGAAGCCGTGATCCGGGCCTGCTGGCGAGCTATTTTGACCCCTTAAACATTGCACTCATATCTCAGGAGCGAGAGTTCATGAAAAAGTGGATGAGCATCATGTTGCTCATCGCGCTGGCCCTGTTCGGCAGCGTGATTGGCTTCAACCTGTTCAAGCAAAAGATGATAGCCAACTACATGGCCAACATGCCGGAGCCCGAGTTTCCGGTCACCACCCACAAGGTGGAGACCCGCGACTGGGTGCCGACCATCGAGGCCATCGGTTTCATCGAACCCAACCAGGGGGTAACCCTGTCAACCGAGCAATCCGGCACCATCGACAGCATCTCCTTCGAGTCGGGTGATACCGTCAAGCCGGATCAGCTGCTGCTGAGCCTGGATGCCAGCGTCGAGAAGGCCAACCTGCGCGCCTCCATGGCCAAGCTGCCGGCGGCCAAGGCCAAGTTCGATCGCTATCAGAACCTGTTCACCAAGGGATCCATCTCCCGCGACCAGCTGGATGACACCGAGGCGACCTACCGCTCCCTCGAGGCCGATATCGAGAGTCTGAAATCGACCATCGCCCGCCGCGAAGTGCGCGCACCGTTTGCCGGCGTAGTCGGCCTGCGCAACGTCTTCCTCGGCCAGTACCTGCAACCGGGTACCGACATCGTCCGGCTGGAAGACACCAGCGTGATGCGCCTGCGCTTCACCGTGCCGCAGACCGATATCTCCCGCATTCGCCTGAATCAGGACATCCTGATCAACGTGGATTCCTACCCGCATCGCCAGTTCAAGGGCCACATCAGCGCCATCGAACCGGCCGTCAACTACCAGAGCGGCCTGATCCAAGTGCAGGCGGACATCCCCAACAACGATGGCCAGCTGCGCTCCGGCATGTTTGCCCGCGCCAGCATTCTGCTGCCGGCCCAGAAGGACCAGATCGTGCTGCCGCAGACCGCCATCACCTTTACCCTGTATGGCGAGAACGTCTACCTGGTCAAGGAGAAGGATGGCGTGAAGCGCGTCGAACAGGTGGTGGTCAAGGTCAGCGAGCGCAAGGGCAACGATGCGCACGTGGTCTCCGGCATCAAGGCGGGTGACGAAGTGGTTATGTCCGGCCAGGTACGCCTGAGCAACGGCGCCAAAGTGAAAATCGTGCAGGACCAGGGCCTGAAGGTTCCGGACCAGGTTCCCATGCTGTAAAACGCGGAGAGACAGATGCGCTTTACCGATATATTCATCAAGCGGCCCATCCTGGCCATCTCGATCAGCTTTCTGATCGCGTTGCTGGGTGTCCAGGCCGTGTTCAAGATGCAGGTGCGGGAATACCCCGAGATGACCAACACGGTCGTCACGGTCAGCACCAGCTACTATGGCGCGAGTGCCGACCTGATCCAGGGCTTCATCACCCAGCCACTGGAACAGGCCATCGCCCAGGCGGACAACATCGACTTCATGACGTCGTCCACCCAGCTCGGCAGCTCGACCATCACTGCCTACATGAAGCTCAACACCAACCCGAATGCGGCCCTGTCCGACATTCTGGCCAAGGTCAACTCGGTACGTTCCCAGTTGCCGAAGGAGTCTGAAGATCCCTCGGTGACCATGTCGACCGGCTCGACCACGGCGGTGCTCTACATCGGCTTTACCAGCCCCGAGCTCAACGCCAGCCAGATCACCGACTACCTGGAGCGGGTCATCAAGCCCCAGCTCTTCACCGTCGGCGGCGTCTCCAAGGTCGACATGTACGGTGGTACCAAGTACGCCCTGCGGGTGTGGCTGGATCCGGCCAAGATGGCGGCGTTCAACCTGACCGCCGCGGACGTGATGAGCGTGCTCAACAGCAACAACTATCAGTCCGCCACCGGCCAGGCCACCGGTTACTTCACCCTCTACAACGGCAATGCCGAGACCCAGGTCAACACCACCGAGGAGCTCGAACGCCTGGTAGTGGCCACCCGTGACAGCAAGGTGATCCGTCTGGCAGACATCGCCAAGGTCAGCCTGGAGAAGAGCCACGATACCTATCGCGCCACCGCCAACGGCCGCGAGGCCGTGGTACTGGCCATCAACGCGGCGCCGACCGCCAACCCGATCAACATCGCCCACGACGTGCTGGAGATGCTGCCGAGCCTGAAGAGCAACATGCCGAGCACCATGGAGGCCAACGTCCTCTATGACTCGACCGTTGCCATCAACGAGTCGATCAGCGAGGTGATCAAGACCATCGCCGAGGCAGCCGCCATCGTGCTGGTGGTGATCACCCTGTTCCTTGGCTCGTTCCGGGCGGTCATCATCCCGATTATCACCATTCCCCTCAGCCTGATCGGGGTGGTGATGGTGATGCAGATGTTCGGCTTCTCCATCAACCTGATGACCCTGCTGGCCATGGTACTGGCCATCGGTCTGGTGGTGGATGACGCCATCGTGGTATTGGAGAATGTGGATCGCCACGTCAAGGAGGGGGAAGAACCGTTCCGGGCCGCCATTATAGGTACCCGTGAAATCGCCGTGCCGGTCATCGCCATGACGGTCACCCTGGCCGCCGTGTATGCGCCCATCGCCCTGATGGGGGGCATCACCGGCTCCCTGTTCAAGGAGTTTGCCCTCACCCTGGCCGGCGCCGTATTCGTGTCGGGCATCATAGCGCTGACCCTGTCGCCCATGATGTGCGCCAAGATGCTCAAGGCCAACGAGGAGCCGGGCAAGTTCGAGAGCAAGGTACATCACCTGCTCGACCGCATGACGGTCCGCTACGATGCCATGCTGCACGCCGTGATGCAGAAGCGCATCGTGGTGGTGCTGTTCGCCATCATCGTCTTCGCCAGCCTGCCGATGCTGTTCAAGTTCATTCCGAGCGAACTGGCACCGAACGAAGACAAGGGCGTCATGGCCGTGCTGGGTACCGCCCCCTCCAACGTCAACCTGGACTACATCCAGGGCACCATGGAGCAGGTGAACAAGGTGCTGGACGAACAGCCGGAAGTGGCCTTCTCCCAGGTCTTCTCCGGGGTGTTCAACGCCAACCAGGCGTTCGGTATCGCCTCCATGGTGCCGTGGAGCCAGCGTGAAGCGAGCCAGAAAGAGGTGCTGGAACGGGTTGGCAAGCTGGTCGAGAACGTGCCCGGCATGTCCATCACCACCTTCCAGTTCCCGGAATTGCCGGGTGCCTCGAGCGGCCTGCCGATCCAGTTCGTCATCACCACGCCGAACAACTTCGAGAGCCTCTATCAGGTGGCAAGCGAGATCCTGACCGCAGCCCAGGGGAGCGGACGCTTCGTCTACTCCGAGCTGGACCTGCAGTACGACTCCGCCACCATGAAGATCAAGATCGACAAGGACAAGGCGGGTGCCTACGGCATCACCATGCAGGACATCGGCATTACCCTGGGCACCATGATGTCGGACGGTTACGTCAACCGGATCGACCTGGATGGCCGCTCCTACGAGGTGATCCCGCAGGTCGAGCGCAAATACCGCCTCAACCCCGAGTCGATCAAGGGCTACTACGTGCGGGCGGCCGATGGCCAGTCCATCCCGCTCGGCAGCCTGATCAGCATCGAGGTGGTCGGCGAGCCGCGCGCCCTGCCCCACTTCAACCAGCTCAACTCGGCCACCATAGGTGCCGTGCTGATGCCGGGCACCACCATGGGCAACGCCATCGCCTGGCTGGATGCCACCGCCAGCGAGAAACTGCCGCAGGGTTACCGTTACGACTACATGGGCGAAGCCCGCCAGTTCGTGACCGAAGGCAGCGCCCTGTACGCCACCTTCGCCCTGGCGCTGGCCATCATCTTCCTGGTGCTGGCGATCCAGTTCGAGTCGGCCCGCGACCCGCTGGTGATCATGGTCTCCGTGCCGCTGGCCATCAGTGGCGCGCTGATCGCGCTGGCCTGGGGTGCCGCCACCATGAACATCTACTCTCAGGTGGGTCTGATCACCTTGGTCGGCCTGATTACCAAGCACGGTATCCTGATCTGCGAGGTGGCCAAGGAGGAGCAGCTGCTACACGGTCGCAACCGGATGGAAGCCGTGATGGCCGCCGCCAAGGTACGTCTGCGTCCCATCCTGATGACCACGGCCGCCATGATCGCCGGTCTCATCCCGCTGCTCTATGCAACGGGGGCCGGGGCTGCCCAGCGCTTCAGCATCGGTATCGTGATCGTGGCCGGTCTGGCCATCGGCACACTGTTCACCTTGTTCGTGCTGCCGGTGATCTACACCTACCTGGCCTCCGAACACAAACCGCTGCCGGTGTTTGACGAATCCATTCCGCCCAAGGCGAAAGGGAGTCATTAAAAACCGTTCTTAATCAACAAGGCCCCGTTTCGGGGCCTTGTTTTTATCACGCTAACGAAACACGACATAAGTGCATGAAGCAGTTAAACTAAATGGCAATATATCCAGACCGCAAGGACGCCATGTCAGGACTCTTCTCCAAGACCGCTAGGGCCGTCGGCCGTAACGGACTCTCATACCGCCTGCTCTCCTACATTCTGGTGTGCAGTACCGTATTGGCGATGATCATTACGGTGTTGCAGCTTGCCTGGGATTACCGCAAGGACGTGGCGGTGATCGAGGACAGCATCGGCCAGATCGAAGCTTCCTTCCTGCAGCCCATCGCTGCCAGCCTGTGGAACCTGGACGAAGAGCAGGTCAAGGTACAGATCGAAGGCATCATGAACCTGCCCAACATGCAGTTCGTGATGGTGAAGGAGATGCTCGGCAACTCGGAAGTGCCGCTGCTGACCCAGGGGGTGGAACGGGAAAGCTACGATATCTCCCGCGAGTTCAACCTCACCTATCAGGGCGAAGTGGTGGGCAAGCTGTTCGTCGCCGCCTCCCTCGAGCAGATCTACCAGCGCCTCATTGAGAAATCGGTGCTCATCATGGTCAGCCAGACCATCAAGACCCTGGTGGTCTCGTTCTGCATCCTGATCATCATCTACTACCTGGTGGTGCGGCACCTCAACCGCATCGCCAACTATGCCCAGAAGTTCAATCTGGACCGGCTGGCCATCGAGCTCACCCTGGAGGGGCGCCCCCTGCCCCGCAAGAAACCCGACGAGCTCGACACCCTGGTCGCCACCCTCAACCAGATGCGAACCCGGCTCAACGACGAATTTGCGGCGCGCCATCAGGCCGCCGAGCAGCTGCAACAGGAGCGGGACTTCTCCGCCACCCTGATCAACTCGGCCAACATGGTCATCTGCTGCATGGAGCCGGACCTCAACATCGCCAGCATCAACCCGGCGGCCATTCTGCTGACTGGCTACCACCAGCAGGAGATACTGCAGCACAACTGGCTGGATCTGTTCGTCAGCAAGGCCCAGCGCGATGAGCTGGCGGCCATCCTGGCCGATCACGGTTCCATCGAGGACAAAGAGGTCATCATGCATGACCAGCAGGGCCACGAGCTGGTACTGCAGTGGACCTTCGCCCCCTTCTACGAGGGGCCCAACCTCAAGTATCTGATCGGCTTTGGCTACGACATCACCCGCCTCAAGAAGGTGGAGCGGGAGATCATCCAGCTCAACGAACAGCTGGAGGGCAAGGTGGTGGAGCGTACCCGCAGCCTGAGCGATGCCAACGACCAGCTGGGCAAGGCCTACGACGACCTGAAACAGGCCCAGCAGACTCTGGTGGAGTCGGAGAAGATGGCCTCCCTCGGTTCACTGGTGGCCGGCGTGGCCCACGAGATCAACACCCCCATCGGCATCAGCGTGACCGCCTCCTCCTACCTGCAGGAGCGGGTGGCCGACTTCAAGCAGCACATCGACTCCAAGCAGCTGTCGCGCTCCTATCTCACCGAATTTACCGTCAACCTCGACGAGTCCATGCAGCTGCTGCAGGGCAACCTGCGCCGCGCCTCGGAGCTCATCGCCAGCTTCAAGCAGGTGGCGGTGGATCAGTCGTCCGAGGCTCGCTACAACTTCAGCCTCGCCGACAACCTGCACCAGGTGGTGGTCTCCCTCGGCCACAAGCTGAAGAAGGCCCAGTGCGAGGTGGATATCCAGTGCGATCCCAAGCTGTCAATCTTCTCCTTCCCTGGCAGCTTCACCCAGATCTATTCGAACCTGATCCTCAACTCCATCAACCACGGCTTCGACAACTGGGACAAGCCCAAGAAGATCACCATCAAGGTGGAACAGCAGGGTGAAGAGCTGCTGATCGACTACAGCGACAACGGCCGCGGCATCCCGCCCGAGATCTTGCCGCGCATCTTCGACCCCTTCGTCACCTCCAAGCGGGGCCAGGGCGGCAGCGGGCTCGGCACCCACATCATCTACAACCTGGTGGTGCAGCTGCTGCGCGGTCGCATCAACTGCGTCAGCGAGCCGGACAACGGCGCCCAGTTCCATATTCGCCTGCCGATCCAACATAACTGAGCACTGGCTCTTGTGAGCCAGCCGCTTTATCCCCATCATGCTGTGATTGCATTCTTAATGAGCGGAGAACCTCGCAATGGCACAGCATTTTGACTATATCGCCATCGGCGGCGGCAGCGGCGGCATCGCCTCGGCCAACCGGGCTGCCATGTACGGTAAGAAAGTTGCCCTGATTGAAGCCAAAGAGTTGGGTGGAACCTGCGTCAACGTCGGCTGCGTGCCGAAGAAGGCCATGTGGTATGCCGGCCAGATCGCCGATGCCCTGAAATATGGCGCCGACTACGGCTTTGACACCACCCTCAACCACTTCAACTGGGCCAAGCTGGTCGAGTCCCGCCAGGCCTACATCGGCCGCATTCATCAGTCCTACCAGAACGTGCTGGGCAAGAACCAGATCACCGTCATCAAGGGCTTCGCCCGCTTCGTCAGCAGCAACACCATCGAAGTGAATGGCGAGCAGTACAGCGCCGATCACATCCTGATCGCCACCGGCGGCCGCCCTGAAGTGCCGGCCATTCCGGGCGCCGAGCTGGGCATCGACTCCGACGGCTTCTTCGAGCTGCAGAGCCAGCCCAAACGGGTCGCCGTGGTAGGAGCCGGCTATATCGCAGTGGAGATCGCCGGGGTGATGCAGGCGCTCGGCTCCGAGACTCACCTGGTAGTGCGCAAACACGCCCCACTGCGCAACTTCGACCCCATGATCCACGAGACCCTGGTGGAGATCATGGCGCAGGAAGGGCCCAAGCTGCACACCCACGCCATTCCAAAAGCCGTGGTCAAGAACGCCGATGAGAGCCTGACCCTGCAGCTGGAAGATGGTCGCCACCTCACCGTCGACTGCCTGATCTGGGCCATCGGCCGCGTCCCGGCCACCGACAACCTCAATCTGGCCGCCGCCGGTATCGAGTTGGACGAGAAGGGCTTTATCCCGACCGACAAGTTCCAGAACACCGCCGTCGCCAACGTCTATGCCGTCGGTGACAACACCGGCCGCATCCAGCTCACCCCGGTGGCTGTCGCGGCAGGCCGCCGCCTCTCCGAACGGCTGTTCAACAACAAACCCAACGAGCACCTCAATTACGATCTGGTGCCAACCGTGGTGTTCAGCCACCCGCCCATCGGCACCATCGGCCTGACCGAGCCGGAAGCCATCGCCGAATACGGTGAAGATCAGGTCAAGGTCTACCGCAGCCAGTTCACCGCCATGTACTCGGCGCTGACCCAGCATCGCCAGCCCACCCGGATGAAGCTGGTCTGCGTCGGGCCGGAAGAGAAGGTGGTCGGCCTGCACGGCATCGGCTTCGCCATGGACGAGATCCTGCAAGGCTTCGGCGTCGCCATGAAGATGGGCGCTACCAAGGCGGACTTCGACAACTGCGTCGCCATCCATCCCACCAGCGCGGAAGAGTTTGTGACCATGCGATAAGCATGTTTGAAACTGGCCTGTCACTCTCAGACCAGTCTCAGCCACTTACCTACCAAACCCGGCCCAGGCCGGGTTTTTTGATCGCAGCCCACCCCTCCCACTCTGCCAATCCCCTCCTTTTTACGCCGATTTTACGCCAGCCAAATCGGGCTTTATGGCGCCTTTACGCCCGTTTTACATACCCTTTCAACGTCAATGAGACCTATGGGATCGACACGGATATGCATCGATCCCTGACGCTAATTACCTCAACGGAGTCGTTATGAATTGGCTATATCTGCTGCTGGTCCTCGCCCTCGCGGGTTATCTGCTGCGCGCCCTCGCGCGCACCCATGAGTGAGGAACCGGATATGTGGCAAGAGATCATCTATCCCGTCGCGTTCCTGCTGCTGGTGCTGCTGCCGGCGCCTCTGCTTGGCAGCTACCTGTATCGGGTATTTGAAGGCAAGAGTCGCTGGCTGGCCCCGCTTGAGCGCGCCACCCTGGCCTGCTGCGGCACGGACGGGCGCGAGCAGGACTGGAAGTCCTACGCCCTCAGCCTGCTGGCCTTCAACGGCGCCGGCTTCGGCCTGCTGTTCCTGATCCTGCTGGCGCAGGGGCTGCTGCCCCTCAACCCGCAGCAGCTGCCCGGGCTGAACTGGCAACTCGCCTTCAACACCGCGGTCAGCTTCATGACCAACACCAACTGGCAGGCCTACTCCGGCGAAGCCAGCCTCTCCTACTTCAGCCAGATGGTGGGGCTCACCACCCAGAACTTCGTCTCCGCCGCCACCGGCGCTGCCGTCGCCATCGCCCTGTTTCGCGGCATCGCCCGCCAGCAGACCACCCACCTCGGCAACTTCTGGCAGGATCTGGTGCGTTTCTGTCTCTACGTGCTGCTGCCGATGGCGCTGATCCTGGCGCTGCTGCTGGTCTGGCAGGGGGTGCCCCAGAGCCTGTCGGCCTACCTGCCGTTCCACGCGCTGGAAGGCCAGGAGCAGCTGCTGCCGCTCGGCCCGGCCGCCTCCCAGATCGCCATCAAGCAGCTCGGCTCCAACGGCGGCGGCTTCTTCGGCATCAACTCGGCCCATCCGTTCGAGAACCCCACAGCCCTCTCCAACTGGCTGGAGATGGTCGCCCTGCTGACGCTGGCCGCCGCCATGGTCTGCACCCTGGGTCGCTACGTGAAGGATCTGGCCCACAGCCGCGCCATTCTCATCGCCATGACCATCATGCTGGTGCTGGGGCTCTGCCTCGCCATTGGCCAGGAGCTGAAACCGGATCCCGCCCTCGCCCACCTCACCAGCGAAGCCGGCAACTGGGAAGGCAAGGAGAGCCGCTTCGGCCCCGTGCTGTCCAGCATCTGGGAAGTGGCCACCACCGCCGCCTCCAACGGCTCGGTCAACGCCATGCACGACAGCTTCGCCCCGCTCGCCGGCATGGTCGCCATGATCAACATGCTGCTGGGTGAAGTGGTGTTCGGCGGCGTCGGGGCCGGCATCTACGGCATGATGCTGTTCGTGCTGCTGACCGTGTTTCTGTGCGGCCTGATGGTGGGGCGCACCCCGACCTATCTGGGCAAACGGCTCGGTATCACCGAGATGAAGTGGGTGGTCGCCAGCATGCTGGTGATGCCGGTCGGGGTATTGGTGATCGGCGGTATTACCCTGCTGATGCCGGACTCCGCCACCGTCATCGGTCACGACGGCCCCCACGGCCTGTCCCGGCTGATCTATGCCTACGCCTCGGCCGCCGGCAACAACGGCTCCGCCTTCGCCGGCTTTGCCGCCGCCGACAGCTGGCAGTGCATCGCCATCGGGCTGGCCATGCTGCTCGGCCGCTTCGGCTACATCATTCCGGTGCTGGCCATCGCCGGCCAGCTGGCCCGCGCCCCGCGCCAGGAGCGAAGCGAGGGGGACTTCCCCGTCAGCGGCCCGCTCTTCATCACCCTGCTGATCGTCACCGTGCTGCTGATGGGGGGTCTCTCCTTCCTGCCGGTGCTGGCGCTGGGCCCGGTGGCGGAACACCTGAGCCTGCTGGGAGGTGCCTTCTGATGCTGCACACCCGACTGATCTGCGTGACCAACTATTCGATGCAGGGAGCTTTCCAATGAGCAAGTCCGCTTCAATGAGCACCGACACCATTCAGGTGAAGGGCAAGAAACAGAAATCACAGATCCTGCAGGCCATGGTGGAAGCCCTCTATCGCTTCAACCCCAGGGCGCTGTTCGGCAGCCCCATCCTGTTCACCCTCTGGCTGGCGGCCGTGATGGCGACCCTGGAGTCGCTGCTGGGGCAACCGCTCTCCGGCGTCGTTCCTTCGCTGGCCTGGCAGCTGACCGCCTGGCTCTGGCTCACCCTCTGGTTTGCCAACTTCGCCGAAACCCTGGCCGAGGGGCGCGGCAAGGCGCGGGCCGACAGCCTGAAGGCCGGCATGAGCCAGCTCAAGGCGCGTCGGGTCACCAGTCCGCAGGATGACAAGGGCGAATGGGTGCCGGCCACCAGCCTGCTCAAGGGCGATCTGGTGCTGGTGCGCAGCGGCGAGATGATCCCGGCCGACGGCGAAGTGGTCGCCGGCATCGCCTCGGTCAACGAGGCGGCCATCACCGGCGAATCCGCCCCCGTCATCCGCGAGTCGGGCACCGACCGCAGCGGCGTGACCGGCAACACCACCGTCGTCTCCGACCAGATCTGGGTGCACATCAGCAACAACCCGGGCGAAAGCACGCTGGATCGGATGATTGCGCTGGTGGAAGGGGCCAAGCGACAGAAGACCCCCAACGAGATGGCGCTGGACGCCCTGCTGGTGGGGCTGACCCTGATCTTCCTGCTGGTGGTGGCCACCCTGCCCTGGTTCCTCGACTACAACGGCACCCAGGTGCCCCGGCTCTATCTGCTGGCGCTGTTCATCACCCTGATCCCGACCACCATCGGCGGTCTGCTCTCCGCCATCGGCATCGCCGGCATGGACCGGCTGGTGAAGCTCAACGTGATCGCCAAATCGGGCCGGGCGGTGGAAGCCGCCGGCGACGTGCGCACCCTGCTGCTGGACAAGACTGGCACCATCACCTTCGGCAACCGGATGGCAGACGAGCTGATCCCTGCCCCCGGCGTGGACCCCTCCCTGCTGGCCCAGGCCGCCATGCTGGCCTCGCTCGGTGACAACACTCCCGAGGGCAAATCCATCCTGACCCTGGCGGGCAAGAGCCACACCAGACCGAGCCAGCTAGAGAGCGACATCCTCATCCCCTTCAGCGCCGAGACCCGGCTGAGCGGGCTGGATCGCAACGGCCATCACTATCGCAAGGGGGCGGTGGACGCGGTGCTGCGCTACCTCTCGCTCGATCGCAAGGCGGTGCCGGAGCTCATCCTCAAATCGGTGGACAACATCGCCCGCCAGGGCGGCACCCCGCTGCTGGTCTGCACCCACGAGAAGCTGCTGGGGGTGGTGTTCCTCAAGGACATCATCAAGCCGGGCATCAAGGCCCGCTTCCAGATCTTGCGCCACATGGGGATCCGCACCGTGATGATCACCGGTGACAACCCGCTGACCGCCGCCGCCATCGCCGCCGAGGCCGGGGTGGATGACTTCATCGCCGAGGCGACGCCGGAGAAGAAGCTGGCCTACATCCGTCAGGAGCAGGCCGACGGCCGGCTGGTCGCCATGTGCGGGGACGGTGCCAACGACGCCCCGGCGCTGGCCCAGGCCGACGTGGGCCTGGCCATGAACGAGGGGACCCAGGCCGCCAAGGAGGCGGGCAACCTGGTGGATCTCGACTCCAACCCCACCAAGCTGCTGGACGTGGTGCTGGTGGGCAAGCAGCTGCTGGTGACCCGTGGCGCCCTGACCACCTTCTCCATCGCCAACGACGTGGCCAAGTACTTCGCCATCCTGCCGGCCCTGTTCATCGCCGCCTATCCGCAGCTGGGGGTGCTGAACCTGATGCAACTGGGCAGCCCGGAAAGCGCCATCCTGTCGGCCATCATCTTCAATGCCCTGATCATCGTCGCGCTGGTGCCGCTGGCCCTGCGCGGGGTCAGCCTGCAGGGCTCGGCCGCCAGCCTGCTGCGCCGCAACCTGCTGATCTACGGCGTCGGCGGCCTGATAGTGCCTTTCATAGGTATCAAGCTGATCGACCTGGTCATCACCGGTCTGGGGTTGGTGTGATGAGAGCACTGCACGATGGTATCCACGGCCAGATCGTACCCCCATACATCGGTATCAAGCTGATCGACCTGGTCGTCACCGGCCTGGGGCTGGTGTAACGGCATTACCGGATGCGGGGCAGACCCGCATCCAACCAACGTATTTGGAGCAAGAAAATCATGATAGCAATCAGAACCCTGCTGACCCTGACCCTGCTGCTGGGGGTGGCGTATCCGCTGGCCGTCACCGGGCTGGCCCAGCTGCTCTTCCCCTGGCAGGCCAACGGCAGCCTGCTCACCAACGCCAAACAGCAGGTGGTCGGCAGCGCCCTGCTGGCACAGAAGTTCGAGCGGGCCGACTACTTCCACTCCCGCCCCTCCGCCAGCGACTTCGCCACCATAGGCGGAGGTGCCAGCAACCTGGGGATGAGCTCGCCGCTGCGGGCCGAGTTTGCCGCCGCGGCGGCCAGGGCGCAGCCGGAAGCCAGGGACCCCGCCCTGCTGACCCGCTCCGCTTCCGGCCTCGATCCCCATCTGCCACTCGCTGCAGCGCTGGCTCAGGTAGAGCGGGTCGCCGGGCAACGCGGGCTGGATCCCGTTCAGCTGACGGAGCAGGTCAAGTCGGCGGCACAAGCTGGTATCCTTGGCCCGCAGGTGGTCAACATTCTCCAGTTGAACCTGCAACTCGATCATCAAAAGGGCGCCTGAGGGCGCTCCTTGCCGTTCGGGACAGGCTCCCTTTCGACAACGGGGACAAGCATGAGCAATGAGGTCACGGCCGCGGTTCGGCCGATGCAACGGGAGCGCGGGGATGCGTGATGAGGTGAGGGCTGACGCCCTGCTGGCGAGCCTGGAACAGGAGCACAGGGGCAAGCTGAAGGTATTTCTCGGTGCCGCACCCGGCGTCGGCAAGACCTACGCCATGCTGCAGGCGGTGCGGGAGCAGGCCAAGGAGGGAGTCGACATCCTGATCGGGGTGGTGGAGACCCACGGCCGCCAGGAGACCCTGGCCCTGCTCGACAAGCTCGCCATCCAGCCGCGCAAGCTGCACCTGCACCGCCAGCAGCGGCTGGAGGAGATGGATCTGGACGGCCTGCTGGCCCGCAAGCCCGCCATCGCCGTGGTGGACGAACTGGCCCACAGCAACGCCCCCGGCAGTCGCCACGAGAAGCGCTGGCAGGATGTGGAGGAGCTGCTCGGCGCCGGCATCGACGTCTACACCACCCTCAACGTGCAGCACCTGGAGAGCCTCAACGATCTGGTGTGGCAGCTGACCGGGGTCAGGGTCAAGGAGACCCTGCCGGATCAGGTGCTGCTGGAGGCCGACAGCCTGGTGCTGATAGACCTCCCCCCCAAGGAGCTGCTCGGCCGCCTCAAGGAGGGCAAGGTCTATGTGCCTCATCAGGCCAAGGCCGCCCTGCAGTCCTTCTTCTCCCTCAACAACCTGACCGCCCTGCGCGAGCTGGCGATGCAGACCGCCGCCAGCCACGTGGAGGGGGATCTGCAGTTGCAGTGGCAGGCCGCCGGCAAGACCACACTGCCGCTGCGGGGCAAGCTGATGGTCTGCCTCGGCGATCAGCACGGCGCCGCCCTGGTGCGCTACGGTCACCGCTTCGCCCAGCGCCGCCAGCTGCCCTGGCTGGTGGTGCACATCGACAGCAAGGGGCAGCGCTCGGTCGAGCTGGAGCAGGCGCTGGCGCTCGCTTCCCAGCTGGGGGCCAAGGTGCTGACCCTCTCCAGTCCGGCGGTGGCCGACACCCTGCTGGAGACCGCCGAGCAGCAGCAGGTGTCGCAACTGCTGCTGGGCAAACCCCACAAGGCCCCCTGGCGTCGCTCGCTGGTGCAGCACCTGCTCAAGCAGGCGCAAGGACTCGAGATCACGCTGGTGGATACCGAGAAGCGCAAGCCCAGCCTGGGCTTGCAGCCGCTCCACCCCAAGGACATTCGCCAGAGCCTGCTGGCGGTGGCCATCATGGGGATCACCTCGGCCGCCGTCTGGGGCCTCTCCCACTGGCTGCCGCCCGCCTCCCTGCCCATGCTGTTCGTGCTGGGGGTGCTGGCCACCGCGCTCACCACCAGCCTGATGCCCGCCATCCTGGCCGCCGTGCTGGGCTTCGTCGGCCACAATCTGCTGTTCACCGCCCCCTACTTCTCTTTGAGCGTGGCCAGCCACAGCGATCTGCTCACCCTGTTCGTGCTGCTGATCGTCGGCATCACGGCCGGGCGGCTCGCCTCCCGTCAGCGCCAACAGCTGATCGGCCTGCGCGAGACCCAGCAACTGGGCAATGCCCTGCTGTCGCTGAGCCAGGGGCTGGCCACCGCCAGCAGCCCGGAAGAGGTGCTCAGACAGGGATCCCAGGCCATCTCGCTGGCGCTGGGCCAGCCGGTGTTCGCCCTCGATCAGCACTATCAGCACAGGGCAGGATCGACCGAACACAAGCCGGGGCAGACCGACAAGGCAGCCATCGACTGGTGTCTGGCCCAGAAGCAGAGCGCCGGCGCCCACACCGCCACCCTCAACGCGGCCGAAGCTCAGTACCACCACCTCAGCGATGAACTGGTGCTGGGGATAGTGCTGGCCAATCCGCTCGCCTCCTCGGCCGAGCATCAGCTGCAGGCCCTGCTCACCGATATCCGCGCCGCACTGGCCCGGATCGATCTCAACGAGCGGCTGGCCGACAGCCAGCTGCAGGCGGAGACCGACCGGATGCGCGCCGCCCTGCTCTCCTCGGTCTCCCACGATCTGAAGACGCCGCTGGCCACCATCATGGGGGCCGGCAGCACTCTGCTGGAATATGGTGACCGGATCAGCAGCGAAGATCGCAGCGAGCTGCTGCACTCGGTGCAGGACGAGGCGCGCCGCCTGCACAGCTATGTGCAGAACCTGCTGGACATGACCCGCATCGGCTCGCCGGATTTCCAGCTGAAACGGGACTGGGTCGACCTGGCGGATCTGGTGGAGAACGCACGCCGCCGGCTCGACTCCTCCTGGCGCCAGCACAAGCTGCTGGTGCACTTCGATCAGCAGATCCCCCGCCTCTATGTGCACGGCGCCCTGATCGAGCAGGTGCTGGTCAACATCCTCGACAACGCCTCCCGCTACTCGCCGGCCGGCACCCCCATCGAGTTCAAGGTAATGCTGGCGGACCCCGATCTCATCCTCGACATCATCGATATCGGGGTCGGCATCGCCGAGTCGGATCGGGACAAGATCTTCAATCTGTTCTACACCCAGCCGGTCGGCGACTGCGGCAGCCGCGGCACCGGGCTTGGCCTCGCCATTTCCCGCGCTATGATAGAGGCCCACGGCGGCCGCATCTGGGCATTTTCCGGCCCTAACGGCAACGGTACCTGCATGCGCATCTCCCTGCCGCTGGCGCTCAATGCAGCCGCGGCCTGAACATTTTTACTCTATCCAGCTGGAGGCTGAATGGCTCACATACTGGTCATCGACGACGAGGCGGCCATCCGCCGTTTTTTGCGGATCAGCCTGATCGCCGAGGGGCATCAGGTGAGCGAGGCGGTCGGCGTCAACGAGGGGTTGGCGCAGTATCGCCACCTCAATCCCGATCTGGTGATCCTGGACCTCGGCCTGCCGGACGGAGACGGCATTCAGGTGTTGCAGGCCATTCGCGAACACCATCAGCACCCGGTACTGGTGCTGTCGGCGCGGGATTCGGAACAGGAGAAGGTGCGACTGCTGGATGCGGGTGCCAACGACTACATGAGCAAGCCGTTCGGCATCGGCGAAATGATGGCTCGCATCCGGGTGCTGCTGCGCCAACGGGCCGGGGTCAGCAGCGGCGAGCAGCGCCACTTCCCCCAGTGCGGGCTGACCCTGGACAGCAGCAGCCACAGGGTCACCCTGGGAGAGGAAGAGGTGCCCCTCTCCCGCAAGGAGTTCGCCCTGCTGCAGGCGCTGGTGTGCCACCCCGGCAAGCTGGTGCTGCAGACCCAGTTGCTAAACGACATCTGGGGGCCGAGCCACAAGGAGGACACCCACTACCTGCGCATCGTCATCGCCAGCCTGCGCAAGAAGCTGGGAGATAACCCCCAGCAACCCACGCTGATCGAGACCGAATCCGGTATCGGCTACCGTTTTATCGGCAGCTGATATTGCGGCAAGAAGCTGGGCGGCAACATTCCCAGCAATCTACGCTGATCGAAACTGAGTCCAGCATCGGCTACCGCTTTATCGGCAGCTGATGTTTCACGTGGAACGACGCCAACCGCAGCACAGTGCCAGCAGACCGCAACTGCCAAGCAGCAGACCAAGATCCTGCAAGCAGGCGGCAACCGCCAACCCCAGACTGAGCAACAGGTAGTAACCGAGCCCGAACAGGGCACCGGCACTGCCTGCCACCTCCCGATAGGCCAGCAGCGCCTGGCTCAGCACATTGGGGATCGCCAGCCCGAACGCCACCACCACCCCCATCATGGGCAGCAGGAACCAGAGCGAAGTCTGACTGGCCCACACCAGCCAGCCGGCCCCCAGCGCAAACGCGGCGGCGAGCCGGATCAGCGAGGCAGGCGACCAGCCACGCCCCAGCAGGCGCTTGTTGAGCAGGCTGCCCCCCAGGGTCGCCAGCGCCAGCAAGATGCCGGAGTAACCGAACTCGCCCGCACTCAACCCCAGCCCGGCAAACAGGAAGGGAGCCAGGCTGTAGTAGCCAAACAGCATGGTGTTGAACAGCGCCACCAGAGCCGCGCTGCGCCACAAGGCTGCATCACGCACCATCCGTTGTGCCAGCGGCCAGAGTGCCACCCGCTGGGTGATGGCCGGCCGGGTTTCCGGCAGTTGCCAGCAAGTGACCAGCAGCAATCCGGCGGCCAACGCCAGCAGGGCGCTGAATACCCCGAGATAGCCGAACCCGCTCGCCAGCTGGCCGCCGCTCACCAGCCCCAGCACCGGGCTGAGGGAGAGCGCGATGCCCATCACCGAAAAGACCCGCGCCAGATCGCTGCCCTGATAGCTGTCGCGCAGCATGGTCTGGGTCACCACGGAGCCTACGGCGGCGCCGAAGGCCGCGATGACCCGGGCCAGCAACAGGCTTTCAAATTCGGTGGCCAGCAAAGCCAGCAGAGTGCCGGCGCCATAGGTCATCAGCCCCGCCAGCATGACGGGACGCCGCCCGACCAGATCGCACAGTCGGCCCCAGCAGACCACGCCCGCCGCAAACGCCAGAAAATAGACCGACAGGGTCTGGGATGCCTGCCCCTCGCTCACCCGAAACTGGCTGGCGATATGGGTCAGCACTGGGCTGTAGATGGTCTCCACTATCTGCGGAAACATCATCAATCCGACCACCAGCCAAAGCGGTGGCAACTTGTTGTTCATGACAAACCTCCTTCACAAGAGGCCGTCATTCTAGAGTGATGCCGATTGTCCGATTACAATAAGCAGGACTATAAACATCAATAATCGGACACATGGCCTTTATTCTTCCCGATCACCCTTTTGACCCGGATCAGCACGACGGCAGCGCCATCGGGATTGCCTCCGCCCTCGGCTGGCACGACTCCGGTCGCCATCAGCACAGGCGCCATCAGCTGCTGTTCGCCCAGGCCGGCTGCATGACCATAGAGCTGGACGATCTGGTCTGCCTGCTGCCGCCGACACGGGCGGCCTGGTTGCCGGCAGGCCTGCCCCATCGGGTGCTGATGCGCGGGGTGGTGGCGTATCGCTCCCTCTACTTCCAGCCGGAGCCCGGCTTGCCGACCGAGATGGCGGTGCTGGCGGTCAACCCGCTGCTGCGGGAGATCATCGAGCGGATGGCGATCTGGCCGTGGGACAAACCGGTAGCGGAGCAGCATTGCACGCTGGCGCTGTTGCAGGAGGAGCTGGCGCAAGCGCCACGGGAATCCTGGCAGTTGCCGCTGCCGTCAGACCCACGTCTGGCCGGCTGGCTGCAGGAAGTGAAGCGGGGCGACACCCTGCCCGATCGGCTCAACCGGCTGGCCGAACGGGTGGGTGCCAGTGACAAGACCATAGGTCGTATCTTCATGCGAGAGACCGGCATGAGCTACCAGGCCTGGCGCCAGCAGTGGCGACTGTTGCGCGCCATGGAGCTGCTGGCCGAGGCCGAACCCATCAGCCGGGTGGCGGCAACGCTGGAATTCGCCAGTGATAGCGCCTTCATCAGCTTCTTCAGACAACACACGGGGCAGACCCCGCTGCGCTATCTCAACTCTCGGGGTGAGTCGCATCGGCCGAGCTCGCCTCCACCACCAGGGTCTCCAGTGCCAGCGGCTTGAGGTTGTGGATCGCCTCCTCTACCACCGCATGGGAGGCCTGCTGCTGCTGGGCAGCTATCTCCTGCGCCAGCTTGGCGCTGTCCAGCTCGGGTCTGGGGTTCTCGTCGGCCATGACGTTCAGGCTCAGGCTGCTGGCAATCAAGGTTGCGATCAGGATTTTCATCTGGTGTGCTCCGGTGTGGTTGAGATGACCAGATAGCTATTCCAATTGTTGTGCCACATCTATAACGACATGATTTTGTTTAAATTAATTGTTTTTAGATGATACATGGCGCCAGTTGGAAAACATCCTGTAGTCAGGATTGAACCAACAAGTGGTCATTTTCACCACGCTTAATTTTTGTCTGCTGTTCCACGTGGAACGTCCCATTTTTTTGATCGACACCCGCTTTTAAACTGAGCTATGGTGCTAGCTCCCCCGTAACTGACTCTGGATCTGTCACCGAATGGAATTTTCCTTGTTCGGCGAGAAGTTCACTCGCCATGCCGGTATTACCCAACTCATGGATGACCTTAATCAGGGGCTGACCAATCCGGACGCCATCATGCTGGGTGGCGGCAACCCGGCCCCCATCCCCGCCATGCTGGAACGCTTTCAGGCCGAGGCCAAGAGCCTGCTCGACAACGGCGAGCTGGTGAAGGCGATGGCCAACTACGATGGCCCCCAGGGCAAGGACAGGTTCACCAAGGCGCTGGCGGCCCTGCTCAGCAAGGAGCTGGGCTGGGACATCTCTGCCCGCAACATCGCCCTGACCAACGGCAGCCAGAACGCCTTCTTCTATCTGTTCAACCTGCTGGCGGGTGAATTTGCCGATGGCCGCAAGAAGAAGGTGCTGTTCCCGCTCGCCCCCGAATACATCGGCTATGCCGACTCGGCGCTGGCCGACGACTACTTCGTGGCCTACAAGCCCACCATCGAGAAGCTGCCCGGTGGCCAGTTCAAATACCACGTGGATTTCGAGAGCCTGCAGGTGGGTGACGATATCGGGGTGATCTGCGTCTCCCGCCCGACCAACCCCACCGGCAACGTGCTGACCGACGAAGAGATCGAGCACCTCGATCAGATTGCCCGCGACAAGGGCATTCCGCTGCTGATCGACAACGCCTACGGCGTCCCCTTCCCAGGCATCATCTTCAGCGAAGCCAAGCCGTTCTGGAACGCCAATACCATCCTCTGCATGAGCCTCTCCAAGCTCGGCCTGCCGGGCACCCGCTGCGGCATCGTCATCGCCGACGAGAAGATCATTCAGGCCATCACCAACCTGAGCGGCATCATCAATCTGGCACCGGGCAGTCTGGGCCCCGCCATCACCATTCCGATGATCGAGAGCGGCGAGATCATCGCCCTCAGCGAACAGGTGGTGAAACCCTTCTATCGGCAGAAGGCGGAGCTGGCGGTGCAACTGCTGCGCGAAGCGATCCCCGATCCGCGCTTCCACATCCACAAGCCGGAAGGCGCCCTCTTCCTCTGGCTCTGGTTCGAAGGCCTGCCGATCCACTGCCAGGAGCTGTACGAGCGATTGAAGGCGAAGAACCTGCTGATAGTGCCGGGTCACTACTTCTTCCCCGGCATCGACGACCCCGAGTGGCGCCACAGCCAGGAGTGCATCCGCCTCAACTACTCCCAGAGCGAGGAGCTGGTACGGCGCGGCATCGCCATCCTGGCCGACGAGATCAACGCCCTCTACGCCGGCTAAGCCAGTTCGGCGATACAAAAACAGAGAGGCCTGCACATGCAGGCCTCTCTTGTTTATTGCGCTCCGGTTGGCTTAACCGGGCAGTGCCAGCTGCTCGGGCTTGCCGATCGGGATGGCACGGGGCTTGAGCGCCTCCGGCAGCTCACGCGCCAGATCGATGGTCAGCAGCCCATGCTCCAGCTTGGCGCCCTGCACTTCCACATGCTGGCTCAGCTTGAAGGCGAGCTCGAAGTCGCGCTCGGCGATCCCCTGATGGAGGAACTGGCGTTCATCGGCGGCGGCTTTGCGCCCCTTCACCTTGAGGGTGCCGTTTTCAGTTTCCAGCTCCAGCTCTTCACGCTCGAAGCCAGCAACGGCAACCGTGATGCGATAGCCGTCGTGATCGCGCTTTTCGATGTTGTACGGCGGGTAAGCGGCGGTCTTCTGCTCGAACAGGCCTTCCAGCTCACGGGCCATCCGCTCGAAGCCGACGGCGTTGGAATAGAGATGAGAAAAATCGAGGTTACGCATAATCCTATCCTTCTATAAGCAACAGGTTTCACTTCTCCACGGGCCCGTCATCGGCACCCGGGAAACGTCAACAATTCAATGAGGTCAGGCTATCAGCCGTTGATCTCGATCTTGCGGGGCTTCATCGCCTCGGGCACTTCGCGCACCAGGTCGATGTGCAGCAGACCATTTTTCAGATCGGCCCCCTTCACCCGCACATAGTCAGCCAGCTGGAAGCGACGCTCGAAACCGCGTTCGGCTATGCCTTGGTAGAGGTAGTTGCGCTCGGTATCGGCCTGCTTGTTGCCCTTCACCGTCAGCAGATTTTCCTGGAAGCTCAGCTCCAGCTCTTCCTGGGTAAAGCCCGCCACCGCCATGCTGATGCGGTAGTCGCTGTCACCCAGCTGCTCGATGTTGTAGGGGGGATAACCGGCATTGCCATTGCTGGCCGCAGATTCGATGAGATTGGCCAGACGATCGAAACCGATGGCAGAACGATAGAGCGGAGAAAAGTCGATAGAACGCATAGTATTATCCTCTTTTGAGCGATAACTGATTGTTTGCCCTCCTGATGGACGGGCGCCTGGTCGAAACCTCTGTCGAGCGTTCCGGCCTTGTTATCTATATAGGGGCCCGCTTTCGGCTTTCAAGGGCTCTGCTCGAAAAATCTTCTCGCCGCCCGTGGCAGGCCTTTTCCACATTCAGCTTTCTCCCCCAGTCACAACATGGCACCCTGAGCGGAGATCTTGAGGAGCCATATCATGTCCCGTTCCGAACGCCTGCTGGCCCTGCTGCAACTGCTGCGCGGCCACCGCTACGCCATCACCGGCAGCGAGCTGGCCAGCCAGCTTGGCATCAGCCTGCGCACCCTCTATCGGGATATCGCCACCCTGCAGGCACAGGGCGCCCACATCGAGGGGGAAGCGGGCATCGGCTATGTGCTGCGCCCCGGCTTCATGTTGCCGCCGCTGATGTTCAGCGAAGAGGAGCTGGATGCGCTGGTGCTGGGCTCACGCTGGGTGGCGGCCCATGCCGACCATGCCCTCAGTACCGCCGCCAGCAGCGCGCTGGCCAAGATAGAGGCCGTGCTGCCCGCCGACTACCGCCAACAGCTGCATGCCAATGCCCTGCTGATCGGTACCTCTCGCGGTGACAGCCCCGTGGATGAGGCTCCGCTGCGCAGCGCCATCCGCCAGCAGCGCAAGGTGAGCCTGAGCTATCGAGACCTCAAGGAGGAGAGTTCGGAGCGCACCGTCTGGCCCTTTGCCCTCGGCTACTTCGACCAGGTGCGGGTACTGGTGGCCTGGTGCGAGCTGCGCCAGGGCTTTCGTCACTTTCGGGTGGACAGGATCAGCGCGATGCGGCTGGAGGCGGAACCTTATCCTGGCAGTCGGGAGCGGCTGCTCAAGGAGTGGCGTGACAGCCAGCAGATCCCACAGCCCAGATTCATTGCTGACAGAAACTGACAGCAGGCAGCGCCATGCTGACGGGGTCGGCGCCGATGCGCCATCTCATCAGCAAGGAGCATCACCATGTTAGTCCCCCAGTTCACCATCCTCTATGTTGCCAACCCGGCTCGCAGCGCGCTCTTCTATCGCGAGCTGTTCGGACGCCCACCGGTGGAGCAGTCCCCCACCTTTGCCATGTTCGCATTCGAATCGGGCGCCAGACTGGCACTCTGGTCCAGCGCCACGGTCGAGCCCGCCGTGACCCAAACGGCCGGGGCCATGGAGCTGGCCTTTGCCCTCCCCGATGATGCCGCGGTCGATAGACAGTCTGCCGAGTGGCTGGCGCGCGGGCTCACCCTGCTCCAGGCACCGACCCGGATGGAGTTTGGTTACACCTGCATGGCCCTCGATCCGGATGGCCATCGTCTGCGCCTCTACTGCCCGGCCCCCGAACTGGGCTGAGCCGGCACTATCAAGACGGAGCCATGTTTCACGTGGAACGTGCCACCTCCTTCGCCAGAAAAACAAAAAGCCGCTCAACAGGGAGCGGCTTTTTTATATCGAACTGACAGCGTCGAATTAGACGTCGAGGTTGGCCACGCGCAGGGCGTTGGTCTCGATGAAGTCACGACGCGGCTCAACGGCATCACCCATCAGGGTGGAGAAGAGCTGGTCGGCACCGACGGCGTCGTCGATGGTCACGCGCAGCATGCGACGGGCTTCCGGATCCATGGTGGTCTCCCACAGCTGGTCCGGGTTCATCTCGCCCAGCCCTTTATAGCGCTGGATGTAGATGCCGCGCTTGCCTTCGCCCATCAGCCACTCGACCGCTTCCACGAAGCTGGCGACCGGCTTCACCTTCTCGCCACGCTTGATGTAACCACCTTCCTCGATCAGGTTGGCGATCTCCTTGCCCAGCGAGACCAGCTGACGGTACTCGGAGGATTGCAGGAAGTCGTAGCTGAGCGGGTATTCACGGTCGACCCCGTGCTGGCGTACCACGGCGTGCGGCACGAACAGACGGCGCTCTTCGTCGTGGCGCACCTGCATCTGGTACTGGATGCCGTGGTTGCTCTCGTTGAGCACGGCTTCCATGCTCTGACACCAGGCCAGCAGGTCGCTCTCGCTGCTCAGCAGCGCTTCGTTCAGCTCCGGCTGATAGATCAGCTGGGTCAGCACGGCTTCCGGCGCACGGCGCGACATGCGGGTGATCAGGTGAGTCACCGAGCGATGCTGGTTGACCAGGCGCTCCAGCGCCTCGCCACCGATGGCCGGGGCAGACTCGTTGACGTGCAGGGTCGCACCGTCCAGCGCCATGGCGGTCTGGTACTGCAGCAGCGCATCTTCGTCTTTCAGATACTGCTCCTGCTTGCCCTTCTTCACCTTGTAGAGCGGCGGCTGGGCGATGTAGACATAGCCACGCTCGATGATTTCCGGCATCTGACGATAGAAGAAGGTCAGCAGCAGGGTACGGATGTGCGCACCATCGACGTCCGCATCGGTCATGATGATGATGTTGTGATAACGCAGCTTGTCCGGGTTGTACTCGTCACGACCGATACCGCAACCCAGCGCGGTGATCAGGGTGCCCACCTCCTGGGAGGAGATCATCTTGTCGAAACGGGCCTTCTCCACGTTCAGGATCTTGCCCTTGAGCGGCAGGATGGCCTGGTTCTTCCGGTTGCGGCCCTGCTTGGCGGAACCGCCAGCAGAGTCCCCTTCCACTATGTAGAGTTCGGAGAGAGCGGGGTCTTTTTCCTGACAGTCGGCCAGCTTGCCGGGCAGACCGGCGATATCCAGCGCGCCTTTGCGGCGGGTCAGTTCGCGGGCCTTGCGGGCAGCTTCGCGGGCACGGGCCGCATCGATGATCTTGTTGACCACGATCTTGGCATCGCCCGGATTTTCCAGCAGGAAGTCGGCCAGCTTCTCACCCATCGCCTGTTCGACGGCGGTCTTCACTTCGGAAGAGACCAGCTTGTCCTTGGTCTGGGAGGAGAACTTGGGATCCGGCACCTTGACGGAGATAACGGCAATCAGACCTTCACGCACGTCGTCGCCACTGGCGGCAGACTTGGCCTTCTTGCTGTAGTCCTCTTTGTCCATGTAGGAGTTCAGAGTACGGGTCAGCGCGGTACGGAAGCCCACCAGGTGGGTACCACCATCACGCTGCGGAATGTTGTTGGTGAAGCAGTAGACCCCTTCCTGATAGGCGTCGTTCCACTGCATCGCCACTTCGACGCCGATGCCGTCCTGCTCGGTGGTGAAGTGGAACACCTTCGGGTGGATCGGGGTTTTGTTCTGGTTCAGGTATTCGACGAACGCCTTGATGCCGCCTTCGTAGCAGAAGTGCGCCTCGCGGCCGTCACGCTCATCCAGCAGGCGGATGGAGACGCCGGAGTTGAGGAAGGAGAGCTCGCGCAGACGCTTGGCCAGGATCTCGTAGTGGAACAGGGTATCGCTGAAGATGGTCGGGCTCGGCCAGAAGCGGACTTCGGTCCCGGTGCCGGTGCTGTCGCCAATCTGCTTGAGCGGTGCCTGTGGCTCACCCAGGTGATAGGTCTGCTCGTAGACATGGCCGTTGCGACGGATGGTCAGCAGCAGCTTGTCAGAGAGGGCGTTTACCACGGAGACGCCGACGCCGTGCAGACCACCGGAGACCTTGTAGGAGTTGTCGTCGAACTTGCCGCCCGCGTGCAGCACGGTCATGATGACTTCGGCAGCGGAGCGGCCCTCTTCCGGGTGGATGTCGACAGGAATACCACGACCGTTGTCACGGACGGAGACGGAACCGTCGGAATGGATCTTGACCTGAATATCGGAGCAGTAGCCGGCCAGAGCCTCGTCAATGGAGTTGTCGACGACCTCGAACACCATGTGGTGCAGACCCGAGCCATCATCCGTATCGCCGATATACATCCCCGGGCGCTTGCGGACCGCATCCAGGCCCTTCAGTACCTTGATATTCGAGGAGTCGTAAGTATTTTCACTCATAGCTTACTCTCTGCCTTCTCTAACGTTTCGGAGATCTTGCCTTGTTCCACGTGGAACAACTTGCAGTCATTCGCATCCATCATGTCTGCGAGCTGACCGGTGTCGATGGCGGTAATGAATACCTGGGACGCACACTGCTTCAGCCTTGCGGCCAGCAGCCGGCGCTTGTCGACATCCAGTTCAGAGGCAAAATCATCAATTAAAAAAATACAGCCACGGCTGCTATGTTGATTCAAATAGAGCCCTTGGGCCAGTCGCATGGCACAGACCAGCAACTTCAACTGACCCCTGGACAAAATATCCTGAGCGGGGACGCCGTTCGCCTTGAGTCGCACATCGGCCTTCTGTGGGCCTACTCCTGTGTAACCCAGCGCCCGATCCCGCTCAAACCCCGCCTCCAGCAATTCATTGAGCGGGGTGTCTTTTTCCCAGCCTCGATAGAATCCAAGACTGATATCGAATTCCGGCAAAAAATCCGCCGTCATCTCCTTGATCAGGGGCGTAATGGCCTGACAATAACTGGCGCGAAACTCGGCCAATTCACCGCCCAGCCGTACCAATTCCTGATCCCAGTACGCCAGCTGGCGATACTGGCTGCTCTGACGCAGCAGCGCATTGCGCTGTTTCAGCAACCGCCGCACTCGCCCCCACAAGGAGAAGAAGGTCGGCTCCTGATGAAAAACACCCCAGTCGAGCCAGGCCCGACGAGCCTGCGGCCCACCGGTCAGCAGATTGAAGCCATCTGGATGGATCAACTGCACCGGCAACAATTCGGCCAGCTCGGCCAGACGCTGGGCCTGGGCACCGGCGATCTTGAGCTGGGTCTCGCCACTCTTGTCCTTGGCGAGGCCGATGGGCACCTGGCGCCCTTCCAGTTCACACTGGGCAAACAGGGTAAACGCCCTCTCCCCCTGGCGGATGACCCGCCCGGTCAGGTGAGTACGAAAGGAGCGACCGAGACCGAGGTAGTGAATGGCTTCCAGCACGCTGGTCTTGCCGCTGCCATTGCACCCGACCAGGATATTGAGGCCGGGCGACAGCACGAGACTGGCCTGCTGGATATTGCGAAAGTCGCTGAGCTGGAGTTTGACCAGGGACACGACTAGATCCGCATCGGCATTACCACGTACTGAGCATCCTGACTGTCAAAATCCTCAATAATGGCGCTGCTGATGGAATCGCTCAGGCTGATCCGGATTTGGTCACATTTTAACGTATTCAGCACGTCCAGCACATAAGAGACGTTGAAACCAATCTCCATCTCGCCGGCTTCGTATTGTACGTCAAGCAGCTCTTCGGCTTCTTCCTGTTCCGGGTTGTTGGCGGTGATGCGCAGCAGGTTTTCCTGCAGATTGAGACGCACCCCACGGAATTTCTCGTTGGAGAGGATGGCGGCACGGGCAAAGGCCTGGCGCAGATCCTCACGACCGGCGATCAGGGCCTTGTCGCTGTTGCGCGGAATGACGCGGCGCCAGTCCGGGAAGCGGCCATCCACCAGCTTGGAGGTGAAGATGAAGCCATCCAAGGCGGCACGCAGGTTGCTGCGGCCGATCTGCAGCCGTACCGGCTTGTCTTCCGCTTCCAGCAGGCGCACCAGTTCCAGCACGCCCTTGCGCGGCAGGATGACCTGATGATCGGGCAGCGATTCCGTTACCACCTCGCGGCGGCAGGTCGCCAGCCGGTGACCGTCGGTCGCCACGGTACGCAGGCCGTGGCCCTCGCTCTCGAACAGCATGCCGTTCAGGTAGTAACGCACGTCCTGGCTGGCCATGGAAAACTGGGTGGCATCGATGAGCTTTTTAAGCTCCAGCTGGCCGATGTCGAACTCGAGCACGGATTCCCAATCCTCGATGTTCGGGTATTCGGTGGCCGGCAGGGTCGACAGGTTGAAGCGGGAACGGCCGGAACGGATGATCAGGCGCTCGCCTTCGGTATTGAGGCGAATGTCCGCCCCCTCCGGCAGACCGCGGCAGATGTCCAGCAGCTTGCGCGCCGGCACTGTGGTGCGACCATCCTGACTGTCGCTGTTGAGATAGACCTGACCGATCATCTCAACTTCGAGGTCGGTCCCGGTCAGTGACAGCAGACCATTGCTGACATCCAGCAGCACATTGCCGAGGATTGGCAGGGTCGGCCGGCCACCGAGGGCACCGGACACCAGTTGCAGAGGACGTAACAGGGCCTCACGGCTAATTTCGAGCTGCATCTGTGCTCTCCGTTGTGATTAGGAGGAAAGGGTTCGGATCAGGTTGGAATAGTCTTCCTTGATGTCGTGACTCTCTTCCTTCAGCTGCTCGATCTTGCGGCAGGCATGAAGCACTGTAGTGTGGTCACGACCACCAAAGGCATCACCTATCTCCGGCAAGCTATGGTTGGTCAGCTCCTTGGCCAGCGCCATCGCCAGCTGGCGTGGGCGGGCAACGGAGCGGGAACGCCGCTTGGAGAGCAGATCCGCCAGTTTGATCTTGTAGTACTCCGCCACCGTCTTCTGGATGTTGTCGATGGTGACCAGCTTCTCCTGCAGCGCCAGCAGGTCACGCAGCGCTTCGCGCACGAAGTCGATATTGATCGCCCGACCGGTAAAGTTGGCGTTGGCGATCACCCGGTTGAGGGCACCTTCCAGCTCGCGCACGTTGGAGCGCAGCCGCTTGGCGATGAAGAAGGCCACTTCGTCCGGCAGGTGGATCTGGTTCTCGTCCGCCTTGCGCATCAGGATCGCCACCCGGGTTTCCAGCTCCGGCGGTTCGATCGCCACCGTCAGGCCCCAGCCGAAGCGGGACTTGAGACGATCTTCCACCCCGTTGATCTCCTTCGGATAACGATCCGAGGTCAGGATGATCTGCTGGTTGCCTTCGAGCAGGGCGTTGAAGGTGTGGAAGAACTCCTCCTGGGAGCGCTCCTTGTTGGCAAAGAACTGGATGTCATCGATGAGCAGGGCATCGACGCTACGGTAATAACGCTTGAACTCTTCAATGGCGTTATTCTGCAGCGCCTTCACCATGTCCTGCACAAACCGTTCGGAGTGCATGTAGATGACCTTGGCGTCCTGCTTGCGCTCCTTGATGGCGTTGCCAACGGCATGCAGCAGGTGGGTTTTGCCCAGACCGGTGCCGCCATAGAGGAACAGCGGGTTGTAGGCCCCGCCCGGATTGTCGGCAACCTGACGGGCAGCCGCGCGGGCCAACTGGTTGGACTTACCTTCGACGAAATTCTCGAAGGTATAGTTCACGTTGGTGTTGCTCTTGTGGTTCGGCTCGGGTTTGGCCTCGGCCTTGCTTTCCCAGCTCTTCTGCGAGTTATTCACAGGATCCGCACCCCGTGCCGGCGCTCTGGCGACCGCGACGGGATGGGGACGATTACCGATGTCAAAACGCAGAGTGGGGCCGTCGACCCCGCAGAGTTCATTGATGATGCCGTTCACCCGGATGAGATACTTGTCTCGAACCCAGTCCAGAACAAAGCGATTCGGTGCATACAGGGTCAGAGTATTGTCACTCAACTCCGCTTGAAGCGGCCGGATCCACATGCTGAATTCTGCCGAGGGCAACTCATCTTGCAGCCGGTTAAGGCACTGCTGCCATAGCGAAGCAGTCACTCTAAACTCCCGTCGATTGATTAACTAAAGACCGGCTATTCTACGTTTTTAGCGGCTGGATCTCTAGCCGCGACCTCGCGGATCCAGCAAATAAGATCCTTGACTTTCAAGGATCCAGCAGCGCCGAATCCGATTTCATCCCCAAAGTTACCCACAGCCAGATCCATCGACAGGGGCACCAAAGATCCAGACCTGAAGCGGTTATTTTATATAACCAAATATCATTTATTCTTTAGCTTTTATTCCAATAACATCAGCGCAAATCCAGTGTTTACAACTAAAAATACAGAACAACAGAGAGAGAGGAATCCCCATGACGTCATCCATCAAGCTGGTCTCCGGCGCCGCCATTCTGCTGGCCGCCCTGTCCGGTCAAGCCATCGCCCAGGAAACCATCAAGGTCGGCATGTCCGGCAAGTACTTCCCGTTCACCTTCGTCAAGCAGGACAAGCTGCAGGGCTTCGAGGTAGATATGTGGAACCAGATCGGTGAGCGCACCGGCTACAAGGTCGAATTCGTGACCGCCAGCTTCTCCGGCCTGTTCGGCATGCTGGAAACCGGCCGCGTCGATACCATCTCCAACCAGATCACCATCACCGACGAGCGCAAGGCCAAGTACGCCTTCTCCCAGCCCTACGTCTATGACGGCGCCCAGATCGTGGTCCGCAAGGGCAACAGCACCATTCACGGCATCAAGGATCTGGAAGGCAAGAAGGTGGCGGTGAACCTGGGCTCCAACTTCGAAGAGCTGCTGCGCAAGAACGACCCGAACAAGAAGATCGACATCCGCACCTATGACTCCGCCTTCGAGCAGGATGTCGCCCTGGGCCGGATCGATGCCTTCGTGATGGACCGCGTCTCCACCGCCCAGCTGATCAAAGAGTCCAAGCTGCCGCTGCAGCAGGCCGGCGCACCGTTCGAAACCATCGAGAACGCCCTGCCCTTCCTGAAGACCCCTGAAAAGCAGGCGCTGCTGAAGAAGGTCGACGATGCCCTCACCGCCATGCGCAAGGATGGTTCCCTGCGTCAGATCTCTGAAAAATGGTTCGCTTCCGACATCACCGACAAATAAATGATGGAATTTGACCTCGAATACACGCTGGGGCTGTTTCCCATCCTGCTCAAATATCTGGGCACCACGATGGAGATGGCCCTGTGGGGATTCGTCCTGGCACTCGTACTGTCGCTGGCCCTGGCGATAGTACGGGTGTTTCGCGTTCCCGTGATCCACTGGCTGGCGATGCTCTATATCTCGTTTTTCCGGGGTACACCGCTACTCGTCCAGCTGTTCCTGCTCTATTACGGGCTGCCGCAGCTGTTCCCCATCTTCGTGGGGATGGATGCCTTTACCGCCGCCATCGTCGGCCTGACCCTGCACTTCGCCGCCTACATGGCCGAATCAATCCGCGCCTCCATCATCGGCATCCACAAGAGCCAGATGGAAGCCGCCCTCAGTATCGGCATGAGCCGCTACCAGGCGATGCAGCGGATCATATTGCCGCAGGCGGCCCGCATTGCGACGCCGTCGCTGATGAACTACTTCATCGACATGATCAAGAGCACCTCGCTGGCCTTTACTCTGGGGGTGGCCGAGATCATGGGCAAGGCGCAGATGGAAGCCTCCTCCTCCTTCAAGTTCTTCGAGAGCTTCATGGCGGTGGCGCTGGTCTACTGGGTGGTGGTGATCTTCTTTACCCGCTTGCAGCATCTGCTGGAAGTCCGTCTCAACCGTGCCTATTAAAGGAGGGCTCTCATGATCAAGCTAACCGGCCTGTCCAAGGCATATGACGGCAATCAGGTGCTGAACAGCATCGATCTGGAGGTGAAAAAGGGGGAGATAGTGGTCATCATCGGCCCCTCCGGCACCGGCAAGTCGACCCTGCTGCGCTGCCTCAACCTGCTGGAGACCCCGGATGCCGGCAACCTCGCCATCGACGATCTGCAGCTCAACCTGGCCAGGGCCAGCGAGCAGCAGGCCATTGAGCTGCGCAAGCGGGCCTCCTTCGTGTTCCAGAACTACGCCCTGTTCGCCAACAAGACGGCACTGGACAACATCGCCGAAGGGCTGATCACCGTCTGGAAACAGCCGAAGGCAGAGGCCCGTGCCACCGCCCTCGGCATCCTCAAGGACATCGGCCTCGCCGACAAGCAGGACGCCTATCCGGCTTCCCTGTCCGGCGGTCAGCAGCAGCGGGTCGGCATCGGCCGGGCCATGGCCGCGCACTCCAAGGTGATCCTGTTTGACGAGCCCACGTCGGCGCTCGACCCCGAGTGGGTCGACGAAGTGCTGGGCCTGATGAAGGAGCTTGCCCGCCAGCACCAGACCATGGTGGTGGTAACCCATGAGATTGAATTTGCTCGAGATGTTGCCGATCGGGTGATCTTCATGGAGGGGGGCCGGATCGTGGAACAGGGCCCGCCGGATCAGATATTGGTCGATCCGCAGGATCCCCGTACCCGGGAGTTCCTGCGCAAAGTGCTTAAATAGCTCTCTCTTTGGCGGCATTGCCGCCTTTTTTATTGGAGGATCCTTGTTAAACCCCGGGTTGCCAGTATAATCCGGAGCCCTCGATCCTCTGGATCCTCACTGCCGGTTCGGGCCTTTGCAAGGTCAGGACAGGAAGAGAGGGAACGGCGGATTGACTAAAAGCCGAACTCTGTTTAGAATTCGGCCTCTTTTGCTAGTCGTCACACGCTATAGCTGGCGCGTCGGCTAAGTGTGACAATCAAAACTGTACAGAAATACGGAATCGAATCATGAAACGTACTTTTCAACCGTCCAACCTGAAGCGCAAGCGCTCTCACGGTTTCCGCGCCCGCATGGCAACTGCCAACGGTCGTAAAGTTCTGGCCGCTCGTCGTGCCAAGGGTCGTGCCCGCCTGGTAGTCTAATGCCTACCCAGCACGCCTTTTCTCGGGAGTTACGTCTGTTAACTCCCGAACACTTCAAACGCGTTTTCGCCGAGCCTGTCCGGGCCGCTTCTCCGCAAATTACGCTTCTCGCCTGTCCCAATACCCTCGAACATCCTCGCCTTGGTCTCGCTGTGCCCAAAAAAGCACTCAAGCGTGCCGTCTGGCGCAACCGTGTAAAACGGGTGGTTCGGGAAAGTTTCCGCCTCAATCAGGCCAATCTGCCCGCTATCGACATCGTCGTGATCGCCAAGGCCGGTGTGAAAGAGATGGATAACGAGGAACTGTTCAAGTTACTGGAAAAGCTATGGCGCACTCTGTCACGCCGTTGCAATGGGTAGCTGTCAAACTGATACGCCTGTATCAGCTAATCATTAGCCCGCTGCTCGGGCCGCGCTGCCGTTTCACTCCGACTTGTTCCCAATTTGCGATAGAAGCAATCCGACTTCACGGTTTCATAAAAGGCGTTTGGTTAGCCAGCAAACGTCTATTAAAATGCCATCCCTTATCCGAGGGTGGTTATGACCCGGTTCCGCAACCAAAGCGAAGAAACTGAAGACTATGGAATCACAACGCAATCTCATCCTGATCGGTTTGCTGTTCGTGAGCTTTTTGCTCTGGCAACAGTGGGAGTCCGACAAGGCTCCGAAGCCGGCCCCGACTACCGTGGCCCAAACCGAACATTTCGTACCTGAAGCCGGTCAGACCGGTGATATTCCTCAGGTTTCCGAGCAAGCCAATGCGAACACCGCACGCAAGCTGATCACCGTCTCCTCCGACGTGCTCAAGCTGACCCTGGATACCCAGGGTGGTGATATCGTCTCTGCCGATCTGCTGGCCCACAAGCTGGAAGAAGGCAAGGATCAACCGTTCGTACTGCTGACCAGCCAACCCGAGCACCTCTATGTTGCCCAGAGCGGTCTGGTTGGTCGCAATGGTCCTGACAGCCAGGCCCAGGGTCGTCCCACCTACGAAGCCGCCCAGACCAGCTACCAGCTGGCCGATGGTCAGGATCAAGTCGTCGTACCGATGACCTGGACCGACAGCAAGGGCGTGGTCTTCACCAAGGAGTTCGTCCTCAAGCGCGGTGACTACGCCGTTGGCGTCGATTACAAGATCGACAACAAGTCCGCCGAGCCGGTTCAGGTGCAGTTCTACGGTCAGCTGAAGCAGACCGTGACTACCCCGAAAGACCAGCAGGGTCATGCCATGGTGGCCAGTGCCTACCGTGGTGGTGCCTTCTCCAGCGAAGATACCCGCTACAAGAAGTACACCTTCGACGAGATGAAGGATGCCGACCTGAACAAGACCACCAAGGGTGGTTGGGTCGCCATGCTGCAACACTACTTCGTCTCTGCCTGGGCACCGAATGCCGACGATACCAACAGCTTCTACAGCCGCGTGATCCCTGGCAAAGACCAGGCCATCATCGGCTACAAGGCGCCGCTGGTTGACGTGGCTGCCGGCCAGCAGGCCGAAGTGACCAGCAAGCTGTGGGTAGGTCCCAAGCTGCAAGACCAGATGGCCAAGGTGGCAAACCACCTCGACCTGACCGTCGACTACGGCTGGCTCTGGTTCATCGCCCAGCCGCTGCACTGGCTGCTGACCGTGTTCCACGGTTTCGTCCAGAACTGGGGTGTGGCCATCATCATGCTGACCCTGCTGGTACGCGGCATCATGTTCCCGCTGACCAAGGCCCAGTACACCTCCATGGCCAAGATGCGCATGCTGCAGCCCAAGCTGGCCGCACTGCGTGAGCGCTTCGGCGACGACCGCCAGAAGATGTCTCAGGGCATGATGGAGCTGTACAAGAAGGAGAAGGTCAACCCGCTGGGTGGCTGTCTGCCGATCCTGGTACAGATGCCGATCTTCATCGCCCTCTACTGGGCACTGATGGAATCCGTTGAGCTGCGCCACGCGCCGTTCGCCCTGTGGATCACCGACCTGTCGGTGAAGGACCCCTTCTTCGTGCTGCCGATCCTCATGGGTGCGTCCATGTGGTACCTGCAGAAGATGAGCCCGACCACCATCACCGACCCGATGCAGCAGAAAGTGATGCAGTTCATGCCTATCATCTTCACTTTCATGTTCCTCTGGTTCCCGGCAGGTCTGACCCTGTACTGGCTGGTGAGCAACGTCATCTCCATTACCCAGCAGACCATCATCTACCGTCAGCTGGAGAAGAAAGGCCTGCATACCCGCAGCTAATCGCTCCCGATGGCAAGATGGATGACAAAAGAGGCGGCCTTCGGGCCGCCTTTTTTATTACAATGACCCCACTGCTGTGAACCATCAGCGAACAAATGAGCCAAGCAAGATGACTACAGATACCATCGTGGCCCAGGCCACCGCCCCCGGCCGGGGTGGCGTCGGCATAGTCCGCGTCTCCGGTCCCGCCGCCGAACAGGTCGCCGAGATAGTGCTCGGCAAGCTCCCCCGGGTGCGTTATGCCGAATATCTGCCGTTCAAGGATGAGCAAGGCCAGCCGCTGGATCAGGGCATCGCCCTGCTGTTCAAGGCTCCCAACAGCTTCACCGGTGAAGATGTGCTGGAACTGCAGGGCCATGGTGGCCCGGTGATCATGGACATGCTGGTGCGCCGCATCCTGCAGATAAAAGGGCTGCGCCCTGCTCGCCCCGGCGAGTTCAGCGAACGCGCCTTCATGAACGACAAGCTGGATCTGGCCCAGGCCGAGGCCATCGCCGACCTGATCGAGGCGTCCAGCGAGCAAGCGGCCCGCAGTGCCATGCACTCCCTGCAGGGGCAGTTCTCCGGCAAGATCCAGCAGCTGGTGGAGAGTCTCACCCGCTTGCGTATCTATGTGGAAGCCGCCATCGACTTCCCGGATGAGGAGATCGATTTTCTCTCCGACGGCAAGGTGGCGGGCGATCTCTACGCCATCATGGACGAACTGGATGCGGTGCGCGGCGAGGCCAAGCAGGGTGCCCTGCTGCGGGAAGGGATGAAGGTGGTGATCGCCGGTCGTCCCAACGCCGGCAAATCCAGCCTGCTCAACGCCCTGGCCGGCCGCGAGTCCGCCATCGTCACCGAGATTGCCGGCACCACCCGCGACGTGCTGCGCGAGCACATCCATCTGGATGGCATGCCGCTGCACATCATCGACACCGCCGGTCTGCGCGATACCCAGGACAAGGTGGAGCAGATCGGCATCGAGCGTGCCTGGGCCGAAATTGAACAGGCCGATCGGGTGCTGTTCATGGTGGATGGCACCACCACGGCTGCGGTCGACCCGCGGGAGATCTGGCCGGAATTTGTTGATCGGTTGCCAAAAAAGATTGGCCTCACCGTGGTGCGCAACAAGGCCGACCTGACCGGCGAAGATCTGGCTCCGAGTCAGGAGCAGGGCCACGCCGTCTATCGCATCTCCGCCAAGACCGAGCTGGGGCTGCCCGCCCTGCGCGAGCACCTGAAGGCTTGCATGGGCTTCCAGGGCAACACCGAGGGGGGCTTCATGGCCCGCCGCCGCCACCTGGATGCGCTGGAGCGCGCCGCCGAACGGCTGCTGGTGGCCAAGGAGCAGCTGGAGGTGTTCGTGGCCGGCGAGCTGGTGGCCGAAGAGCTGCGCCTGGCGCAGGAGTCCCTCTCCGAGATCACCGGCGAGTTCAGCTCAGACGATCTGCTGGGTCGCATCTTCTCCAGCTTCTGCATCGGTAAATAACGCCGCACGGCAGGCAATAAAAAGCCCGGGTTCATCCCGGGCTTTTTATTGCGCGTTTTTCATCCACCAACCTAGAGGCGGCGCAGACACCACATGAAGTAAGCGCCCCCTAACAAGGTGGAGACCAGCCCCACCGGCACCTCCTGCGGGAACAGGATCTGCTGGCCGATCCAGTCCGCTGACACCATCAGCAGGGCGCCGAAGACGGCGGCACCGAGCAGATGCCAGCGTGCCCGCACCAACCCCATCAGCTTGGCCATGTGCGGTGCCAGCAGACCGACGAAGGAGAGCGGTCCCACCACCAGGGTCGCGCTGGCGGTCAGCACGGCCACCAGCAGCAGGATGGCGAGCTGAGCCCGGTTGAGCCGAATGCCGAGCGCGGCGGCCACCGCCGGCCCCATCGGCAGCAGATCGAGCCAGCGACTGAGCAGCAGGCAGGCTGCCAGCAGCGTCAGCGCCAGCACGACCAACCCGCCGGCAATCGGCAGGGTGACGTAATAGGTGGAGCCGGACATCCAGGAGAGCAGTTGCTGCACCCGCAGGTCACCGTTGGCCAGCGCGATGGCCTGCAGCGGCTCGAACAGCGCCGTGATGGCGATGCCGGAGAGCAGCAGCCGCTCTGGTTGGAAGCCATGGCTGCGATTGACCAGCAGCAACAGCAGCAGACAACCGAAGGCACCGAGCAGGCCGCCGGCCAGCATCATGGGCAGCGGCAGGGCGGGCAGCAGCAGCGCCGTGGCAATCACCCCCATGAAGGTGCCACCACTCACCCCCAGCAGCTCGGGGCTCGCCATGGGGTTGCTGCTGACCCGTTGTAGCAGGGTGCCCGCCAGCGCCAGCAGCATGCCCGCCGCACCGGCCGCCAGGGTGCGCGGCAGCCGCCACTCCAGCTGGGCCTGCCAGCGCAGCCAGCTCGGCCAGTGCCAGCCGTCCATCCCCTGTCCAAACAGCAGGGAGGCGATCACCGCCAATACCAGCCCCATCAACATCAGGCCGACAAGGCGGACCGGCGCCGGGTGGCGGGCCACCAGCAGGGCGGCATTCGCCTTCGGCGTGCCCGATTTGATACCCAGGCGCGGGATCAGCCACAACAACAGCGGTGCTCCCAGCAGGGCCGTCATGGCACCGGTCGGGATGAGTACAGAGCCGCTGCGGCTCAGGGATTGCAGCAGCAGATCGGTAGCCGCCAGCAGCAGAGCGCCGAGGATCGGTGCCCACAGCAGCCGCTGGCCAAGCTGGCGGATCCCGAGCAGCCGCACCATGGCGGGCGCCGCCAACCCGATGAAGCCGATCAGCCCCACCACGCTAACCACGCAGGCGGTGACGAACACCGCCAGCCCCAGTCCGGCGAAGCGCAGGTGTTGAAGGGAGACCCCCAGGCTGCGGGCGCTGGCATCATCCAGCTCCAGCACCGCCAGCGGGCGCACCAGCACCGCGGCCAGCACGCCAGCCAGCAGCAGACGGGGCAGCAGGTAGCTCACCCCGCTCCAGCTGTTCTGCACCAGCGAGCCACTGCCCCACACCAGCAAGCCTTTCAGCTCCTCCTGAAAGAACAGCAGGAGCCCCATGCTGATGGCCGCCAGATAGAGGTTGATCACCAGCCCGGCAAAGACGATGACCACCGGATTGAGCTGGCGACGCCAGGCCAGGGCAAACACCAGGCCCATGGCGAGGCTGCCGCCGGCCATGGCGATCCACTCTCGCCCCAGCAGCAGCCAGGAGGGGGCAAACAGGGTCACCATCATCAGCGCCAGCTGGGCGCCGGAGGCCACCCCCAGGGTGGTGGGCGAGGCCAGCGGGTTGCGCAGCACCTGCTGCATCAGGGTGCCGGCCAGCCCGAGGGCGGCGCCGGCCAACAGGCAGACGGCAAGGCGCGGCAGCCAGCTGAAGTGGACCACCGCCTGGCTGGCATCGGTCAGATCCGGTGACAGCAGTGCCGCGAGCCAACGCGCCACCGGCAACTGACTGGCCAGCGCCCAACCGGCGAGCGCCAGCGTCAGCCCCAACAGCAGGCTGACGGGAAGCCGCAGCGGCGACGGAAAAATCTGGTTCATTGCAGCCCCTCCCCGCTTTGCCCATCCTGCTGCAGCGCAGTACTGAGCTGCACGGCGAAGCGGCGCGCCGCCAGCACGCCGCCAAAACTCCACACCGCGGGCAGGTGCAGCACGGCCACCGCCCTCACCTGTGGCAGCTGCTGCCACAGACCGGGCTCCTGCAGCCGCTCGCTCACCCCGACCGGGATCGGATCGACCACCACCAGCCGCGCTTGCGGCAGCGCCATCAACTGCTCCAGGCTGGCCACGGCAAAGCCCCAGGCATTGGTTTCCCCCTGCCAGGCATTGCGCAGGCCGAGCCGCTGCATCACCGCCTCGAACAGGCTGTGGCGGCCAAATACCCGCACATGGCGCTCATCGATGAACTGCACCACCAGCAGGGGCGGCAGATCTTCGGGTAATGTGGCCCGCATCTGCGCCAGATCCTGGTCCAGCCCGGCCAGCAGTTGCTCGGCCTCGGTGGTTTTGTCCACCAGCGCGGCGATGGTCAGGGTCGCCTCGTGCAGCCGCTGCCACAGATCGGCATCCGGCTCGTAGAGTGCGATGGATTGTACCGGCGCGATGCGGGAGAGCGTCGGCGCCAGCGGGGCCGCCAGCGGCGAGATGAGTATGCGATCGGGTTTGAGCTCGGCCAGCAGCTCGCGATTGGGCTGGGCACGCTGGCCGATATCCACCACGGCGGCCGGCAGCAGCGGTTCGCCGACCCAGGCGCGGTAGGAACCGACATCCCCCACCGCCAGCGGCGTCACCCCGAGCGCCAGCAGGGTTTCGGCTATGGTCCAGTCGACGGTGGCAATACGGGGTACCGGCACGGAGGCGGTCTGGGATGTGTCAGCCTGCGCCGCAAGCGGCAGCAGCAGGCCGACAAGACAGGACCCCATCTTCTTCAATAAACGGTTCAAGAGAGGCCCCCGGTCAGACGATGGCGATGGCGTGGTCATGGGCCGGGTGGCGAATGACCTCCATCGGGATGCCATAGATGGCGTGCAGGGTCTCGCTGGTCATGATCTGTTCGGGTTCGCCGTGGGTCAGCAGGCGGCCGGAGTGCAGCGCCACCAGCCGATCGCAGAAGCGGGAGGCCATGTTGATGTCGTGAATGACAATGATGACCCCGAGCTTGAGCTGACGGCTCAACTGCTTGACGAGGGTGAGCACCTCCACCTGATGAGCCACGTCCAGCGCGGCCAGCGGCTCGTCCAGCAGGATGAAACGGCTCTCCTGGGCCAGCAGCATGGCCAGCCACACCCGCCCCCGCTCGCCGCCGGACAGCGTATCCACCAGCCGGTCGGCAAAGCGTTCGGTATGGGTCAGCGCGATGGCCCGTTCGACCTGGCGGTGATCCTCCGCCCCCATCCGGCCCAGCAGGCCGCGCCAGGGGTAGCGACCCATCTCCACCAGCTCCCGCCCAAGCAGGTTTTCGGCGCTCGGCAGATGCTGGGGCAGATAGGCCACCTGACGGGCGAAGTCGCGCGCCCCCCACGCCGGCAGCGGCTTGTCATCGAACCGGATCTCGCCGTCACTGAGCGGCTGCTGGCGTGCCAGCAGCTTGAGCAGGGTGGATTTGCCCGAACCGTTGTGGCCGATGAGGCCATAGACCTTGCCCTGCTCGAAACAGAGATCGGTGGGGTGCAGCAGCGTGCGGTCATTGACCGCGAAGCTGGCTGATTTCATCTCAAACATAAGCGGTTCCTGTTGGCCGGGTTCAAACCGGCACCTCTGCATTCAAGTCACAATCCAGATGGGCGACCGCATCGCGGCTCACCTGCTCGCGCCGCTCGCCGGTCAGCTCGCTGAGCCGGCTCTGGCGCATCTCCAGCAGCCGGTCGGCCTGGGAGAAGTAGAGATCGTCGTGGCTGATGGCGATCACCGTCTTGCCCATCTGCTTCAGGCGCGGCAGCAACAGCTGATAGAAGATGCGGCGGAACTGGGGATCCTGATCCGCGGCCCACTCGTCAAACAGCATCACCTCGCGCTGCTCGGCCAGCGCCAGCAGCAGGGCGACTCGCTTGCGCTGCCCCTGGGAGAGGTCGATATCGGCGATGAAGCCATCTTCGATGGTGAGCTTGCTGCCCATCTGCAGCCGCTCCAGCCACTCGGCCACCAGCTCATCCTTGGGTTCCGGCCCCAGCAGGTGCTGGAACAGGTGATAGTCGGTGAAAATGGCGGAGAAGAGCGCCAGATAGGCGTTGCGATCGGTGACCGGCTCCCCATCCAGCAGGATCCGGCCCGATACCGGCTGATAGAGGCCGGTCAGCAGCATGGCCAGGGTCGACTTGCCGGAGCCGTTGCCACCGATGATGAAGATCTGCTCCCCCTTTTCGATGACCAGATCGATAGGGCCGACGGCAAAGCCGCCCTCCCCCTGATAGTGAAAGATCACCTGCTCCAACTCGATGCGCTGCCAGGCGCGGGGCGCGGACGGCAGCGGGAAGTCGGCGTCCGGCGCAGCCAGATTGAGGGCCGCAATCTTGTCGAACGCCACCTGGGCAGAGAGCAGGGTCGGCAAGGCGCCAATGCCCTGCAGCAAGGGGGTGCGCAAGAACAGCAGGGTCAGCGCGAAGGTGGCGGCCACCTGGGTGTCGGCCCAGCCCAGCCCGTTGGCCAGGAAGAAGACCAGACCGATGGCCCCCAGCATCATGATATTCGACCAGTTCACCGCGCTCAGGTGATAGGTGTCGGCACGGATGATCTGCTCCCGATAGTCCTGCGCATTCTGCTGATAAAGCTGGTGGTAGACGAAGTGGGCCCGCTCGCGGTTGAGCGCCAGCTCCTTGCTGCCGGCGATGATGGCCTGATAGTTCTGATAGAGCCGATCCTCGGCCTGACGCATGTGGGAGAGATGGCGATAGACCCGGTTCACCAGCAGCCAGCCCACCACCATGGTGAAGGTGACCCAGAGGGTGGTGACGCCGAGCAGGGCCGGCGACAGCCAACCAAGGTAGAGGGCCGACCCCAGGGTGAGCACCAGCCCCTGCACCAGCTCCGGCAGGCGCACGAAGGCGATGGTGATCTGGCCGATGTCGCTGGAAAGGGAGGCCAGCAGCGGCCCCTGGCCAATCTGGCGCAGGCGGGCGACATCGGTATCCAGCAACTGCTTGAGCAGGCGGCCGCGCAGCCGGTAGACGAAATGATGGCCGAGGGTGGTCAGCGCCAGCTGAGAGCCGAGCGTGATCACCAGCAGCAATAAGATGAGGCCGATCAGCTGACCGAGCACCGGCAGCGGATCGCCGACTGATTCGACGAGAGACTGATTGATAAAGGCAATGACACCAATCCCGCTGACGGCACTGAGCAGGCTGAGCAGGGTAATGGCGATGAAGGGCCAACGATATTGGCGATAAACCAGAGACAAGAGTTCCATAACGGACCGGTATTCCAGAGAGATCAGAGCAACTGCAGGTGAAAAGAAGGGCGGGAACCGGGTTCCCACCCCACTTCGATTACCAGCGGTAGTTGATGCTGCCCACTACGCTGCGCGGCTCGCCGTAGTAGCAGTAGTAGTCGCAGCTGGCCACGTAGGTATCACCCAGCAGGTTGTTGACGTTGAGCTGAGCCCGCCAGTTCTTGGCAAAGTCATACCCGATCATCGCATCCCACACGGTATGGGCCGGCACCTCGGCCGAGCCGTAGATGGGGGTGTAATCCGCATTCACGGCGCCGATGCCGACGCTGGAGCCGACGTAGCGCACGCCGCTACCCAGTTCCAGACCGGAGATCGGACCCTGCTGCACCTTGTAGTTACCCCAGAAGGAGGCCTGGTGGCGCGGGATCAGGCTGGCGCGGCGATCGCCCTTGCCGGTGTCGTTGGTCTTGGCATCGGTATAGGTGTAGGCGGCGGTCAGGCGCAGCGCCTCGGTGGCCTGCACGCTCCCTTCCAGCTCGACGCCCTGGGAGGTCACTTCACCGGCCTGGGTCTGCTGGCCGGAACCGGTGGAGACCAGCGAGTTGGTCTGTTCCAGATCGAACAGGGCCAGGTTGATGTAGCCATCGAGGAAGCTCGGCGCGTACTTGACGCCGGTCTCGTACAGGGTGCCCTTGAGCGGCTTGTAGGATTGGCTGGTGTTGGGGTCGATCCCCGGCAGCACCTCGAACGACTCGGCATAGGCAATATAAGGAGAGAGACCGTTGTCGGCCAGGTACATCAGGCTGCCGGAGAGGGAGAGCTCGTGATCATACTGCTTCTCGTTCTTGCCCTTGGCTTCGCTGATGTTGTGGGTCTCCACGTAGTCGAAGCGACCGCCGCCGGTCAGCAACCAGCGATCGTCCCAACGGATCTGGTGCTGGGCGTAGAGGCCGCTCTGGCCCTTGGTGCTCTTCTGGTGGGTGGCGGTGGATTCATCAAAACCGGGGAAGCCGCTGTAATCCGGGTTCATGGTATTGATGGAGCCCATGCCGTAGTTGTCGGCTTCCTGGCCTTCATTGACATGGCGCTGCAGATCCACCCCCAGCAGCAGGGTCTGCTCGGTGCTGTCGGTGTTCCAGTAACCCACCATCTGGTTGTCCATGGTGGCGCTCTTGGTAGTGCCATCACGGTAAACCAGGCCACGGAAGGCGGTAGTGCCTTCATAGGTCGGGAAGATATAGGTCTGGCGCAGCAGCAGATCGTTGTAGTTGAAGCGGACGTTCTGCTTGAACTCCCAGGTCTGGTTGAGCTGGTGGGCCAGCTCGTAACCGGTGGAGATCTGGGTGTTGCGGTTGCGATCGTAATCCGGCTGGCTCAGGTTGGTGCTGGGATCGATCTGGCCACCGCTGGTATTGAGGGTGCCGTAAACCGGGAAGAAGCCGTTGGTCGGCACCCCTTCGTCGTGCAGGAAGCTGGCCAGCAGGGTCAGGCTGGTACGATCCGAGAGATCGAAGGTCACGCTCGGCGCCAGATAGACGCGATCGTTGTAGGTGCCATCCAGCACGCCGTCACGCTCTTTATAAAGAGCAACCATGCGGTAGCGGCTGTTGTCGGTCAGTGCATCGGAGACATCCACCCCGATCTGGCGGTGATCCCGGCTGCCGAGCTGCAGATCCAGCAGCCCCTGCGGGGTGGCGGTCGGCCGTTTGCTGATGGCATTGATCACGCCACCGGGAGGCGCCTCCCCGTAGAGGATCGAGGCCGGCCCTTTCAGCACTTCCACGCTCTCCAGGCCGAACGGCTCCGGCGTCCAGACATAGTAACCGGTGCCGAACAGGCGGTTGCCGTCCAGATAGGAGGCGGCATCGAAGCCACGCACCTTGAACCAGTCGGTATTGTTGTCGGAGCCATAGAGGCCGCTGAGCACGCCGGAGCGGTAGCGCAGGGACTCGTCAAGCTGCTGCACGGCATGCTGATCCAGGTCCTCGCGGTTGACCACGGAGACGGCGCGAGGCGTCTCGGCCATCGGCACTTCCACCTTCATGGCGGTGCCGGTGACCACCATGGTCTCGCTGGCCTTGGGCAGTTCTTTCGGTTGTTCGGCCGCCAGCACGGGCAGGCTGGCCAACAGGCAGGAGAGCGGCAACAGTTGCTGTGCGCCTCTCTTTCGCATTGCTGCGATGGGGGTGTCTTTTTGCGCAATCATAGTAAGTGTCTCAAATATCAATGAGTTGTTTCTGATTTCTTATTATTGGTGCCCGGTCATGCCGGTAGCCCGGTTCCTCAGGCGAATAAAGCAGCGACATGCTACTACAGGAGCCATGATCGAATCGATTCAATAATTGCTAATCATTTGCATCTGCATTGTTACTTAACGTATCAAGGCGTCGATTGAGCAGCATATGAAAAGGGGGAACAGATCTTTTTCTGCCAGTCGGCAAGAAGGCGTCAACGGAGCGTCGGGGATCCCCATTGATGGGCAAAAAGCACCGAGGATCCATTATCCCCAAGCTTTATCCATATTTATCCACACCCTTTGGCGGTAGAATCCGGCTTTCCCTCGCTTCGTCTGAAATCAGGATCCATTCCATGGCCAAACTCAATCTCGTCGTCGGTTCCATGCTGGGAGCCGCCGAATATGTCGCAGACCACGTCACCAGCCTGCTGGAACAGGCAGGCCATCAGGCCGAGATCCACAATCCGGCCAGCCTGGCCGAGGTGCTCGCCGAGCCAGAAGCCATACTGCTGGTGGTCACCTCGACCCACGGCGCCGGCGATGTGCCGGACAACCTGCAGCCCTTCGCCAAGGATCTTGCCGAGCAGCATCCGGATCTTAAAACATTGAAATATGGCGTGATCGCGCTGGGTGACAGCAGTTATGACACCTTTTGCCAGGGCGGCAAGACGCTGGATCGACTGCTGGCCGAGTGCGGCGCCAGCCGGATTGGAGATCGTCTGGACATCGACGTGACCCAGCACGAGATCCCGGAAGATGCCGCTGAAGGCTGGATCCGGGACTGGTTGGCATTGATCGCCTGAACGGGAGCGGGAGATCCGGTAAAAAAGGCCTTGATCTCCCCGCTTATCCCCAGATCGCTATCCACCAGGTTATTAACAGATGGATCCGGATAAGTTGTTCTACGCCGTTACCCACAATGCCGCCGAGAAATGTGTATAACTATGGTGTAAAACTCTGTAAAACCTATAGTTATCCATGTATGAGATCCAGAGCGGCAAGCCTCTGTGTATAAAAACCCTTGTTATCCCCCAGTTCACCGGGCCAGGATCCAAGCTTTTCCACAACCTGGGATCGTCTTTAACACGATGATCTTTATGATCAAAAAGTGCTTATCAACAGAAGTGGCGGATCCTAATAAAAGATCCAATAAAAGATCGATCTAAAGATCCTTAAGATCTATTTAGTGGATCCTCCCTCCATACTGAACGCTAAGTAGACGTTCCCCTCAGGGCGTGAAACAGATAGAATGTTCCGCCCTTCAGCCTAGGCAAATAAAGATCTTCAGGCGTGCAGATCAAGGTGATCCCCAATGCAATACCATGAACAATTTGATGTGATCGTCGTTGGCGGCGGTCATGCAGGAACCGAAGCAGCAACAGCGGCAGCCCGGATGGGGCTGAATACCCTGTTGCTGACCCACAATATCGATACGCTGGGACACATGTCCTGTAATCCGGCGATCGGCGGGATCGGCAAGGGACACCTGGTCAAAGAAGTAGATGCTCTCGGCGGGATCATGGCGCGCGCCATCGATCTTGGCGGGATCCAGTTCCGCACCCTCAACTCCTCCAAAGGACCGGCAGTGCGCGCCACTCGTGCCCAGGCGGATCGCCTGCTGTACAAGGCCGTCGTACGCCAGATGCTGGAGAACTACCCCAACCTGAAGATCTTCCAGCAGGCCTGTGACGATCTGATCATGGACGGGGATCGGGTTGCCGGCGTAGTGACCCAGAGCGGGATCCGCATCAGTGGCAAGACGGTAGTACTGACCGTCGGCACCTTCCTGAACGGCCTGATCCACATCGGGATGGAGAACTACAAGGGCGGTCGCGCCGGGGATCCTCCCTCGATCGCCCTCGCCCAGCGCCTGCGGGAACTGCCGCTGCGCATCGATCGTCTCAAGACCGGCACACCGCCGCGCATCGATGCCCGAAGTGTCGATTTATCGGTGATGCAGGCCCAGTACGGCGACGATCCGCGCCCGGTCTTCTCCTTCATCGGCGACGCCAGCCAGCACCCGCGTCAGGTGCCCTGCTACGTTACCCATACCAACGAGCGCACTCACGAGGTGATCCGCAACAACCTGGATCGCAGCCCCATGTACGCCGGGGTGATCGAGGGGATTGGGCCGCGTTACTGCCCGTCGATCGAGGACAAGATCACCCGCTTTGCCGACAAGACGGCGCACCAGATCTTCGTCGAGCCGGAAGGCCTGACCACCCACGAACTCTACCCGAACGGGATCTCCACCAGCCTGCCGTTTGACGTGCAGGTGCAGATCGTCCGTTCCGTACGCGGCTTCGAGAATGCCCATATCACCCGTCCCGGCTACGCCATCGAATACGACTTCTTCGATCCGCGGGATCTCAAGGCCAACATGGAGAGCAAGTGCATTCCAAACCTGTTCTTCGCCGGCCAGATCAACGGCACCACCGGCTATGAAGAGGCCGCCGCTCAGGGTCTGCTGGCCGGTCTGAACGCCGGTCTGCGGGCGCAGGAGAAAGATGCCTGGCATCCGCGCCGGGATCAGGCCTACATCGGCGTGATGATGGACGATCTCTCCACCCTGGGGACTCGCGAGCCCTACCGCATGTTCACCAGCCGCGCCGAATATCGCCTGCTGCTGCGCGAAGACAACGCCGACCTGCGTCTGACCGGCATCGGTCGCGAACTGGGTCTGGTTGACGACGAGCGCTGGGGCAAGTTCAACGCCAAGATGGAGCTGGTGGAGCAGGAGCGTCAGCGCATGCGCTCGACCTGGATCCACCCGCAGCATCCGTCGCTGGAGGCGGTCAATGCCCTGGTCAACACCCCGTTGACCCGCGAGCAGAGCCTGGAAGAGCTGCTGCGTCGCCCCGAGGTGACCTATGAGGCCCTGATGGCCATCGAAGGGGTCGGTCCGGCCCTGCCCGATACGGCCGCCGCCGATCAGGTGGAGATCCAGATCAAGTACGCCGGCTACATCGAGCGCCAGCACGACGAAGTGGAGAAGCAGCTGCGCAACGAGAACACCCTGTTGCCGCTGGACATGAACTACCGCGACGTCAACGGCCTCTCCAACGAGGTGATCGCCAAGCTCAACGATGCCAAGCCGCAGACCATAGGTCAGGCGTCCCGCATCTCCGGCATCACCCCGGCGGCTATCTCCATCCTGCTGGTTCATCTGAAAAAACACGGCCTGCTGCGTAAAACCGCCTGAGGATCCTACCGTTGCAAAACATGCTGGAAAGATTGAACGGCCTGCTCATGCAGGCCGGAATTGTTATCACCGATACCCAAAAGACCCAGTTGGTTCAGCTTGTCGAGTTGCTGCACAAGTGGAACAAGGCTTACAATCTCACCTCGGTACGAGATCCGGACGCCATGCTGGTCAAGCATATCCTCGACAGCCTGGTGGTGAGCCAGCACCTGCACGGTGAGCGCTTCATCGATGTGGGCACCGGCCCGGGCCTGCCCGGCCTGCCGTTGGCGATCATCAACCCGGACAAGCAATTCGTGCTGCTGGACAGCTTGGGCAAGCGGATCAACTTCATCCGCCAGGTGATCCTGGAGCTGGGCTTGACCAACGTGACGCCGGTCAAATCCAGGGTCGAGGAGTATCAGCCCGAGGTCGGATTTGACGGTGTGCTGAGCCGGGCATTCGCCTCGCTGGAAGACATGCTGAACTGGTGTCACCATCTGCCGTCGGCCCAGGGCAGCTTCCTGGCGCTCAAGGGACAATTCCCCGAGCAGGAGCTGGCCCAGTTGCCCGCCAACATCCATCTGGTCGCCTCCCATCAACTGGTGGTGCCGGAGCTGGAAGGCGAACGTCATCTGCTGGAATTCAAACATATCCAGCCCGAATAGGGTCGCAGTTTCATTTAGGGGACAGTGTGGGAAAAGTCATCGCCATAGCCAACCAGAAGGGTGGAGTGGGTAAAACCACCACCTGTGTGAACTTGGCCGCCTCCATGGCCGCTACCCGCCGCAAGGTGCTGGTGATCGATCTGGATCCGCAGGGCAATGCCACCATGGGCAGCGGTGTTGACAAGTACGACGTCGAGCGCACCGCCTATGAGCTGCTGATCGAGGATGCCCCCATCGGCGAGGTGATCATCCCCGAAACCTCCGGGGGCTATCACCTGATCGCCGCCAACGCCGACGTGACCGCAGCCGAAATCCGGCTGATGGAATTCTTCGCCCGCGAGATCCGCCTGCGCAATGCGCTGGCCTCGGTACGAGACAAATACGACTACGTCTTCATCGACTGCCCGCCTTCTCTCAACATGCTGACCGTCAACGCCATGGCTGCCGCCGACTCCGTGCTGGTGCCCATGCAGTGCGAATACTATGCGCTGGAAGGGCTTACCGCCCTGGTCGACACCATCAGCAAGCTGGCAGCAGTGGTCAACCCGGAGCTGAAGATCGAGGGGGTGCTGCGCACCATGTTCGATCACCGCAACCGGTTGGCCAATGATGTGTCCGATCAGCTTAAACAGCACTTCGGGGACAAGGTCTATCGCACCATCATTCCCCGCAACGTAAGACTGGCTGAGGCGCCGAGCTTCGGTGCGCCGGCCATGCACTATGACAAATCATCGGTGGGCGCCAAGGCCTATCTGGCTCTGGCTGGCGAGATCCTGCGCCGTCAGGAGCAGGAACGTCAGGTGACCATCGCAGACCGAGAGAGCATATGACGCCGAAAAAACGTGGGCTGGGCAAGGGGCTGGACGCTCTGCTCAGCACCAGCACGGCCGCGCGCCAGAAACAGGTGATGAGCGACCAGCGCACTGAGCAGGCCATGGCCCCGACCAACCAGGGCGAGCTGCGCAAGCTGCCGGTGGAGTGGCTGCAATCCGGCAAGTACCAGCCGCGCAAGGATATGTCGCAGGATGCGCTGGAAGATCTGGCCAACTCCATCCGTGCCCAGGGGGTGATCCAGCCCATCGTGGTGCGTCCGCTCGGCGAGCACTCCTTCGAAATCATCGCCGGTGAGCGGCGCTGGCGCGCCTCCCAGCTGGCCCGCCTCGAGGTGGTGCCCTGCCTGGTCAAGGACGTGCCCGACGAGGCGGCCGTCGCCATCGCGCTGATTGAGAATATCCAGCGCGAGGATCTCAATGCCATCGAAGAGGCGGTCGCCCTGCAGCGGCTGCTGACCGAATTCGAACTGACCCACCAGCAGGTGGCCGAGGCGGTGGGCAAGTCCCGCACCACGGTCACCAACCTGCTGCGCCTCAATCAGCTCAACGACGACGTGAAGCGCTTCGTCGAGCACGGCGACCTCGACATGGGCCATGCCCGTGCCCTGCTGGCGCTGAGCGGCCAGGCCCAGTCCGAACTGGCGAAACTGGTGGCCCAGAAGGGGCTGACAGTGCGAGATACCGAGAAGCTGGTGCAAAAAGCGCTGGAACCGGCAAAAGCCAAGGTCGAGCCCGTCCGTGATCCCCAGTTTGGTTATCTCGAGCGCCAGATTTCAGAAAAAATTGGCAATCAGGTACAACTTCAGCCGGGAAAACAGGATAGCGGTAAGTTAGTAATAAGTTACGAGAACTTGGCGGATTTGGACCGGGTATTGGGCTATTTTGGCCTGTCAGAAACGTGATTTTTACGCTTTTTGTAGTAATAAAACATCCATTCCTTTTGATATGAACATAACCTTAATTCTGTGCGGAAAGCCGCAAAAATTAAGGATTTTTGCCATGTTGCAATAGCTGTCTTCAAGGGTATAATTTGACCGGCTTTTTGGGCTGTAAACGCGGGGTCTTCGGATCCCGATTTTTTACAGTTCTGTAATGTTCAGGGGTAGGTTGGTGAAGCAGAAAATAGCCTTGGAAGGTTTAACGCTGGCCTTGGCTATGCTCGTTTGTCAGCTCGTCCTGATCCTGGCGATCAGTACCGTCTGGTTTTACCAGACCGGTGCGTTTGCCGGACGCTCCTCCCTCTTCGGGGGGGGCATGTACTGGGTTCCTCAAGCCCTGTTCACGCTCTGGGTTCTGCGCCGCAAGGTGACGAAGGAGAGTGTGGGCCTGGTTCTGCGGGACTTTTATGGTGGGGCAGGGATTAAGCTCATTACTACAACAGGACTTTTCGCCCTGATGTTTGGCGCCGGGATCGAGGTTGATACCGTCTCGTTCTTCGCCACTTATATCCTCGCCCTCGTTGTACAGTGGATAGTCTCATTCACGCTTAACAACCACTATTAGGAAAACTCATGTCTGCAACCGGAGAAGTCCTGACTCCTCAGGGATATATCTCCCACCATCTGACCCATCTGCAAGTCGGGTCTGGGTTCTGGACGGTGAATATCGATTCCATGATATTTTCCGTCTTGCTAGGCGCTCTGTTTATCTGGTCGTTCCGCCGTGTCGCCGTCAAGGCTACCAGCGGTGTGCCCGGCAAACTGCAGTGCTTTGTGGAGATGCTGGTCGAGTTTGTGAGTGGTAACGTCAAGGACATCTTTCACGGTCGTAACAAGGTCATCGCACCTTTGGGCCTGACAGTGTTCGTGTGGATCTTCCTGATGAACCTGATGGATCTGATCCCCGTTGACTTTATCCCCCACGCTGCACAGTTGATGGGTGTTCCCTATCTGCGTGTGGTTCCCTCTGCTGACGTTAACATCACCATGTCCATGGCTTTGGGCGTGTTCTTCTTGATCCTGTACTACAGCATCAAGGTCAAGGGTATCGGCGGGTTCGTGAAGGAGCTGACGCTTCAGCCTTTCAACCACCCGGCGGCCATCCCGGTTAACCTCATCCTGGAAACTGTTACGCTGATTTCCAAACCTGTTTCTCTGGGTCTTCGACTGTTCGGCAACATGTATGCTGGCGAACTGATCTTTATCCTGATTGCGGGTTTGCTACCCTGGTGGTCACAGTGGATCCTGTCCGTGCCTTGGGCAATTTTCCACATCCTGATCATCACTTTGCAGGCGTTTATCTTCATGGTGCTGACCATCGTCTATCTGTCGATGGCACAAGAAGACCATGGTTGATGCAACTCAAATAATCCTTTTTATACAATCAATTACATCTAAATAAATGGAGATCCTCATGGAAAACTTGAACATGGACCTGCTGTACATCGCTGCTGCAATGATGATGGGTCTGGCGGCTATCGGCGCGTCCATCGGTATCGGTATCCTGGGTGGCAAGTTCCTGGAAGGCGCTGCTCGTCAACCTGACCTGATCCCTGTTCTGCGTACCCAGTTCTTCATCGTGATGGGTCTGGTGGATGCGATCCCGATGATCGCCGTTGGTCTGGGTCTGTACGTGATGTTTGCGGTTGCTGGCTAAGTCTCAACGACTCCCGGACATAACCCATTAACTAACTAAGAGGACATAGGCTGTGAATATCAACGCCACCCTCCTCGGCCAAGCAATTGCTTTTTTCATCTTCGTAGTGTTTTGCATGAAGTACGTATGGCCGCCGCTGATGGCAGCCATCGAAGCCCGTCAGAAAGCCATTGCTGACGGTCTCTCTTCCGCGGAGCGTGCCAAGAAAGATCTGGATTTGGCCAAGGCCAACGCCACCGATCAGCTGAAAGAAGCCAAGCTCCAGGCTGCAGAAATCATTGAACAGGCTAACAAACGTAAAGCCCAGATCATTGATGAGGCTGCTGCCGGTGCCCACTCTGAGCGGGAAAAAATCCTGGCTCAGGGCCGTGCCGAGATCGAAGCTGAACGTCATCGTGCCAAAGAAGAACTGCGTAAGCAGGTTGCTGCTCTTGCCATTGCTGGTGCAGAGAAGATCCTGGCGCGTCAAATCGACCAGGCTGCCAACAGCGACATCGTCGACAAACTGGTAGCAGAACTGTAACGGGAACGGGGCTATGTCTGAACTGACTACAATCGCTCGCCCCTACGCCAAGGCTGCTTTCGAGTTTGCCGTTGAGCACAAGGCGGTTGACCAGTGGCTGGGGATGCTCGGCTTCGCTGCACAAGTAGCGGAGAACGAGACCATCCACAACCTGGTAAACGGCTCTGTGGCTGCTGAAGAACTGGCAAGTATCTTTGTCGGTATCTGCGGTGAGCAACTCGACGAGCATGGTCAGAACCTGATCCGGGTGATGGCTGAGAATGGTCGCTTGGGTGTGCTGCCGGCGGTCGTTGCTGAATTCGTCGCGTTCAAGGCTGAACTGGATAAAGAAGTTCAGGCTGACGTGATTTCGGCGATCGAACTGACCGACCAGCAGAAAGCCAATATTCAGGCTTCTCTGGAACAACGTCTCGCGCGCAAAGTGAAGCTGAATTGCAGCATGGATGCGTCCTTGATGGCCGGGGTGCTCATCAAGGCCGGTGATCTGGTTATCGACGGTACAGTCCGCGGTAAGCTGGATCGCATGGCTGACGCGCTGCAATCTTGATTGGGGTATTAGAGCATGCAACTGAATTCCACTGAAATCGCCGAGCTGATCAAGCAGCGCATTGCGCAGTTTGATATCAAGAGCGAAGCGCGTAACGAAGGTACCATCGTCTCTGTGAGCGACGGTATCATTCGTATTCACGGCCTGGCCGATGCCATGCAAGGTGAGATGATCGAGCTGCCGGGCAACCGCTACGCTCTGGCATTGAACCTGGAGCGTGACTCCGTCGGTGCGGTGATCATGGGTTCCTATGACGGTCTGTCAGAAGGAATGAAAGTAAAAGGGACTGGCCGCATTCTGGAAGTGCCGGTCGGTCGTGGTCTGTTGGGCCGGGTGTTGAACACCCTGGGTCAGCCGATCGACGGTAAAGGTCCAATCGACAACGACGGCTTCTCGCCGATCGAAGTGATTGCACCGGGCGTTATCGAGCGTAAGTCTGTTGACCAGCCGGTCCAGACCGGTCTGAAAGCCATCGATGCCATGATCCCTATCGGTCGTGGCCAGCGTGAGCTGATCATCGGTGACCGTCAGGTTGGTAAGACCGCCATCGCGATCGACACCATCATCAACCAGAAAGACTCCGGCATTAAGTGTGTCTACGTTGCGATTGGCCAGAAGGCCTCCACCATCGCCAACGTGGTGCGCAAGCTGGAAGAGCACGGCGCCCTGGCCAACACCATAGTAGTGGTTGCCTCTGCTTCCGAAGCTGCCGCTCTGCAGTACCTGGCTCCGTATGCCGGCTGCTCCATGGGTGAGTACTTCCGTGACCGCGGTGAAGACGCGCTGATCATCTATGATGACCTGTCCAAGCAGGCCGTAGCTTATCGCCAGATCTCCCTGCTGCTGCGCCGTCCGCCAGGACGTGAAGCTTACCCGGGTGACGTTTTCTATCTGCACTCCCGTCTGCTGGAGCGTGCTGCTCGCGTCAACGCCGAGTACGTAGAGAAGTTCACCAATGGTGCCGTGAAAGGCCAGACCGGTTCCCTGACCGCGCTGCCGATCATCGAAACCCAGGCGGGTGACGTATCTGCATTCGTACCGACCAACGTGATCTCCATCACCGATGGTCAGATCTTCCTGACCTCACAGCTGTTCAACTCCGGTATTCGTCCGGCGGTTGACCCGGGTATCTCCGTATCCCGTGTGGGTGGTGCTGCTCAGACCAAGATCGTCAAGAAGCTGTCCGGTGGTATCCGTACCGCGCTGGCCCAGTATCGCGAACTGGCGGCATTCGCCCAGTTCTCCTCCGATCTGGACGACGCAACCCGCAAGCAGCTGGACCACGGTCAGAAAGTGACCGAGCTGATGAAGCAGAAACAGTACTCTCCGCTGAGCGTGGCTCACCAGTCTTTGGTGCTGTTCGCCGCGGAAAAAGGCTATCTCTCCGATGTCGAGCTGAACAAGATCGTCGACTTCGAAGCCGCTCTGCTCTCTTACGCCAATACCCAGCATGCTGAGCTGATGGCTGAAATCAATGCCAAGGCCGACTACAACGACGCGATCGTTGGCAAGCTGACTGCGTTGCTGGATGACTTCAAGGCAACCCAGACCTGGTAAGCGTGTGTGGCAGCGCGAGCTGCCACCTGATGGAGAGTAAGAGATGGCCGGCGCAAAAGAGATACGTAACAAGATCGGGAGTGTGAAAAACACTCAGAAGATCACCGGCGCTATGGAAATGGTGGCAGCAAGCAAGATGCGCCGTGCGCAAGATCGCATGTCTGCCAGCCGTCCGTACGCTGAAACCATGCGCAAGGTGATCGGCCATATCGCTCAGGGGAACTTGGAATACAAGCACCCCTACCTCATCGAACGTGAGGTCAAGCGAGTGGGTTACATCGTCGTCTCCACCGACCGTGGCCTGTGTGGCGGTTTGAACATCAACCTGTTCAAGGCTGCCCTCAATGACATGAAGCAATGGAGCGCGAAAGGAGCCAAGGTTGACCTGGCTCTGATCGGCAACAAGGCCTCCAACTTCTTTGAACGGCACGGCGCCAAGGTGAAAGCTCATGTCGCAGGACTGGGCGATAACCCGAGCGTCAATGACCTGATTGGTTCAGTCAAGGTCATGCTGAAGGCTTACGACAACGGTGAGATTGACAGGCTGTACCTGGTGTACAACAAGTTCGTCAACACCATGGTTCAGCAACCACGAGTCGATCAACTGCTGCCTTTGCCCGTAACTGAAGACAGCAAGCTCGCCAAGAAACACCACTGGGATTACCTCTATGAGCCGGATCCCAAACAACTGCTGGATACCCTGTTGATTCGCTACGTCGAATCCCAGGTCTACCAGGGGGTAGTGGAAAACTTGGCAAGTGAACAGGCAGCCCGAATGGTTGCCATGCAAGCCGCGACTGACAACGCCGGTAACCTGATTAACGATCTGCAACTGGTATACAACAAGGCCCGTCAGGCCAGTATTACCCAGGAACTGACAGAGATCGTATCCGGTGCTGCTGCGGTGTAAGGCAAGGGTTATCAAAGGTTTAGAGGATTTGACATGAGTAACGGTTTCATCGTCCAAATCATCGGCGCTGTGGTGGACATCGAGTTCCCGCAAGATGCCGTGCCCCAGGTGTACGATGCACTGAAGGTTGTCAGCGAAGGTCAAGGCCAGGGTCTGGTGCTGGAAGTTCAGCAACAGATCGGTGGCGGCGTCGTTCGTTGCATCACCATGGGCTCCTCCGACGGTCTGCGTCGTGGGTTGGAAGTAGTGAATAGCGGTAAATCCATCCAGGTGCCGGTCGGTGTATCGACTCTGGGTCGGATCATGAACGTACTGGGCGATCCGATCGACGAAAAAGGTCCGATCGGTGAAGAAGAGCGTTGGTCCATCCACCGCGCGGCTCCCAGCTACGAAGATCAGTCCAACAGCAACGACCTGCTGGAGACCGGCATCAAGGTTATCGACCTGGTATGCCCGTTCGCCAAGGGTGGTAAGGTTGGTCTGTTCGGTGGTGCCGGTGTAGGCAAGACCGTAAACATGATGGAGCTGATCCGTAACATCGCGATCGAACACAGCGGTTACTCCGTGTTCGCTGGTGTAGGTGAGCGTACCCGTGAGGGTAACGACTTCTACCACGAGATGATGGAGTCCAACGTACTGGACAAAGTATCTCTGGTTTACGGTCAGATGAACGAGCCGCCCGGAAACCGTCTGCGCGTGGCGCTGACCGGTCTGACCATGGCCGAGAAGTTCCGTGACGAAGGTCGTGACGTGCTGTTCTTCGTGGACAACATCTACCGTTACACCCTGGCCGGTACTGAAGTATCCGCACTGCTGGGCCGTATGCCCTCCGCAGTAGGTTACCAGCCGACCCTGGCCGAGGAGATGGGCGTTCTGCAGGAACGTATCACCTCCACCAAGACAGGTTCCATCACCTCCGTACAGGCCGTTTACGTGCCTGCGGATGACTTGACCGACCCGTCTCCGGCGACCACCTTCGCCCACCTGGATGCGACCGTCGTACTGTCCCGTCAGATCGCGGCTCTGGGTATCTACCCGGCCGTTGACCCGCTGGACTCCACCTCCCGTCAGCTGGATCCGCTGGTGGTTGGCAAGGAGCACTACGAGACTGCTCGTGGCGTTCAGACCGTACTGCAGCGCTACAAAGAGCTGAAGGACATCATCGCCATCCTGGGTATGGATGAACTGTCAGAAGAAGACAAACTGACCGTAGCCCGTGCCCGTAAGATCGAGCGTTTCCTGTCCCAGCCGTTCTTCGTGGCAGAAGTGTTTACCGGTTCCCCGGGCAAATACGTGCCGCTGAAAGAGACCATCCGTGGTTTCCAGGGCATCCTGAAAGGCGAGTACGACGATCTGCCGGAGCAGGCGTTTTACATGGTTGGCAGCATCGACGAAGTTGTCGAGAAAGCCAAGAAACTGTAAGCCTCGATAGGAGGGCCCATGGCAGAGATGATCTCCTTTCACCTGGACGTGGTGAGCGCTGAAGGAAAACTGTTTTCCGGTCGCGTGCAGTCCGCTCAGGTATCAGGCTCCGAAGGTGAGCTGGGTCTCCGCCACGGTCATGCTCCGTTGCTGACTGCCATCAAGCCGGGCCTGGTCCGCTTGGTGAAGCAGAATGGAACTGAAGAGGTGCTGTACATCTCCGGCGGCATGCTGGAAGTACAACCCGAAGCCGTGACCGTGCTGGCGGACACCGCGATTCGTGCCGACGATTTGGATGAGGCGAAAGCCCAGGAAGCCAAACGCGCGGCGGAAGAGCGGATCCACAGCTCCCATGGTGATATCGACTACGCCCAGGCCGCCACCGAGCTGGCCAAGGCGATGGCTCAACTGCGGGTCATCGATATCGTCAAAAAGAATTACCGTTAATAACGGTGAGGTAAAAAGCGACCTGCGGGTCGCTTTTTTTTTACTCGTTGGATAGACTCCGCCGAGTATTTCTTCATGTTCCAAAGGTCGAATTATGTCTCTCAACGTCGTGATCCTGGCTGCGGGTAAAGGTACCCGTATGCGCTCCTCCCTGCCCAAGGTGCTGCACCCGGTCGCCAACAAGCCGATGGTTTCCCATGTGATCGAGACTGCCCGCAAGGTCGGTGCCGAGCAGCTGCATCTGGTGTACGGCCACGGTGCCGAACTGCTGAAGGAGCGGATCCAGGCATCCGACCTGAACTGGGTGCTGCAGGCGCAGCAACTGGGTACCGGCCACGCCGTCGCCCAGGCTATCCCGTTCTGGCAGGACGAAGACGACGTGCTGGTGCTGTACGGCGATACCCCGCTGATCCAGCCGGAAACCCTGCAGCGGCTGCTGGCCGCCAAGGCAAGCGATGGCATGGCGCTGCTGACCGTGGTGCTGGACAACCCGACCGGTTATGGCCGCATCGTGCGCAGCAACGGTCAGGTGGTCGGCATCGTCGAGCAGAAGGATGCCAATGCCGAGCAGCTGGCCATCCGCGAAGTGAACACCGGCGTGCTGGTGGCCAACGGTGGCCAGCTGCGCAGCTGGCTGTCGCGTCTGGACAACAAGAATGCCCAGGGCGAGTTCTATCTGACTGACGTGATCGCCATGGCCCATGCCGACAACTGCCCCATCGCCGCAGTCCACCCGGACGACGCCATGGAAGTGGAAGGGGCCAACAACCGGGTGCAGCTGGCCCAGCTCGAGCGCAGTTACCAGAAGATGCAGGCCGAGCGGCTGATGATCGCCGGCGCCACCCTGATCGACCCGGCCCGCTTCGATCTGCGCGGCACCCTGGAAATCGGGGAAGAGGTGGTGATCGACGTCAACGTCATCATCGAAGGCAAGGTGGTGCTGGGCAACCATGTCCGCATCGGGGCCGGCAGCGTGCTGAAGGATTGTGTGATCGGCGACCACACCGAGGTGAAACCCTACTCCGTCATCGAAGGGGCGCAGATCGCCGATCAGTGCTCGGTCGGTCCCTTTACCCGACTGCGCCCGGGCGCCGTGCTGGAGCAGGACGCCCACGTCGGCAACTTCGTCGAGATGAAGAAGGCCCGGCTGGGGGTTGGCTCCAAGTGCGGTCATCTGACCTATCTGGGGGATGCCGAAGTAGGTGCCAAGGTGAACATCGGGGCCGGCACCATCACCTGCAACTACGACGGGGTGAACAAGTTCCAGACCATCATCGAGGATGACGTCTTCGTCGGCTCCGATACCCAGCTGGTGGCGCCGGTGCGCATCGGCAAGGGGGCGACCCTGGGGGCCGGCTCCACCATCACCAAGGACGTGGCCGAGAATGAGCTGGTGATCACCAGGGTACCCCAGCGTCACATCAAAAACTGGGCTCGCCCGGTCAAGAAGAAGTGATGCCCGATCAATGAAATGCAAACCGGCGCCTGATGGCGCCGGTTTTGTTTTCAGTTCTCCTGCCCGCTGGCGGGGGGCGTCGGGGCGCTTCCCATCACCCGATACCAGTCCAGCTTGCGGGTCAGCACCATGACCAGCGCCAGGATGGTGAACAGCAGCAGGGCGCCGAGCAGCAGGGCTATCTCCTCGGCCTGCAGCAAGCCGAACAGGATGGCGTAGACCAGCCCGAGCAGGGCCGCGAAGCCGAGCCCCTGTTTGGGGCCACCCAGCACATGGCTGAGGTAGAAGCCGTTGAGGGCCACGCTGGCCAGGGCGGCAATCAGATAGGCCCAGGCAAAGCCGAGGTGTTCGGTCAGGGCCAGCAGCACCAGATAGAAGATGGCCAGCCCCATGCCCACCAGCGCGTACTGGATCGGGTGCACCCGTAGCCCCTTGAGCAGCTCGAACATGAAGAAGCTGAGGAAGGTGAGGCCGATGAACAGCAGCGCATACTTGGCGGCCCGCTCGTTCTGCTGGTAGTGATCCACCGGCTGCACCAGGCTGACGCTGAAGGCGGGCAGATCACCGCTGGCACCCTTCATCATCCGGTTGAAGCGGCTCTCCATGTCGGTGGCAAACCAGCTGCTCTGCCAACTGGCCTCGAAACCGCTGGCGTTAAGGGTGCGGCTGCCCGGCAGAAAGTCACCGATGAAGTTGGGGTGGGGCCAGTTGCTGGCGAGGTTGAGCCTGCTGTCCTGGCCGAGGGGCACCACTTCCAGCTGGTTCATCCCCTGCAGATCCAGCTCGATATGAAAGGCACCGTCTTCCCCCGGCAGGGTGGCAAGCGGTGCATGGATGCCGGCCAGCCCGTCACCCAGCAGGGCGCCGGGAGCAAACGGAATGCGCTGCTCCCCCAGTTGCAGCTCAGGCACCCGGTTGATGCCGCGGGCATCGGATAGCACCAGGCTCAGATAGGGTTTGCCTGCCACCAGGGCGGGATCGGCACCATCGACAGTCAGATCCGGTTCGCCGCTGATCAGGGTTTTACCGTTCAGTTCGGCAGGCAGTCGCCCGGAGAGGGAGAGCCGGGTGTGATAGACCTGGGCCTGGTAGATGCCGAGCTTGCGCGGGGTCACCTCCATGCTGGCCTGCACATCCAGCTGTTCCGGCAGCAGGTAGCGATAGAGCTGCAGCTTGCGCTCGAAGCGCTTGCCATCCTGCTCCACCGTGACGGTGCGGGTATAAGGCTGCACCACGACCGGCCCCAGCAGTCGCTGCGGGCCGCTGCTGCTGGCCATGATGCTGTGGATGGCCTGGCTGCGATAGGCCTGGCGCTCCCGGTTCAGCTCCATGATGGATTGCACCGGCACCATCAGCAGCAGGCTGAGCAACAGCAGCAGAAAGATCTTGTGGCTGAATATCTGTTTGACCATGACACGTCTCCTTGTTGATGGCGCCGAGTGTGACGGTCGTGGGTGAAGGGGAGATGGGGTTGTGTGAAGCGGGGGTGAAGGGAGATAAAAAAACCGGCGGCTGGCGCCGGTCTGGGTATTACAGGGTTTTCAGTTTGGCCGGCAGGGCGGCCAGCACCTCTTCCTTGGCCTTGAGCGAGGCGAACTGTTTGCCGGGTTTCTGCACCACGGTATGGACGAAGATGAGCTGTTTGCCCGGCTTGCTGGCCCAGCCGACGAACCAGCCGATCTGCTGCTCCCGGTTGAGGCTGCCATCCAGCTTCTTCGGGTAGCCCATGCCGGTCTTGCCGTGGATCTGCCAGCCATCGATCTCGCTCACCTTGAGGATATTGGCAGTGTACTGCAGGGTCTGCGCCGACACCGGCAGCTTGCCGCTCACCATCTTGCCGAGGAAGCGGGCCTGCTCCTGTGGGCTGATGGCAAGGCTGGAACTGAGCCAAGCCTGGGTCAGGCCGTCGTGCTTGCCAGGATTGCCGGAGAGATCCCGGTTGCCGTAGTCAAAACGGTCGACGTACTGCTGGAAGCGCTCCATCCCCAGCCATTCGGTGATCTGCTGGGAGAACCAGACCACCGAGTAGGTTTCCCAGCGGCGCGGGGTGGTGGTCTCCCGCCAGGCGGGCAGCCAGTCGTCGTAACCGGGTTTGAAGGGCAGTGCCGGGTGATCTTCGTCCACCAGAAAGCCGCTGTCGTAGCCCATCAGTGCCAGCGGGATCTTGAAGGTGGACGCGGGTGGCAGCTGGCTTGAACAATCCCCTTCGCTGGAGAGGGTCTGGCCGTTGCCGTCGGCATAGAGAAAGCAGCCGGTGGCGGCGCTGGCCGGCAGCGAGAACAGCAGGCCTGCGCCGAGCAGGCCGGATAACAGAAGGCGGGACATGGGGTCTCCTTGAGCACATTGAGTTCGCCGGGAAAACATCAGCATAGCGCCGCTTTATGTGGCCAGTGTGAAGTGTCAGCCCGCCGGCAACCAAAGCTCGGCCAGCACTCCGCCGTCAGGCTGGTTGGCGAGGGTCAACCGGCCACCGTGCTGGCGCGCCACCTCGGTGGCGAAGCTGAGCCCGAGGCCGCTGCTCTTGCCCTTGTCGGGTCTGGGCAGCGAATAGAAGCGCTCGAAGATACGCGGCAGGGCGTAGTCTGGAATGCCGGGCCCCTGATCCCGCACCCGGAAGCAGTAGCCTCCCTCCTCCATGGCCCCGCTCAGCGCCAGGGTACCGCCGATGGGAGAGAAGTCGAGGGCGTTGTCCAGCAGGTTGCCGAGCGCCTGTTCCACCAGCAGCGAGTCCCACTTCTGTTTCTGGGCCTCGCCGAGTTCGGCCACCAGCGTCACCTGACGGCGCTGGGCCAGGATCTGGCGAGCATCGAGCACCCGTCTGCCCAGCCTGGCCGGCTCGACGGCCTGCCTGTCCAGCCCCTGCCCCGACTCCAGTTTGGCCAGCTGCAGCATGCGTTCGATCAGCTGCTGCATGCGGGCCGTCTCCAGATTGATGTTGCCGATAAAACGGGTTGCCACCTCGGGTGGCGGTGCCTCGGCCAGGATCTCCCCTGCCCCGCGAATGGCGGCCAGCGGGCTCTTGAGTTCGTGGGTCAGGCTGTGCACATAGGCTTCGATGTAGGCCTTGCCGTCCAGCTGGCGACGCATGGTTTCCAGGGAGCGGCCGAGCCGATCCAGTTCCGGGCTGTAGAGGCGCGGCAGGCTGGCGGGCTGACCCTGGCTGACCGCATCGGCGTAGTGCACCAGCTTGCCGATGGCGCGGTTGAGCCACCACACCAGCAGGGCGCCGATCAGCAGCGAGATGAACAGCAGCAGAGCCGCCCCCTGCAGCAGCTGGTGTTCGCTGCGCTCTATCATGGGCAGCAAAGTGCGGTTCGGCTTGGCGACGGTGAGGGAGCCGAGGATGTCGTCCCCCTCCCGCAGTGGCGCGGCCACGTGCATCACCGAACTGGCTGGATCGTCGGGGTCGCTGCGGGTGCTGCGGGCGCCGTATTCGCCGCGCAGGGTGCGATAGACGTCGTTCCAGCGCGAGTAGTCCTTGCCCAGATCCACCCCGTCCGAGTCGTACACCACCTTGCCCCAGCGATCGACCACATAGATGCGGTACTCCGCCTGCTGTTTGAGGTGGCCGTCGATCAGGGCGTTGATGGGGCTCTGGTTGAGGCGGGCGAAGGCGCTGGCCAGCCGGCCATCCGCCATCTTGCCTTCCTGCAGGTCATCCAGCGCCAGCGGTGCCAGCATCTGGGCCATGTCCACCAGGGTATCTTCGGTGGCGCTGCGCACCCCGGGTTTGATCTCCTCGACGAAGATCTCCAGCACGAACCAGGCGGCCAGCGCGAAGATCAGCACCAGCCCGCACAGCAGTTGCAGCCCGATCCTCATGGTGTCCTCCGGCCGGTGTCAGGCCATCCTCTGTTCATGCCAGCTCCAGGCTGTAGCCGAGTCCGCGATGGGTCAGGATCAGGTTGGCGTGGGGATCCCGCTCCCGCAGCTTGGCGCGGATGGTCTTGATGTGGGTATCCACGGTGCGCTCCAGGCTCTCCTCCGCCCCGCTCCACACCAGATCCATCAGCTGCTGGCGGGAGTAGACCCGGCCCGGCGCCTGCATCAGGGTCTTGAGCAGCAGGTATTCGTAACGGGTAAGCGCCAGCGGCTGGCCGTGAAAGCTGATGCGGGCCCGCTCCTCGTCCAGCGCCAGCAACTGGCTCGGTGGGGGCGTGGCCGGCTGGCTGCGGCGCAGGATGACCCGCACCCGGGCGCACACCTCCCGCGGCGAGAAGGGCTTGGCCACATAGTCGTCGGCCCCGATCTCCAGACCGATCAGCCGGTCTATCTCCTCGCTGCGGGCGGTGAGAAACATCAGCGGGGTATCGCACAGTGCCCGAACCTGCTTACACAACTCGAAACCGCTGATATCCGGCAGCCCCACATCCAGGATCAGAAAGTCGGGACGCGTCTGTTCCAGTCGTGCCAGCAGCGGTTGGCCGAGGGAAAACCACTCCACCTCGAAACCGTCGGTCTGCAGCGCGTAAATCAAGGTGTCGGCGATGCTGGCTTCATCTTCCACCAGCCAGATGGTTCGTTTTTGCATGGCATCCTCGTCGCAAATCAGCTGCCCCATTCTGGCATCGAACCAAATCGGATCCTATTTGCCGTTTGATTTTTTCATAAAAGGTATTAATATTTCGCCATTCTTTCGAATCGAAACTTAAAGATGACCAAACGTAATACTCAGCAGCGCCGTCACACCATAGTGAGCCTGGTGCAGGAGCAGGGTGAAGTGAGCGTCGATGCCCTGGCCAAACACTTCGCCACCTCCGAAGTGACCATCCGCAAAGATCTGGCGGTGCTGGAGACCGGTGGCCTGCTGCTGCGCCGTTACGGCGGTGCCGTTCCCCTGCCCTCCGAGATGGTGGTGGAGAGCAATCCCGAGCAAGTTTCGAAACGAAAGCTGGCGATCGCCCGTGCCGCCGCCGAACGGATCCGTGATCACAATCGCGTCATCATCGACAGCGGCAGTACCACCAGCGCCATGATCCCCATGCTGGGCAACAAGCGCGGCCTCATCGTGATGACCAACTCCCTCAACGTGGCCGGCGCCCTGCGCGAACTGGAGAACGAACCCACCCTGCTGATGACCGGCGGCACCTGGGATCCCCACTCCGAATCCTTCCAGGGGCAGGTGGCGGAGCAGGTGCTGCGCTCCTATGACTTCGACCAGCTGTTCATCGGCGCCGACGGCATCGATCCGGAACGCGGTACCACCACCTTCAACGAGCTGGTGGGCCTCTCCCGGGTCATGGCCGAAGTGTCGCGGGAGGTCATCGTCATGGTGGAGTCGGAGAAGATCGGCCGCAAGATCCCCAATCTCGAACTGCCCTGGTCCGGTATCCATACCCTGGTGACCGACGAGGGGCTGGCCAGTGCGGCCAGAGAACAGATCCAGGCCAGGGGGATCCAGCTGATTTGCGCCCCCGTGGCCGTTTGACCTGAACAAACCATTATCCAACCGAATTAACGTCTTACGTCTCAAGGAGAAGTGTATGTGTGGCATCGTCGGGGCCGTCGCCCAACGTGATGTGGCTGAAATCCTGGTAGAGGGCCTGCGCCGTCTGGAATACCGTGGCTACGATTCGGCCGGTGTCGCCGTGTTCAGCGCCAACCAGCCGCTGCAGCGGGTGCGTCGTCTGGGCAAGGTGGCCGAGCTGGCCAAGGCGCTGGAAGAGCAGTCCGTCCACGGTGGTACCGGCATTGCCCACACCCGTTGGGCTACCCATGGCGAGCCGTCCGAGCGCAACGCTCACCCCCACGTCTCCGAGCATATCGTGGTGGTGCACAACGGCATCATCGAGAACCACGAAGAGCTGCGTGAAGAGCTCAAGGCGCTGGGCTATGTGTTCAGCTCCGACACCGATACCGAGGTGATCGCCCACCTGGTGCACCACGAGCTGAAATCCGCCCCCAGCCTGCTGGCGGCCATGCAGGTAGCGGTGAAGCAGCTGCGCGGCGCCTACGGTACCGTGGTGATGGACAGCCGTGACGACAGTCGCGTGGTGGTGGCCCGCTCCGGCTCCCCGCTGGTGATCGGCCGCGGCATCGGTGAGAACTTCATCGCCTCCGACCAGATGGCACTGCTGCCGGTGACCCGCCGCTTCATCTTCCTGGAAGAGGGTGACGTGGCCGAAGTGACCCGCCGCGACGTGCACATCTTCGATACCCACGGCGAGTCCGTGGTGCGCGAGGAGCTGGAGTCCGAGCTCTCCCACGATGCCGGTGACAAGGGTGAGTACCGCCACTACATGCTCAAGGAGATCTACGAGCAGCCCAAGGCCATCACCAATACCCTGGAAGGTCGTCTGGGTTCGGATCACGTGGTAGTCGAGTCGTTCGGCAACGGCGCCCGCGCCATCTTCGACAAGGTCGAGCACGTCCAGATCGTCGCCTGCGGCACCTCCTACAACTCCGGCATGGTGGCGCGCTACTGGTTTGAAGAGATCGCCGGCGTCTCCTGCGACGTGGAGATCGCCTCCGAGTTCCGCTACCGCAAGTCGGTTGTGCGCCCCAACAGCCTGCTGGTGACCCTCTCCCAGAGCGGCGAGACCGCCGACACTCTGGCCGCCCTGCGACTGGCCAAGGAGTCCGGCTACATGAGCTCGCTGGCCATCTGCAACGTGCCGGGCTCCTCCCTGGTGCGTGAATCGGATCTGGCCTTTATGACCCGCGCGGGGGCAGAAATTGGGGTGGCCTCCACCAAGGCGTTCACCACCCAGCTGGCTGGTCTGCTGATGCTGGTGGCCTCGGTCGGTCACTGCCGCGGCAACCTGAGTGCCGCCGCCGAGGCCGAGCTGGTCAAGGCGCTGCAAGCCTTGCCGCTGCGCATCAAGGAGAGCCTGGCGCTGGCCAAGGATATCGAAGCCCTAGCCGAAGAGTTTGCCGACAAGCATCACAGCCTGTTCCTCGGTCGTGGCAGCCAGTACCCCATCGCCATGGAAGGGGCATTGAAGCTCAAAGAGATCTCCTACATCCACGCCGAGGCCTATGCCGCCGGTGAGCTCAAGCACGGCCCGCTGGCGCTGATCGATGCCGAGATGCCCATCATCGTCGTGGCGCCAAACAACGATCTGCTGGAGAAGCTCAAGTCCAACGTGGAAGAGGTGCGTGCCCGTGGCGGTATCCTCTACGTGTTCGCCGATGCCGATGCCGGCTTCAAGAGCGACGAGACCATGCGGGTGATGAGCCTGAACCACGTGGAAGAGATGATCGCGCCGATCGTCTATACCGTGCCGTTGCAGCTGCTCTCCTACCACGTTGCCCTCATCAAGGGCACCGACGTGGATCAGCCGCGCAACCTGGCAAAATCCGTGACCGTGGAATAAGCCGTCGCCGGAAATGAAAAAGAGCCGCATTGCGGCTCTTTTTGTTTGTCTGGCTCGGTGGCCGTTATGACAGCCGCAGGTTGGTGATGGTCACGTCGTCCAGCGAGGGCACTATGATGCCGCTGGAGATGCTCTTGGCGATCGCCTGGTTGCGGTTCTTCGAGTCGGTCTTGTTGGTGACCTGATTGAGGTGGAAGTTCACGGTCCGCTCGCTGATGCCGAGGATGGTGGCGATCTCCCAGGAGGTCTTGCCCTCGCTGGCCCAGAACAGGCACTCCTTCTCCCTATCCGACAGCTCGGTCAGGTACTTCATCAGATCCGGCCTGCTCTTTATCAGCTGCAGCGCCGAGTTGAAGATGTAGCTGGCGCAGAACGACAGCAAGGGAACGTTTTCAAACATCAGATCGGAATTGGACTTCTCCTTGCTGATGAAGGAGAGGATGCCGTGTTCCCCCTGCGGCGTGTGCAGCGGGAAGGAGACGCCGTTTCTCACCCCGAAGTCGGCGGCCAGGTTCATCACCTCCCGGCTGGCGCTGGGCAGCCAGGGAGAGTCGCAGTCGAGCTTGTTCCAGAAGATGGGCTGGGTCTGCTTCAGTCCCAGGAAGACGACCGGATCCTGGGTCAGGTAGTGCCGCTCTGAATAGGCATCGAACCAGCTGGTGGGGCAGTTGTTGAACAACGCCACATGGGATTTCTGCATGCTGATGGGGAAAATAATCAGCAAACGGAAGTAATCAAAGCCCATCTGATGACTGAAGCGCTCCAGCTGCTGCTGGATGTCGCTGGTCTTCTTGGCCTTGGTGAACCGATCGATGTGTTCCCAGATCGCATCGTTGAACATGAACTTCTCCTTTTTCGATCTCTATCACATTGATCGAAAAGATATTTTTTATTTATTAATTTGGTGTGGTGAGAACCAACGCCAGTGACTCCCGTGCTTGCTTAAAAATTATCCTGTTTTTTCGGCCGAAGGCCAACAAAATCATCTGATTGCCACTGCCCCCACTCTTTGAGACAATGAGAATAGTTATCATTGTTAAGATTTATATCATGAATAAGTTTTGGGGTTTGGCCTTGTTGCCACTGTCAGTCCACTTCGCTGCTGGCGCCGACGAGCTGGTCGCACCGGCACTGAAAAACAGCATCGCCGCCGGGAAAGCCTCCCAGCAGCGCGTGGAAAAAGCCGCCGATGCGGCCGTTGCCGCCCGGCTGGAGCTGCAAAATGCCCAGCTGCAACTGCGTGATCTGGAAGCCTACAATCGCTACATGCAGTCTCTGGTGGCCGATCAGCAAAATGAGCTGGGCAAGCTGAGCCAGCAGTTGGAGGCGGTACAGGAGACCCGGCAGGGCCTGATCCCGCTGATGCTGCAGATGCAGGCCGATCTGGAGCAGCTGGTGCAAAACGACATGCCGCTGCGCAAGGAAGACCGCCTGGCGCGGGTTGAACAGTTGAAAACGACCCTGGCCCGCGCCGACGTGAGTGAGGCGGAGAAGTTCCGCCAGCTGCTGCAGGCCTACCAGATCGAAGCCGAATACGGCAGCCGGTTGGATAGCTACTCTACCGAGCTGGCGCTGGACGGCGCACCGCGCCGGGTCGATGTGCTGGCGGTGGGTCGGGTCTCCCTGCTGGCGATGACCGCCGATCGCTCCCAGGCGTGGCGCTGGTCTGCGCAGAGCAAGCAGTGGCAGGCTCTCGACAGCCAGTGGCTCTCTCCCATCGCCGAGGCGCTGGAGATGGCTGCCGACAAGAAGGTTCCCCAGTTGTTGAATGTCCCCCTTTCCGTCAGCCGTGGTCAGGAGGCCCAGTCATGAGCATCACCATGAAGTGGTTCTCCCTCGCCATCGCCCTCTCTCTGGGCACCACCCCTGCCGTTGCCGATGAAGCCTGGCAGCAGCAGGAGCAAGCCCGTGAACAGCAGGCCCAGCAGGACCTGGCGTCTGTCTCCAAAGAGCTGAACAGTGCCCGTGCCAAACTGGCAGCGGCCCAGAGCCTCAGCAAGCAGCTGGCGGCCGAGTTTGCCGGCAACGAAAAGCAGCTGGTGGAGCTCAATGCTCAGTGGGAGCAGGCCTCCGGCGACATGAACGAGATCTTCGCGGTGACCCGCCAGGGGGCCAGCGACGCGGTCAAGCTGCTGAGCGAATCTGCCGTCGAGGGCCAGTACCCCGAGCGCCTCGCCCCGCTCAAGGCCATGGCGCAGGAGAAGCAGGTGCCGGATCGCGCCGCCCTCGCCCTGCTGCCCGCCACCCTGCTGCAAGAGATCCGTGAATCGGGCCGGGTTGCCCAGTTCACCGGCAAGGTGCTCGATGCCCAGGGGGCTGCCAGCGAGCAGTCGCTGACCCGGGTCGGCAGCTTTGCCCTGCTGGGGAGCGCAGGCTTCCTGCAACCCACTGCCGAAGGCCTGAGCCCGGTGCTGGGTCTGCCCGGCAGCGTGCTCTCCGCCGCGGCCGCCTATCAGGGTCAGGAGGGGGAAGCGCTGCCGCTGGATCCCTCCCACGGCACCCTGTTGGCTATGTTGGCGCAAGCCCCCACCTTCTGGCAGCAAGTCCAGCAGGGCGGCCAGGTCGGCGCCATTATCGTGCTGCTGGCCGCTATTGGCCTGGGGATCGCCGGGGTACGGCTGTGGAGCCTCTCCCACGAGCTGGGTCGGGTGCGTCGCCAGCTCAAGAGCGGCGAATATCATGCCGACAACGCCCTCGGCCGGGTGCTGACGGTAGCTGACAAGCATCCCGAGCTGAGCATGGAGACCCTCGAACTGCGTCTCGACGAAGCGATCCTGCAGGAGACCCCTCGCATGGAGCGCGGCATCGGCATGGTCAAGGTGATCGCGGCCATCGCCCCCATGCTGGGCCTGCTCGGCACCGTGACCGGGATGATCGGCACCTTCCAGGCCATCACCCAGTTCGGCACCGGTGATCCCAAGATCATGGCGGGCGGCATCTCCATGGCGCTGGTCACCACGGTACAGGGTCTGGTAGCGGCTATTCCGCTGATCCTGGCCCACAGCCTGCTGCAATCCCGCTTCACCGAACTCTCCAACGTACTGGAGCAGCAGGTGGCCGGCATTCTGGCCGAGCGGGCCGAAAGCAACCGTGACGGGATGGAGCGGGCGGCATGATGCTCGACATCTGGCAACAGCTGCAGAGCTTCATGGGCCGTGGCGGCCCGGTGCTCTGGGTCATTCTGGCCCTGCTGGTGCTGATGTGGATTCTGATGATCGAGCGGCTGCTCTACCTCAACCTGGGGTTTGCCCCGCTGCAGCGCCAGCTGCTTGGCCGCTGGCAGGCCCGCAGCGAGCGCCACAGCTGGCACGCGCGGGCGATCCGCGGGCGTTGGCTGGCCGAGGCCGAGCTTGAGCTCAATCGTCATCTGATCTTCATCCGCACCCTGGTGGTGCTCTGCCCCATGCTGGGGCTGCTGGGTACCGTGACCGGCATGATAGGCGTATTCGATGCGTTGGCCGCGGCCAACCGTTTTAACCCGGAGAGCATGGCGGGCGGGATCTCCCGCGCCACCATCCCCACCATGGCTGGCATGGTGGTCGCGCTTTCCGGCGTGTTGTTACTCAGCCGGCTCGAGAGCCAGGCCAAGCGTGCGCTGGCCAAGACCCGGGACGGCCTGCGAGAAGAGAAGGTAATGCAATGAGACGGCAATCCAAACGCCAGCGTGACGAAGTGCAGATCGACATGACCCCCATGCTGGATATCGTGTTCATCATGCTGATCTTCTTTATTGTCACCACCTCCTTCGTGCGCGAAGCCGGGCTCGAGGTGCACAGGCCTCAGGCCAGTCAGGCCAAGGCGCAGAAGTCCTCCAGCATCATGCTGGCGATCGGCGCCCAGGGGCAGATCTTCCTCGACCGCAAGCAGATCGACGTGGAGCGGGTGCAGGCCAGCGTCGCCCGCCTGTTGGCGGAACAGCCCGATGCCAGCCTGGTGATCCAGGCTGACGAGCGGGTACCCCACGGCAAGGTGGTACGGGTGATGGATGAAGCCAAGGCGGCAGGCATCGCCAACATCGCCGTGGCGGTGGCACCGAAATGAAATACAAGCTGATGAGCCTGGGACTGGGGATTGCCCTCAGTCTGGGGATCCTGCTGTTCATGGCCACCCTGGTGGAGCCGCCCAGAGGGGAGAAGGCGATCGCCGAGCAGAAATCCATCGTCATCAACATGCAGAACGAGGTGACCGAGGTACAGGTGCGCGAGCGCCCGGTACCCCAGGAGCCGGAACCCTTGCCGGAGCCGCCTGCCGCTCTGGCCTCGACGCCGCTGCCTATGCCTGCGGCGGCCCCGCTGCCCTCGGTGCAGCCGAGCCTGGATCTGGTCTCCAGCCTCAGTGCGGTGCAGGTCTATGCCCCTGGCGTTGCGACCAGCCCTAGCCCGGTCGCGAGCGGCAACTTTCATGGCCAGCAACAGGGGGCCGGGATCGGTGCCGGTGACATGTTGATGCCGTTGCAGCGGATCGAGCCTGTCTATCCCTATCGGGCCCAGCAGGCCGGCATCGAAGGGTCGGTGACCTTGCGCTTCAGCGTCGATGCCGACGGCCGGGTGCAGGATGTGGAAGTGGTCGAGGCCAAGCCGAAGCGTCAGTTCGAGCGGGCAGCCATTCAGGCGATCAACAAGTGGCGCTACCAGCCGAGACCGGGCGCCACCGACAAGCTGGTGCAAGTCATCACGCTCAAATTCAAACTGGAGTCATAACTATGTTGCGGATCTGGATCTGTGTGCTGGCCCTGGTCAGCCAAGCCTGTCTGGCGATGGAAGTGAGCCCTCATTTCTCCCGCCAGCTGGAGCCCGTAATGAAGCTCTATCAGTCCGGCCAGTGGCAACAGGCCCAGAGCAAGGCATCCGGCCTCAAACCAAATAGCGATGCTGAGCGCGCCTGGCTGACCCAGTTGCAGGCGTCCCTGGCCGCCAACCTGCAGCAGACCGCGCAGGCAAGCCGCTACGTGGAGCAGGCGCTGGCCTATAAAGAGTGGCCCGAGCAGCAACAGCTGCAACTGCTGCGGCTGCGCGGTGACATCCAGGCCCAGCAATCCAACTGGGCCGGCGCCATCGCCAGCTACAAGGCCGCATTGGCCATCAAGGCTGACGATGCCTTGCGCCTGCGTCTGGCCGGCTTCTATTACCACAACAAGCAGTACGGTGAGGCGGCCAGCCAGAGTGAACAGCTGTTGAAGAAGAGCTGGCAGAAGCAGGCTGCGATCATCCGCCTTTCCGCCCTAACCGCGCTTCAGCGCTACGGGGTAGCGGCCGATCAGGCCGCAGAGCTGATCCGCCACGAGCCGACAGAGAGCAAGTGGTGGCAGCAGGCGGTGTCGCTCAACCTCTCCGCCAAGCGCGGCGATCAGGCGCTGGCACTGCTGCAAACCGCCATCGACAGGAAGTTGATGGATGATGCCGCCGCCCGCAATCAGCTGATCCGTCTTTATGCCTGGCAGGGACTGCCCTATCGCGGTGCCCGTCTGCTGGAAACGGCCATGGCGAAGGGACAGATGAAACAGAGCGCCGAGAATCAGCAACTACTGGCTCAATTGTGGGAAGGGGCGCGCGAGTGGCCGAAGGCCGTCGACAGCTGGCAGCTGCTCGCCCGCGAACATGCCCATCCCAAGGCGGCCATGCGCGCCGCCGAGCTGCTGTTGCAACAAGGCAGAATGGATGCGGCCATGACCCAGCTCGTGGCTATCAAGTCGGTGAAAGGCGAGCAAGGCAATCGCGCCAAGGCACTGTTGGTACAGGCACACCTCAATAAAGAGCAGTATGCACAGGCGCTGGAGCTGGCCCGTGAACTGCAGCAGCAGGATAACTGGCAGCAGCGGGCGACCAGCTGGGTCAACTATATCCAGGCGCAAAGCGAAGAATTGAGCAAAAAAGCGGCGTAAACGCAGGCTGAAGCCCTTGTTTCAGAGGCTTCAGCCTGCTTTTTCAGCAAACAAACGCATTTTTGCAAAAAGCCCTTGTCATCGCGGCGCGGCTCCCTATAATGCGCCCCTACCAGCACGGCGGAACA
>NZ_JASCAS010000048.1:0-124382 GCF_029967615.1 Aeromonas sp. V90_14 | reverse complement strand
GATGCTGTGAGTGCCCACACAGATTGCTTGATTCAAATTGTTAAAGAGCGACGCAACAGTGTGTTGCTGCGGGAGTGGAATTCTACTCAACCGCCTTCTCGAGTCAAGCCTTATTTTCAAAGGCTTTTCGAGGTTATCGACTCGGCTGTTTGCGTTGCCGCTAGCCCTGTCGATGGAGGCGCATTATAGGGATCTGGATCACGCTTGCAAGGGCCTTTTCGAATTAAATTCGCATTTTTGGCTCAACCGCTCACTAATCACCCAAAAAGCGTATTTGTCCTGCAATAGCATACCCGTTTGGCGAGCTCGCTATCCTCTATATGGCGTGGCGGTGGTAGCAGATCAAGGTTGTGGCGATTTGGTCTCTCTACATCTATATGCATGGTGATCGAGGTCACGCCTTCGGGTAACATAGCGCCCCTTTGCGATTCACACACTCTTGGGCTTTGGAGAGTTTAATGCCTTTTGCACTTGGCCAGCGTTGGATTAGTGATACAGAGACGGATCTGGGGTTGGGGACTGTCGTTGCTGTTGAAGGACGCATGGTTACCCTGTTGTTTCCGGCTACCGGTGAAAACCGCATGTATGCCAAAGAAGAGGCGCCGGTCACCCGGGTCAGCTTCAATGTGGGCGATCAGATCACCAGTCACGAAGACTGGACCATGACGGTCGAAGAAGTGCAGGAGAAAGACGGCCTGCTTATATATGTAGGTGTGCGCACCGACAATAATGAGCCCGTTGCCCTCAAGGAAGTGTTTCTCAACAACTTTATCAAGTTCAACAAGCCGCAGGATCGCCTGTTCGCCGGTCAGATCGATCGGATGTCCCGCTTCACCCTGCGCTACGAAGCGCTGATCAACCAGCACCAACGTCGTCGCAACCCGACTCGCGGTCTGGCCGGTGGCCGGGTCAGCCTGATCCCGCACCAGCTCTATATTGCCCATGAAGTGGGTCACCGCTACGCTCCGCGCGTACTGCTGGCCGATGAAGTGGGTCTGGGCAAGACCATCGAAGCGGGAATGATCATTCATCAGCAACTGCTCTCCGGCCGCGCCCATCGGGTGCTGATCCTGCTGCCCGAAACTTTGCAGCACCAATGGCTGGTCGAAATGCTGCGCCGCTTCAACCTGCATTTCTCCCTGTTTGATGAGGAGCGCTGCATCGAGGCATTCGCAGATGCGGAGAACCCCTTCGAGACCGAACAGCTGGTGATCTGCAGCCTCGACTTCCTGCGCAAGAAGCGTCGTCGCTTCGAGCAAGTGCTGGAAGCCGAGTGGGATCTGCTGGTTGTCGACGAAGCGCACCATCTGGAGTGGAGTGAAGAGGCGCCGAGCCGTGCCTATGAGATGGTGGAAGCGCTGGCCGAACAGGTGCCGGGCGTACTGCTGCTGACCGCTACCCCGGATCAGCTGGGCCACCAGAGCCACTTTGCCCGTCTGCGCCTGCTCGACCCGGAGCGTTTCTACGACTATGAGGCTTTCCTCGCCGAGGAGCAGGCCTATGGTCAGGTCGCCAGCGCAGCGCAGGAGCTGCTGGATGGCGAGACCCTGAGCGATGAAGCCAGACAGATCCTCGCCAGCCAGCTGGAAGGGCTGGACTTGAGCGATGCTGAGGCCCGTCAGCAGGCGGTCGCCAAGCTACTGGACCAGCACGGCACCGGCCGGGTGCTGTTCCGCAACAGCCGCGCCAATATTCAGGGCTTCCCCGAGCGTCACCTCAACGTCTACCCCATGCCGCTGCCGGAGCAGTACAAGACCGCCATCAAGGTGATGGGCATGATGGGTGGCAACGGTGGCGATCTGCAGACCCGTGCCCTGCGCTACCTCTATCCCGAGAAGATCTTCCAGCAGTTCGAAGGTGACAACGCCACCTGGACCCAGTTCGACCCGCGCGTCGAATGGTTGCTGGAGCTGCTGCTCTCAGCCCGTCAGCAGAAGGTGCTGGTGATCTGCTCCGAAGCGGCGACCGCTATCGCACTGGAAGAGGCGCTACGCACCCGTGAAGGGATCCGTGGTGCCGTGTTCCACGAAGGGATGTCGATCCTCGAGCGGGACAAGGCCTCCGCCTATTTCGCCCAGCAAGAGGGTGGCGCCCAGGTGCTGCTCTGCTCCGAAATCGGGTCAGAAGGTCGCAACTTCCAGTTTGCCAGCCATCTGGTGCTGTTCGATCTGCCTCTCAACCCGGATCTGCTGGAACAGCGTATCGGCCGTCTCGATCGCATCGGTCAGCAGAATACCGTCGAGATCCACGTTCCCTATCTGGAAGGGACTGCCCAGCGCGCCCTGCAGCTCTGGTATCACGATGGTCTGGATGCGTTCGAGCAGACCTGCCCGACTGCCCGCCCGGTATTCGAGGCGGTGCGTGACGAGCTGTTCGAGCTGCTGGCCGCCAACACCGGCGATCAGGCGACTCTCGACGCCCTGCTGGTCAAGACCCGCGAACTGCACGAGCCGCTCAAGGCACGGCTGGAACAGGGTCGTGATCGCCTGCTGGAGATCCACTCCAGCGGTGGCGCCGCCGCCCAGCAGCTGGTCGACAAGCTGGCCGCCGAAGATGATGACACCGGCATGATCTCCTTCGCCCTCAAAATGTTCGACGAGATCGGCGTCAATCAGGACGACAGAGGCGAGAACGCGCTGGTGCTGACCCCCGGGGATCACATGCTGGTTTCCAGCTTCCCGGGCCTGCCGCAAGACGGCATGACCATCACCTTCGATCGCAACACCGCTCTGTCGCGGGATGAGATGGCGCTGCTCTCCTGGGATCACCCTATGATGCGTGGCGGTATCGACCTGATCCTGGGCTCCGAGATCGGAGCGACCTCGGTGGCGCTGCTCAAGAACAAGGCGCTGCCTATCGGCTCCATCCTGCTTGAGCTGATCTTCGTTGCCGAGTCTGCAGCCCATCCCCAGCTCTATCGCTTCATGCCGCCAACGCCGATCCGTCTGCTGATGGACAAGAATGGCCAGAATCTGGGCGAAAAAGTGGCGTTCGATGCCTTCAACCGCCAGCTGACGCCGGTCAATCGCCACCTCGGCAGCAAGCTGGTCACCGCGTCCCAACCAGTGATCCACGGTCTGATTGGCAAGGGCCAGGCCATTGCCGAAGAGCTGAAAGGCGGGATTGTCGACAAGGCCCGCGCCCAGATGGCGCAGACCCTGCAACAGGATCTGGACAGGCTGGAAGCGCTCAAAGCGGTCAACCCGAACGTGCGCGACAGCGAACTGGATTATCTGCGCAATCTGCAGGCAGAATTGCACCACCTGATCGATCAGACCCAACTCAAGCTGGATGCCATCCGCTTTATCGTGGTCACCCATAACTGACGCGATACTGAAGAGACATGACCGGCTCATGCTGGATGACATGCCCTTTATGATTGTGGTTACTCATAACTGATGGGGGCTTGCCCCCACCTTCTGATGCGAGACATTTATGTTTGAATACTCACCGCCTCTGGAACCCTGGCTCGATATCCTGTTCAAGGACAAGGACATCATGGTGGTCAACAAGCCCACTGGCCTGCTGAGCGTGCCCGGGCGCGGCCCCGAGAATGAAGACAGCGTCCTGCATCGGGTAAAGCAGCAGCATCCCAAGGCGGCGGCGGCTCATCGCCTCGACATGTCCACCACTGGCGTCATTGTCATTCCCCTCAATCCCAATTCCCATCGGGAGCTGAGTCGGCAATTTCGCGAGCGCGAGACCGAGAAGCACTACCTCGCCTGGGTGTGGGACGAGCCGGAGGCAGCATCGGGTCAGGTCGACCTGCCGCTCTGCGTCGACTGGCCCAACCGCCCGAAGCAGAAGGTGGACCACGAAGAGGGCCGTCATGCCCTGACCCTGTGGGAAAAATTGAAGGTAGAGAACGGTAACAGCCTGATCAAGCTGACTCCCATCACGGGTCGCTCGCACCAGTTGCGCGTCCATATGCTGGAGCTGGGGCACCCGATTCTGGGTGACAATCTCTACGCCCATCCGGATGCGCTGGCGGCTGCCCCCCATCTCTACCTGCATGCAGCCAGTCTGACCATCAGCCACCCTCGCAGCGGCGAGCGGATGACCTTCGAGGCGCCAGCCCCTTTTCCGGTCTGAGCCAAGATAGACATCGCGATATCGCAGACATAAAAAAGCCCCCATCGACTGGATGGGGGCTTTTTCGTTAGGGTCAGACGCGAATATCGATGTTACTTCCCAAAGAAGCGTTGGCCGATGTCGGTGCAACCGGTGCTGATTGAGCCGCTGTTTGCAGCAGTTTCAATGCAGATTCACCTTCTTGGGTCTGTTGTTTCTTGGCCAGGCTGGCCGTCATCAATGCAGAACCAAATGACGCAGATGCAGAACTAGATATATCCATGGTGTACCTCCTGCTTTAAGACTATCGGCCATCTTGGACCAAGCATGAGCCATTTTGGCTAAATTAAATACGCCTTGTCGGGTTGGCGTCGCTCCAGCCACTCCTCTTCCATCTCCAGCAAGGTTTGATAAACCTTCTCCGCCTGTTCTGGACGGCTGAACAGATAGCCCTGGCCATAGAGATGAATATCAGTGAGGGTGCGCAACACATCGAGTTGCGCCTGCGTCTCTATCCCCTCACACACCAGACTCTTGCCCAGCATGGAACCCATTCGGCAGATGTTGGCGACCAGCTCGGATGCCTCGATGGACGTATCGATCCCCTGGATGAAGGAGCGATCGATCTTCACCTTGCTGACCGGCAGCTTCTGCAGATAACTGAGCGAGGAGTAGCCGGTGCCAAAGTCATCCAGTGCCAGCTGTACCCCCTGCTGATTGAGATCCTGCATCAGTTGCAGGGAGTTTTTCACCTCGCGCATGGTGGTGTCTTCCGTCACCTCAAGCACCAGGCTGGCGGCCGGGATATGGTGGTCCATCAAGGCCTTGGCAACCAGCTTCAACAGATTGCGCTGATACATGCCGGGCGAGATATTCACGCACATCTGCAAATCAACCAAACCCAGTTGCTGCCACTGATAGAGCTGCTCGCAGGCCGTATTCAATACCCAGCTGCCCAGCTTCTCGGCCAGCTGGAACTCTTCGGCAACCTGGATCACCTCGTTGGGGGGAATGAAGCCTAACTCAGGGTGACGCCAGCGCAGCAAGGCTTCCACCGCTTCGCAGCGGCCACTCTCGAGGTTGACGATGGGCTGGTAATAGAGCTCAAGTGCATTGTGCTCGAGCGCCATGATCATGTCGCTTGCCAAATGCTTGCGGCGCGCCGTTTCATTGAGCAACGAGTTGTCGTAGATGACGTATGGCACATGGGTCTTGCGGCTGTGAAACAAGGCCTGCTCGGCCCGGCTGAGCAGCTCCTGAGTATGCTTGCTGTCCATCGGGAAGAAGGCGATGCCGATGCCCACCTCCAGGCGGAACGGATAGTTGTCGATGATGATGTCCTGCTTGAGCGCATGCAGCAGGCGGGCCACCAGCTCCCTCACCTGGCGCAGGTCACTGCTTTCACGCTGGATCATGGCAAACTGATCGCCGCCCAGCCGGGCCACCCACTCACCGTTTTCACACAAACTGCGCATTCGCTTTGCCAGCTCCTGCAGCAGGAAATCACCGGTGTTGTAGCCGAACTTGCTGTTGATGTCGCGAAAATCGTTGATGTCCACCAGCACCAGGCCAAACGGTGTCTCCTTGGTGGCGTAGGACTCCATTTTCTCCAGCAATGCCAACCGGTTGGACAATCCAGTCAGGGGATCGATCCGCGCCGCCCTGAAATGACGGCGAGCCTCACGGATCAACAAACCACTCAGCAGCATCACCGACAACACCAGCCCTGAGACCATGAACAGCAGCGCATTGCGCAGCTGGCCAAAGCGTTTGTCATTGCCTGAATAGACGTTGATGTTCTTCTGCATCACGGAGGCGAGAGAATAGGAGAGTGGCTCCTGCAGAGGAACCAGGCGCATCAATATCTGCTGATAATCGGGTGTCCCCGCCTTCAGATTGGTGATATTGGGCTCCATCTCGCGAATATTGCTTTCGATCAACTGCACCAGCCGCAAGGTCTTCTGCTTGTCCTTCATGCTCTGACGCAACTGGCCACTGAGCAGGATGGGGGTACGGCTCCACAGGATGTCATAGCGCAGCATCAGGGTATCGTGATCGATGCCGCCATAATGGTAGATCTCGACGGAGTTGAGGAAACGCCCCAACTCCAGTTGCAACTGCATCAGGGCCCAGGAGACGTCATAGGTATACCTCTCCATCACTCGGGTCGCATTCTGTATCTGCGCGAGGCAATAGAGGGTGCTTCCCGTAAACAACAGGATGGATAGGTAAAGAACGATGAGTAAAGGCCACGCCTTGGTCTTTGCTTTCACTCGTACTCCCGCAAGCCACTACATCAATGCTGAATATCAATGGCGTTCAATTGCCAAATCATCATGTCGGTAAACTCCGAGCGTTTCAGCTCGGGATACTGATCCAGCGGTAGGATAAACCAAAGCGGTCCCTTATTCCGTACCCGCATGGTGACCCCATCATCTTGCCAAGCCAGAATCGGGTCGTATTGTCTGACCTTATCCCAGTTGATCCTGATCTGAAAACTGTTCAAGGCCGTCAAGGTGATCGCCTTGCCATCCGCACCAACGGCAGCCAAGACATCGGCCAGCTTGGGCCCCACATATTTGTGCGGTTTGTCGACCCAGGGATTGCTGGTCACTATCTCATGCTGCGGCAGAGCCTTGAGCATGGCGAGATCGAAGGAGACCACCCCCTCCGTCGCTTCGGCCGGCAGCACATTGCCGGTCACCTTCAAAATGACGGGCCCCTGTGGCGCCTCCAGTGCCATCACCGGCATGGCCAGCGAAAACAGTAATGGAATCAAACCCAGTACACGCATACTCACCTCTGATTAAGTCACTGACAATAGACTCAGTTTAGTCGCCATAAAAAAAACGGCCCGCAAAAGCGAGCCGTTTGGTAACCAGGGCTGAATTACATCATGCCCATGCCGCCCATGCCGCCCATGTCAGGCATGGCAGGGGCATCTTTCTTCGGCAGCTCGGAGATCATGCACTCGGTGGTGATCATCAGGCCAGCGATGGAAGAGGCGAACTGCAGGGCAGAACGGGTCACCTTGGTCGGATCCAGGATACCCATGGCCAGCATGTCACCGTACTGTTCGGTGTAGGCGTTGTAACCGAAGTTACCTTCACCGTTCTTCACCGCGTTGGCGATTACGGAGGCCTCTTCACCGGCGTTGATGACGATCTGGCGCAGCGGGGCTTCCATGGCGCGCAGAGCGACCTTGATACCCACGTTCTGGTCTTCGTTGTCGCCACGCAGGCCGGCCAGTTTGGCGGCCACACGAACCAGTGCAACACCACCACCGGCAACCACACCCTCTTCTACTGCAGCGCGAGTCGCATGCAGGGCGTCGTCAACCCGGGCTTTCTTCTCTTTCATCTCGACTTCGGTGGCAGCGCCAACCTTGATCACGGCAACACCGCCAGCCAGTTTGGCTACGCGCTCTTGCAGCTTCTCGCGGTCGTAATCGGAAGAGGTCTCTTCGATCTGCTGACGGATCTGGGCCACACGGCTCTCGATCAGGGATGCATCACCCACGCCATCGATGATGGTGGTGTTCTCTTTGGTGATGACGATGCGCTTGGCACGGCCCAGGTCTTCCAGGGTCGCTTTTTCCAGCTCCATGCCCACTTCTTCGGAGATCACGGTACCACCGGTCAGGATGGCGATATCCTGCAGCATGGCCTTGCGACGGTCACCGAAGCCAGGTGCCTTGACGGCAGCGACTTTCACGATGCCACGCATGGTGTTGACCACCAGGGTCGCCAGCGCTTCGCCTTCTACGTCTTCGGCCACGATGATCAGCGGTTTGCCTGCTTTGGCTACGCCTTCCAGCACCGGCAGCATTTCACGGATGTTGGAGACTTTCTTGTCAACCAGCAGGATGAAGGGATCGTCCAGCTCGACGGCACCGGTTTCCGGCTTGTTGACGAAGTACGGGGAGAGGTAGCCACGGTCGAACTGCATGCCTTCTACCACGGCCAGCTCGTCGTCCAGACCCTGACCGTCTTCAACGGTGATGACGCCGTCACGACCGACTTTGTCCATGGCTTCGGCAATCAGCTTGCCGACTTTCTCGTCAGAGTTGGCGGAGATGGTACCGACCTGAGCGATGGCATTGTTGTCAGCACACGGCTGGGACAGCGCTTGCAGCTCGGCAACGGCGGCCACTACGGCCTTGTCGATACCGCGCTTCAGATCCATCGGGTTCATGCCGGCGGCAACGGCCTTCAGGCCTTCGTTGACGATGGCTTGAGCCAGTACGGTAGCGGTAGTGGTACCGTCACCGGCGGCGTCGTTGGCCTTGGAAGCAACTTCCTTGACCATCTGGGCGCCCATGTTCATGAACTTGTCTTCCAGCTCGATTTCACGGGCAACGGAGACGCCGTCCTTGGTGATGGTCGGTGCGCCGAAGGACTTGTCCAGTACCACGTTGCGGCCTTTCGGGCCCAGGGTCACCTTGACGGCATCGGCCAGGATGTTTACGCCTTCCAGCATCTTGCTGCGTGCTTCGTTGCCAAACTTGACTTCTTTAGCTGCCATTTCTTCAATCCTTCAATCAATTCGCAGGGGGAAAGGGTGGATTACTCTTCGACAATCGCCAGGATGTCGGTTTCAGACAGGATCAGTACGTCCTGACCATCCAGCTTCTCGGTCTTCACACCGTAGCCTTCGTTGAAGATCACCTTGTCACCAACCTTGACGGCGAGGGCTTTGACATCGCCATTATCCAGAATTCGGCCAGTCCCCACGGCAAGAACTTCACCACGGGTGGACTTCTGGGCCGCAGTACCAGTCAAGACAATGCCGCCAGCGGATTTGGCTTCAGCTTCGATGCGCTTGATGATGACGCGGTCGTGCAGTGGACGAATTTTCATCGATAACTCTCCCAAAATGAGTCTCTGTGTTGCTTTGAGGAATGGCCATTCCTGGCCAAATTAGATATGTCTCCGATGTGGGGCACGTTTGTTAACCCTTCAAGGGCAAATACAAAAAAAATATTTTCACGTACTATGAACGTCTTCGATGGATCTCCCGAAGTCCCGGTCAGGAAACCGGTTTGTGCTGCTCGCAGCCAGAACTCCGCCAGACGTACAGAGACGAGCCCGTGACCCGACCCAATCCCCTGCTGACCGCCCCCATGACGTCCGTATTGCTGCGCATGACGGGCCCGATGATCCTCGGCATCGTCGCCATTCTCGCCTTCAACCTGGTCGATACCTTCTTCATCGGCATGCTGGGCACCCAGGCGCTGGCCGCCATCAGCTTCACCTTTCCGGTGACCTTCGTGGTCACCTCGCTGGCGATGGGACTGGGGGCCGGCCTCTCTGCGGTGATGGGTCATGCGCTCGGCCAGGGCAAGCATGATGAAGCCGCCCGCATCACCACCGACAACCTGTTTCTGGCCGTGCTGCTGGTCACCCTCATCGCCCTGGCGGGGGCGCTGACCATACACCCGCTGTTCCGGTTGCTCGGCGCCAGCGATGAGCTGATCGCCCTCATCTACGACTACATGCTGATCTGGTATCTGACCGTCCCCATGCTGGTGCTGCCCATGGTGGGCAATGCCGCCATCCGGGCCACCGGCGATACCAAGACCCCCAGCCTGGTGATGACGGTGGCCGGGCTGGTCAACGGGGTGCTGGATCCCCTGCTCATCTTCGGCATAGGCCCCTTCCCCGCATGGGGGATCCGCGGCGCCGCCATCGCCACCTCCCTCTCCTGGCTGATGGCCATGCTGGTCAGCCTCTATATATTGCGCCACCGGGAAGGGCTGCTGCACTGGCGCCTCTCCCCGCGCCCGCAGTTGCTGGCCCACTGGCGCGCCCTGCTGCACGTGGCGGTACCCGCCTCCTTCACCAACATGCTCAACCCGCTGGCCAACGCCGTGCTGATGACCATCTTCGCCGGGCTGGGGACGGAAGTGGTGGCCGCCTACGGCGCCGCATCGAGAGTGGAGGCTCTGCTGCTTATCGTTATGATGGCACTCTCCTCCGTGCTGGCCCCCTTCATCTCGCAGAACTGCGGGGCGGGCAACCCGGCCCGTGCCAAGGCGGCGCTGCAGTTTTGCATGCGCTTTGCCCTGCTGTTCCAGCTGGCGGTATACGCACTGACCTGGCTGCTGGCCCCCTTCATCGCCGAGCTGTTCAGCAGTCATCCGCAGGTGGTGCGCCTCATCGTGCTCTATCTGCACCTGGTGCCCATCGGTTACGGCTTTCAGGGGATGGTGATGCTGCTCGCGTCCGCCTTGAATGGCGTGAGGGCTTCCAGCGTCTCCTTCCTGTTCAACGGGTTGCGGCTGTTTGTCTTCTTGCTGCCAGGGGCCTGGCTGGGGGCGAAACTGGGAGGGGAGCAGGGGATCTATCTGGGCATTCTCGTGGCCAATCTGGCGGCGGGCACCCTGGCCTGGTGGTATGCCCGCCACCGCTTCGAGCGGCTGTGCCATCAGGGCAGGCCCTGATGGCAGGAAAGTAAGCGCAGCAGTTACTCCTTGCGCTCGAACTCCCCTTCGATGGTGGTGCCGCTGCGCGGAGCTTGACCCGGCTGGTCATTGCCCGGCACCTCGTCAAACGGCTGCTGACGGGCCTGAAAACCGCCCATCTGCATCTTGAACTGGTTACTGCCGATCAGCTTGTCGGCCAGCTTGTTGCGCAGCCAGGGCTGCAGCAGCAGGATGCCGAAGAAGTCGGTCACGAAACCCGGGATGATCAGCAGCAGACCGGCCAGCGCCAGCATCATGCCCCCCATCACCTCACGTCCCGGCATCTCTCCCTGCTGCATCTTCTGCTGCGCGTTGAACAGGGTCTTGATCCCTTCGCTGCGCACCAGAGAGGAGCCCAGCACCGCCGTCAGAATGAGCAAGCCGACGGTCGGCAAGGCACCGATCACGGAGCCGACTTCGATCATTACGGTGAGCTCAAGCACCACCAGACCGACCAACAATAGAAACAACTTGCCCATAACAACCTCAGTGCGGATGAATGTGAATGAACCGCTGGCGAAGAGCCACAACCGCTGATGCCGTTGCCAACCCGCCATGGTATCGGTTCCTGTTGATTAAAATGGGGGGTGACGCGCATTTTTCAAGTCCACAGGGTGACAAGGCGCCGGATCCACAGAAAAACCGGTCTGCCAGACTGTGATTGAAGTCATTGTTCTGTCAAAGTAAATCGGTTGATTGCAATATCTGTTTAATGACCACAAGTTATTTGAGGTTGTCTCAAATTTAGTGATCCAGGTCTAATATCAGATACCTCAATTGGGGTAATATCGACGCCAGTAATTAAGGGAGCAAAAAAGCTCCCAACCGCCCCACTCGATGTGTGGTGCTTCAGGATGAACCGTGCGTAAGGAACTCGCGACCACTCGGTGAGGATCGTTTCCATTTATCTGATTTCTGAGGCATTACAATGAGCGACATCAAGAACGTCCGCATTGAAGAAGACCTGCTGGGCACCAAAGAAGTTTCCAACGATCTCTACTACGGTGTGCATACCCTGCGCGCCGTTGAGAACTTCAAGATCAGCACTCAGAAGATTTCTGACGTTCCGGAATTCGTCCGCGGCATGGTACTGACCAAGAAGGCCGCCGCCCTGGCGAACGGCGAACTGGGTACCATCCGTCCTGAAATTGCTGACAAGATCGTAGAAGCCTGCGACCTGATGCTGAACACCGGCAAATGCTTCGACCAGTTCCCGGTCGACGTTTACCAGGGTGGTGCCGGCACCTCCGTCAACATGAACACCAACGAAGTACTGGCCAACATCGCCCTTGAAATCATGGGCCTGGCCAAGGGCCGCTACGACGTCATCAACCCCAATGACCACGTCAACAAGTGCCAGTCCACCAACGATGCCTACCCCACCGGTTTCCGCGTGGCCGTGGTCAACAGCACCGACACCACCCTGCACGCACTGGAAGCACTGATCGCCGCCTTCGATGCCAAGGCCGCCGAGTTCAAGGGCATCCTGAAGATGGGTCGTACCCAGCTGCAAGATGCGGTGCCGATGACCCTGGGTCAGGAGTTCCATGCCTTCGCCGTCACCCTGCGCGAAGAGATCAAGTCCATCAAGCGTTGCCAGGAGCTGCTGCTGGAAGTGAACCTGGGCGCCACCGCCATCGGTACCGGCCTGAACACTCCGCCCGAGTACTCCGCCCTGGCCATCAAGCGCCTGGCCGAGATCACCGGTCGTGCCTATGTCCCGGCTGAAGACCTGATCGAAGCGACCTCCGACTGCGGCGCCTACGTGATGCTGCACGGCGCCATCAAGCGCATGGCGATGAAGCTCTCCAAGATCTGTAACGACCTGCGTCTGCTCTCCTCCGGCCCGCGCACTGCACTCAAAGAGATCAACCTGCCGGAAATGCAGGCTGGCTCCTCCATCATGCCGGCCAAGGTCAACCCGGTCATTCCGGAAGTGGTCAACCAGTCCTGCTTCAAGGTCTTTGGCAACGACGTCACCATCACCTTCGCCGCCGAAGCCGGTCAGCTGCAGCTGAACGTCATGGAGCCGGTGATCGGTCAGGCGATGTTCGAATCCCTGAGCCTGATGGAAAAAGCCTGCATCTCCCTGCGCGAGAAGTGCGTGGAAGGCATCACCGCCAACCCGGAAATCTGCATGAACCACGTACTGAACTCCATCGGCATCGTGACCTACCTGAACCCCTTCATCGGCCACCACGAAGGCGACATCGTCGGCAAGATCTGTGCCCAGACCGGCAAGAACGTCCGTGAAGTCGTGCTGGAGCGCGGCCTGCTGACCGCCGAGCAGCTGGATGAAATTCTCTCCATCGAGAACCTGATGAACCCGCAATACAAAGCCAAGCGTTATACCCGCGAAGCCACCGTATAAGCGAGCAAATGGGCCGGGTTTATCCCGGCCCATAAAGTCAGTTCCCGATAGGTCTTGCCCAGCCCCATCGGGAATTGGCTTTTCTGCCAAATAAAACCTAAAAAAACTGGAAAATGGAGTGTTCGCTATGATTGGAATCGAGTTACTTGTCGTGCTCGCCGCTATCTATCTGGGGGCCCGGATAGGCAGCATCGGCATCGGCTTTGCCGGTGGTTTGGGGGTACTGGTACTGACCTGGGGTCTGGGGATGCCAATTCCCAGCGACCAGCTGGTCACCTACATCCCCTGGGACGTGATCATGATCATCGCGTCCGTCATCTGCGCCATTGCCTGTATGCAACTGGCCGGTGGCATGGACTATCTGGTCTCCCTGGCCGAGAAAGCCCTGCGCAAGAACCCCAAATACATCACCTTCGCCGCCCCGGTCGTCACCTATCTGATGACCATGCTGGCCGGTACCGGTCACACCGCGTTCTCCACCCTGCCGGTGATCGCCGAAGTGGCCAAGGAGCAGGGCATTCGTCCGTCCCGTCCGCTCTCCATCGCCGTCATCGCCTCCCAGATCGCCATCACCGCCTCGCCCATCTCCGCGGCCGTGGTTGCCTTCTCCGGCATGCTTGAGCCGTTTGGCGTGGATTACCTGACCCTGCTGGCCATCTGCATCCCCTCCACCTTCATCGCCTGCATCCTCGGCGCTTTCGTCGCCAACATGCTGGGCAAGCCGCTCGACCAGGACGAAGTCTACCTGGAGCGCAAGGCCAAGGGGCTGATCAAGCTGCGCGGCACCACCAAGCTGGAGCTCAAGCCTTACGCCAAGGTGTCGGTCTGGATCTTCATCGCCGCCATCGTGGCCGTCATGGCCTACGCCACCGCCATCTCCGGTAAAGTGGGCCTGATCGCCAACCCGCCGATCCCCCGTGATGGCGCCATCATGGGCATCATGCTGGCCGCAGCCACCATCATGACCCTGGTCTGCAAGCTGGACGCCACCCAGGTCACCAACATGCCGACCTTCAAGTCCGGCATGTCCGCCTGTATCTGCGTACTGGGTGTGGCCTGGCTGGGCAACGTCTTCGTGAAAGGCAACATGGACACCATCCAGCTGATCGCCGGCGACCTGCTGAACCAGTACTCCTGGCTGCTGGCCGTGGTGCTGTTCTTCGCCGCCATGCTGCTCTACTCACAAGGCGCCACCACCAAGGCCCTTATGCCGGCCGCCCTGGCACTGGGTGTCAGCCCGCTGACCGCCATCGCCTCCTTCGCCGCCGTGAGCGCCCTGTTCGTGCTGCCGACCTACCCGACCCTGCTGGCCGCGGTCGAAATGGATGACACCGGCTCTACCCGTATCGGCAAGGCGGTATTCAATCACCCCTTCTTCGTACCGGGTGTCGCCACCATCGCCATCGCCGTGGCGCTGGGCTTCTTCTTCGGTGGCATGATGCTCTAACCAGCATTTAATTCCACAAATACGCAAACGGCCCTGTCGGGGCCGTTTTTTATGCCTGCTTTTCAGGTCAAATCATTAATTAATCCTTGTGCGCTTCAGTTTCTATCAAGGTTCGCAGATCTACTCTGGGGCATCGGAACAGAAACCGATCAACAGGGCCGAGCACAGGTCCGACAGTGTTTACACCAGAGGAACGAACAATGAAAAAGACAGCATTGACCATGGCCATCTCCAGCGTGCTGCTGGCCGGTGGTGCGCAAGCCGCTACCGTCTACAACCAGAACGACACCAAACTCGACATCGGTGGTCGCGCTCAAGGCATGTACTACGGCACTGATGACAACGGTTCTGAAGGTGACCAGAGCTACCTGCGTCTGCACGTTGCCGGCGAAACCAAGATCGACAACGAGCTGACCGCGTTCGGCTTCGCTGAATACAACCTGCCGGTCTCCGGCTCCGACAACGACGAGCTGCGTTATGCCTACGCCGGCATCAAGCACGATCGTTTCGGTGCCTTCAGCTACGGCCGTCAGGATGGTCTGTTCACCAAAGCCGTGAACAACTACACCGACGTGCTGCCAGAGTGGGGTGGTGACGGTCTGGGCAAAGACACCGAAATATTCGGTACCGGTCGTACCAACGGTCTGGCCCAGTACATCTACACCTATCAGGGCCTGACCCTGGGTGCCCAGTTCACCGGCAACAACGATCCGCAGAATGCCGATCGCTCCAACCTGACTGGCGCCAACAGCACCTGGAATCCGAAAGGTTCTGCTGAAGGCTTCGCCGTGTCTGCCAACTATGACTTCGACATGGGCCTGAGCCTGGGTACCGCCTACAACCAGGCTGGCAAGACCGACGAGCAGGCCGCCAACGCTGCCTTCGGTGGTGACCGCGACGCCAAGCTGTACGGTGTCGGTGCCAAGTACGCCGTCGGCGACCTCTACCTGGCAGCCACCTACTCCCACGGTGAAGACCACATGTACGTCAGCACCTTCAATGGCTACGCCGAGAAGATGGATGGCTACGAAGCCGTCGCCCAGTACGCCTTCGGCAAGTTCAAGCCGTCCCTGGCCTACCTGCGCACCGACGTGAAGGACAACGCTCGCGGCATCGATGACACCGCCACCGAGTACGTTTCCATCGGTGCCTGGTACAACTTCACCGACAACTTCAACGCCTACGTTGATTACAAGATCAACCTGCTGGACAACGTCAACGGTACCCACACCAACTCGCTGGGCAAGAACACCGACGACGTGGTCGCCGTGGCCCTGCAGTACAACTTCTAAGTCTTCCCTGAATTGCCTACTGTATTTTTACCGGCCGCCCAGCGGCCGGTTTTTTATTGCCCGTCAGATGTTGACCCGCGCCAGACTCGGCTCGCGGTGAAAGCAGTTCACCAGCAGCAACAGCGTCGTCACCCCGACCGTGCCCAGCACCAGCCAGGGTAACCAGGGCTGACCCTGCAGCATGGCGTAGTCATGCAGCGCGCCGCCCCCCACGTAACCCGTCATGCCCCCCAGCGCCAGCCCCAGCCGGCTGAAGCCCATGTAGCTGCCGCGCGCCCCCGGCTGCGCCAGTTTAGTCATCAGCGTCTCCCGCGCCGGTTCCGCGATGACGATCCCCAGATAGAAGCAAGCCAGCAGCATGAACACCGCGGGCAGGGTGTTGGCAAACGCCACCAGCCCGATGCCGGTGGTCATCAGCAGCACCCCGGCCATCAAGCGACTCTCCAGCTTGAAGTGGCGCTCGCCATAGCGCGCCAGCGGATAGAGCAGCGCCAGCGAGATGGCGGTCTCCAGGGTATACATCCAGCCCACCGCCGTGGTGGTGCCCGCCATCTGCTTGACCAGGATGGGGAAGATCAGCATCACCTGGACCCAGAGCGCGTAGTAGCCGCTCAGGATCAATACCAGCCGGCAGAACGCCTTGTCGGCCAGCACCTGGCCGAGACCGGCGCGGATCGGGGTCGGTCGCACCGAGAGTTTGTAGGCAGGCAGGATCAGCAGGTTGCACAGGGCGGCGCAGACAAACAGGCCGGCCCCCAGCAGGCAGACATATTCGAAGTCGAAGTTGAGCAGCCAGCTGCCGAGCAGGGCCCCCACCACGGCGCCGGCGCTCTCCAGCATCATCAACAAGGAGATGTAGCGCCCCCGCTGACGGGGCCGGGTGAATTTGATCACCAGCGCGGCGCGAGGCGGATCGAACAGACAGCCCCCCAGCCCCGAGATGACGCAGGAGAGGATCAGCTCCAGCCCGCTCTGGGCGTAGGCCAGGCTGGCAAACCCCGCCGCCCGCAGCAGCATGCCACCCACGATGAGTGGCCGCGCGCCGAACTTGTCCGCCAGCGAGCCGCCCAGAATGCCCAGCCCCTGCTGGGTCAGCTGGCGCAATCCCAGCGCCAGCCCCACCACCCCGGCCGCCCAGCCGAGTTGATCCACGAAGCGCAGGCTGATCATGGGCATCACCACGAAGAACCCCAGGATCACCAACAGGGAATCCAACGCCAAAAACCACCGCCCCAACCGCCTCGCCCGCTCCACCATGACTACCCGTCCCCTGCTTTCTGATGACATTCCGATTAATTCGTCTCATCGCCCGAATGACGCCGTCACCAAACGGGCTCAAGGTGCAACAAGCCCCTGAACCGATATGGCAATATGCCAAAGCACAACGATTGATACTGCTATTCTGGAAGGACGCCAGATATAGTGGTAGCCAACAACTGGCTATATTTTATATTGGATTATGTTATGGCTATGACCCTCGACGATCTGCAATTGCTGCTGGATGTGGTCAATCGCGGCAGCTTCAGCAAGGCGGCCGCCGTGCGCGGCTGGTCACAACCCATGGTGAGCCAGCGGATCGCCGTGCTGGAACAGGATCTGGGCCAGCCCCTGTTTCGTCGCCACCGGCGCGGCGCCACCCCCACCCCGGCCTGCGAGCAGTTCCTGCCCGCCGCGAGTGCGGCACTGAGTGCGCTGGAAGGGGGTCGCCTGGCAATGCAGGGAGCACCGGCGCTGCCGCGCATCCGGCTCGCCTGCCTGCCCTCCCTGACGACCGTGGTGTTCGGCCCCCTGCTGCTGGCACTGGTCGACGAGACCTTCGAGATCCGCTGCAACACGGATCACTCCGGCATCATCATGCAGGAGCTGCTGACCGGCGAGACCGACGTCGGCTTCATCCTCAAGTGCCCAGCCATCGCCGGCATCCAGCTCGAGCTGCTCTATCGCTCACCCATCATCGCCGTGGCCTGCGCCACCCATCCGCTGGCCGGGCGGCAGGGCCTGACCCTGCAGGACATCGCCAACGAGCGGCTGGCCCCCCAGCAGTGGGGCACCGGCTGCGACGAGCTGATCTTGCAGCTGCGCCTGCTGCGCCAGGTGGCGAGCCCACTGCACGCCATCCAGCCCGCCAGCGCGGCGCGGGAGCTGGCGCTGGAGCACGGCTTCATCACCCTGATGCCGGCGCTCGCCATCGCCCGGGATCTGGAGTTCGGCCGGCTGGTGCAGCTGGACGTGGTGGATCTGCCGCCGGATCACTGGGACGTGATGATGGCCTGGCGCAGCGGCAAACGGCCCAATCCCGCCAAGGAGCGGGTGCTGGAGGCCGCCCGTACCCTGGCCCGGCGCTGGGCGGGCAAATCCGCATAAAAAAAGCGCCGGACAAGTCCGGCGCTCTATCTCTATTACGGTGACTCAGGCTCAGTAGCTGGCCTTGAGGGTCACCCCAGAGAAGGCGCTGTAGGCGCTCAGCTGCACGTTCCAGGTCCCCGCCTTGGGCGAGTTCAGGGTGCAGGTCTCGGCGTTGCCGCTCTTGTAGGGGCGGCAGTCATAGCTGCTGCTGGTCGGCACGCTGCCGAACTTCACATACAGATCCGCATCGCCGGTACCGCCGCTGCTGGCGATCACCAGCTGGCTCTTGCCGGCCGGCACGTCGATGGTGAAATTCAACTTGCCCCCCTTGGCGGCGGAGAGACCGCTCACCGGCACCCCGTTTTGCAGCACTCTGCCCGGTTGCGGCGTGGTGCCGCCACAGGTGGCATTGACCCCCACGGTGGTAAAGGCCGCCGCCACGTCGGTCACGCTGTAGCCCAGATCGGTAGCCGCCTTGGTCACGCCGCAGGCGCCCTGATCGAAGGTGGTGTTGGCGCCCCAGTAGAGACGGTTGGCCAGCACGAATACTTCAAAGGCCTTGCGGGTATTCCAGCCGCTGGTGTTGGCCAGCAGGTAGAAGGCGCGGTTGTAGACACCTGAGCTGTGGTGCACGTCGATGCCATCGTAGTAGTCGCTGGCATGGCCGATGGAGCTGCCGTCCCGGGTCGGATCCTCGAAGTAGCGCAGCGAGCCGTTGCCCTTGAAGATCTGGGCGCCCACCAGCCAGTCGTTGCTGCCCTTCATGAAGTTCTCGGCCGCTTCCCCCGCCATGTCGGAGAAGGCCTCGTTGATGCCGCCGGACTGACCGGAGTAGACCAGCCCGGAGTTCTGCTCGGTAAAGCCGTGGCTCACCTCGTGGGCCGCCACGTCCAGGCTCACCAGCGGGTAGAAGGTGGTGGCGCCGTCACCGAAGGTCATCTGGCTGCCGTCCCAGAAGGCATTCTCGTAGTTGCGGCTGTAGTGCACCCGCATCTTCAGCTTGAAGGTCAGCGGCGCCGTGTTGTACCAGTTGCGGTACATGTCGAACACCACGTTGCCGAAGTAGTGGGCGTCGTTGAGCGGCGAGTAGGCGCCGTTGATCTCCTTGACCGTGTTCTCCGGGCAGGTGAACTGATGAATGGCGCCGCCCGTGGTGGCGTGATTCATGTTGAGGGTGTCCACGTTCGGGCTGGTCATCCGGCAGTTGTCGTCCACCAGCAGCGGACCGAAGTCGGCGCCGTAGAAATACTTGCCGGTCTTGACGTTGCCACCCGGGCCGGTGGCGTCCTTGTGGTTGATCCCTTCCCAGCGCTTGAGCTCGCTGCCGTTCTGGGCATCGATCACCACGAAGGGGCGGCTCGGCTCATCGCTCGCCGCCAGCCAGGAGACCAGATAGACCAGGCGGGCCTGACCGGCCTCATCCTGCATCACGAACAGCTTGACCCGCTCGTTGCTGCCCTTGGCCCCGGCCCGCGCCTTGCTGGCGGCATCGGCCGGCGACAGGGCGGCGGTCGGGCTGGCCACGTCGGCATCGATCTGGCGCAGGAGCTGGCCGGAGACCTGGCTGATCTGCCCGCCGAGGGACTGCTCGGCCACCAGCACCTGGCCCCAGACCGGGATGCCGTGCCAGGTCTGCTCATAGCGCACCCGCTGCTGACCGTTGGGCAGCTTGACCGCCCGCACCTGACGAAACTCGCCATCCCCTGCCAGCGCGCTCACCCCGGCAGCGCCGCTCGGCACCCCCTGAATGCCCGCTACCTGATGCACATCCACCTGTTCTGCAGCCAGCGCTGCGCTTCCCCAGCAGGCCAATACCACGGCCAAATAGACTTTGTTCATCCGTCTTTTCCTTAAGTCGATGAAGATTACACGTCGGGTCCGTTGCCCGGCGCTCCTACACTAGTTGGCACGTTCAAGATTGCTGCCTGTCATATGTGACAGAGCAGCACAAACCCATAGCAGGATCTGCTGTTGCCCCTGTTTGGTAGCGTGATAAGAGATCAAAATGGCGAATAACACCAAAAAAAGCCGAACAATGGCCAGGCGCTTTCTGACCATCACCAATCGCCCCTCCATATGGGGATGGCGGGGCGCAAGAACAGATGGAAAACCCTTGGCGTACAAGGGGTTGATTGGCTACATTGGCGGTTCGACGGCCCGTTTCGGGCCCAGACTGGAGGGGAGGTGCGGATGTTTTCATGGCAACTGGACGACGAGCTGGCGCTGCTGTTCCTGCAGCCCGACATGGCCAGCGAACTCTTTGCCCTGTGTCGGGAGAACCGTGACTACCTGACCCAGTGGCTGCCCTGGCCGCCCTACATTCAGCAGCCCGCCGACAGCGCCACCTTCATCCGCCACGCCATCGAGAAGTTTGCCCGCGGCGAGGGGCTGACCACCGCCATCGAGTATCAGGGGGAAGTGGTCGGCGTCATCGGCTACAACCAGATCGACCGGGCGCTGGCCAAGGTCAGCATCGGCTACTGGCTGGCCGAGCGCTGGCAGGGCAACGGCATCATCACCCGCGCCTGCCAGGCCCTGATCCATCACGCCTTCGAGGAGATGGGGATGGAGAAGGTGGAGATCAGCGCCGCCACCGACAACGAGCCCAGCCGGGCCGTCTGCGAGCGCCTCGGCATGCAGCAGGAGGGGATCACCCGTCGTGCCGAGCGGCTGGCCGACCGCATCGTGGATCACGTTCACTACAGCCTGCTGCGCGATGAGTGGCTCAGGCAGAGGGATCACTGATGGCACTGCCACACCTGTGCACGGCCCGCTGCCAGCTCACCATACTGCCCCCCGAGCGGGCCGATCTGATGCTGGATTTCTATCTGCGCAACCGCGCCCACCTCGCCCCCTGGGAGCCCAGCCGGGACGAGAACTTCTACACCCTGAGCCACTGGCACGGCCGGCTGCGCGACAGCTACGGCCAGTTCTTCAATGGCAGCGGGGTACATCTGGTGGCGCTCGATCCCCATGGTGAGCAGGTGATCGCCACCTGCAACTTCACCAACATCCTGATGGGCGCCTTCAAGGCCTGCCATCTGGGTTACGCCATCGACCAGGCCCACCAGGGACAGGGGCTGATGCAGGAAATCGTCGAGACCGGCATCGACTACCTGTTCCGGGAACACGGCCTGCACCGCATCATGGCCGGCTACATGCCGTCGAATCTGCGCAGCGGCGCCCTGCTAGAGCGGCTCGGCTTCGAGCGGGAGGGGTACGCCAAAGACTACCTGATGATCAATGGCCGCTGGGAGGATCATATCCTCACCGCGCGCCTCAACCCCGCGCCCTAGCCGGTTCTCTTGCCGGCGAGGACCCCGTCAAAGGCGGGGAACGGACATAAAAAAACGGACCCGAAGTTGCCTTCGGGCCCGTTCTTCAGATGAGGTGCAGGCTTAGTTGGCCTTGGCATCGCTCACTGCGGCTTCCGCCTTGGTGGCCACGTCAGCGGCAGCCTTCTCAACGGTTGCAGTCGCTTCGGAAGCGGCCTTCTCTACGGTAGAGGTGGCTTCGCTAGCGGCTTTCTCAACAGTTGCAGCAACGTCGGCGGCCGGAGTAGCGGCCGGAGCGGCGGCTTCTTCTTTCTGACCACAAGCGGTCAACATCAGACCCAGGATACCGGCTACCAGTACTTTGTTCATGTGCATACCCTCAGAAAAATATGGAGAGATGGTTGGTACAACCATCACAGTGCGTCCTTTCACCCGGTGAAAAACCCATATGCCGGGAGCCAAGAGGCGCGCGAAATATATCCCCATACGCGCCCAATGAAAACGAGTATCACAATGATATTTTCTCGTTGGCTGGATGAAAAGAACTACTACAACGACAAACATTAATACAAAACACTGTAAACGGCGCGGTTTTGTACAATAAAACGCCGCAAGCCCCGTGGTTGCTGGCAATAAACGGCTATTGCATTGTGCCGGCAACCACGTCCAGGCTGCGCCTCAATCAGACAGGATCTGACAAGCCAGCCGTTTACCCTCACGGGCGCTGTCGCGAGCCAGGTCCAGCAGCGCCATCACCGCCAGCGCCTCGCCGGCCGGCACCGGGTTCGCCCCCTCCCCACGGATGGCGGCGCAGACGCCGCGATAGTAGGCGCCATAGTCCCCCGCCTCGCCAACCACGCTCTGCTGCTGCAGCTGACCGTCGCGGATCCGGCTGAGCTGGCCGGGTTCCTTGTCCACCCCCCAGTCTGCCGCCGGCGGCCGCTTGCCGAGCTTGAGCTGCTCCTCCTGCACATCCATACCGAACTTGATGAAGGAGCCCTCGCTGCCGTGAATGACGAAACGCGGCATGGTGGCCGACACCAGGCAACTGCCGTGCAGCACGACCCGCATCTCGCCATAGCCGAGCACCACGTGGAAGTAGTCATCCGCCAGGGCACCGGGGCGCTGCTGGGCCAGATCCGCCTGCAGCCAGTCCGGCTGACCGAACAGCTGGAGCGACTGATCGAGAATGTGGGGGCCGAGATCGAACCAGAGGCCAGAGCCCGGACCGCCCGCCTCGCGCCAGCGCTGGCGCACCTCGGGACGATAGCGATCGAAGTGGGATTCGAACTGGGCAACCTGACCGAGCGCTCCTTCCGCCAGCAGGCGGCGTACGGTGAGAAAATCACCGTCCCAGCGCCGGTTGTGGAAGATGCTGAGCAGTCGCTGCTGCTTCTCCGCCAACTCGACCAGCGCCTTCGCCTCGGCCAGATCCAGGGCGAACGGCTTGTCGATCACCACGTGCTTGCCGGCCAGCAGGGCCTCACGGGCGATGGGGGCATGGGTGTCGTTGGGGGTGGCGATCACCACCAGGTCGACCGACGGGTCCGCCAGCACCTCGGCCAGCGAACCGACCCGGCAACCGGGCAGATCGCTCTGCACCTTGGCGGCATCGCGGCTCACCACCCAGCCGAGGGAGAGCCCAGGCGTGCTGGTCAGAAACGGGGCGTGAAAGGTTTGGCCTGCAAAGCCGTAGCCCACCAGGGCGGCATTGATTGTGTGGCTCATCCGGTTTTCTCCACGGGTAGCTGTGTCACGGGGTGCAGGCAAACCCTTGCCTGCCAAATAGAGAAGGGGGCCCAAGGCCCCCTGAGTGTGCCCATCAGAGCACAGGATTTATTGCAAACACAAGCGCCGGCCCTGGCGGGTCATCAGCATCAGCAAAGGGGGCAGCAGCAGCCACATGTGCAGCGCCAGCTGGCTGAGCGGATCGTGCATCAGCACACCGATGAAGCCCACCAGCGCACCTGAGCCGCTCATCTGGAACAGACCGAGCAGGGCGGCGGCGGTGCCGGCGCAGTGGCCGAACGGTGCCAGCGCCATGCCGGCAGCGGCGCCCAGGATCATGGCAAAGCCGATGCTGGAGAGGAACACCGGCCCCATCATGGCCAGCGGATGCTCGATGTGCATGGCCAGGGTCAAGGCGATGGCGGAGAGCAGCAGCACCAGCAGGCCGATGCGCAGGGTGCGTCTTGGCCCCACCCTGGCGATGAAACGGGGCGCCAGGAAGCAGGCCAGGATGTTGAGTGCCGCGTTGGCGGTGAACCAGTAGCTGAAGCCGCTCATGTCCAGCCCCAGCTTCACCATCAGTTGCACCGGCGCCGCGGTGACATAGGCCAGGATCACCGCCATCGCCAGCATGCACAGCGTCGCGTTGAACAGGAAGCTCGGGGAGCGCAGCACCGGGCTGTAGCGCGACCAACTGATGAGCGGGCCGCTGCTGCTGGTCTCTTCCGGACGGGTCTCCGGCATCCGCCACAGCAGCCAGCTACCGACGATGACCGCATAACCGGCCATAAACCAGAAGTTGGCCGACCAGCCCGCCTTGGCGGTGAGCCAGCCACCGAGCAAGGGGGCCAGCGCCGGAATAAAGCAGATGGCACCGTTCAGGTAGGAGATCATCTGACCGCTCTTCTTGGGGCCATAGCTGTCACGCACCACCGAGAAGGCGGCCACCGAGGTGGCACAGGCGCCAAAACCCTGCAGCACCCGCGCCAGCATCAGCTCGCCCAGGCTCGCGGCAAAGCCGGCACCCAGGGCGCTCAGACCATAGAGCAGCACGCCGCCAAGGGCGATGGGCTTGCGGCCGTAGCGATCGGCCAGCGGCCCCACCAGCAGTTGCCCCAGTCCCATGCTGAACAGGAACCAGGTGATGGTGCCCTGCATCAGGGTCACCTCGGCCCCCAGCTGCTCGGCCATCTGCGGGATGGCGGGCAGGTAGATGTCGATGGCCAGCGGACTGAACAGCACCAGTAGGACAAGCAAAAGAATCAATGGCATCAGTCACCTCGTGGCATGGGGAAAATAGATTGGGGCGCGAGTCTACTGGCTCACAGTAATGAATTGAAATGGTATTTAATCACTTCTGTTATTCCATTCAGGAAACATTCATTTTATTCACATCTTGCCATGACCCCGACGAGGGTGATCCAGGGCAATTGGCGCTTTTCCTGGGCGCCAGCCCCGCATAGAATGCGCAGATTATTTTTGCGGAGGTGCTCGATGAACAAGCTTGTCCTGGCAACAGGGAACCAGAAAAAGGTGAAGGAATTGGCCGCCATGCTGGCCGATATGAAGATCCAGGTGATCCCACAGAGCGAGTTTGCGGTCTCCGATGCCGAAGAGACCGGCACCACCTTCGTCGAGAATGCCATCATCAAGGCCCGCCACGCCGCCCGCATCACCGGCCTGCCGGCGGTTGCCGACGACTCCGGCCTGGAAGTGGATCTGCTGCACGGCCGTCCCGGCGTCTACTCCGCCCGCTTTGCCGGTGAGGGTGCCAGCGACAAGGACAACATCGACAAGCTGCTGGGCGAGCTGAAAGGCGCCCCCGAGTATCTCAAGAGCGCCCGTTTCTGGTGCGTGCTGGTCTACATGCGCCACGCCGACGATCCCACCCCCATCATCTGCCAGGCCAGCTGGGAAGGGATGATCATCGACGAGCCGCGCGGCCAGCACGGCTTCGGCTATGACCCGGTGTTCTTCGTGCCCGATCACGACTGCACCTCGGCCCAGATGCCGGCCGAGCTCAAGAACCAGCTCAGCCATCGCGGCCAGGCGCTGGCCAAGCTCAAAGCGGCCCTGGCGGCGGTCAACTAAAGCGCTGTCTCCCGCCGCGTTGTCATCGACGACAAGGGCAACCCGACCACTGATGATTTTTTGAACACTGGAAACCCCATGCTGCAACTGCCGCCCCTCTCCCTCTATATTCACGTGCCCTGGTGTGTCCAGAAGTGCCCCTACTGCGACTTCAACTCCCACGCCCAGAAGGGAGAGCTGCCCCACCTCGAGTACGTGGCCGCCCTGCTGGAGGATCTGGATCAGGATCTGCACTGGGCCCAGGGGCGTCCCCTCTCCTCCATCTTTATCGGTGGCGGCACGCCGAGCCTGCTCTCCGTGGAGGCCATGCAGGTGCTGCTGGACGGGGTGCGCGCGCGCATCGAACTCACCGCGGACTGCGAGATTACCATGGAGGCCAACCCGGGCACGGTGGAGGCGGACAAGTTCGCCGGCTTCCAGCGGGCCGGCATCAACCGCATCTCCATCGGGGTGCAGAGCTTCCAGCAGGAGAAGCTGACCCGGCTCGGCCGCATTCACGGCCCGGAAGAGGCGCGCAAGGCCGCTGCACTGGCTCACGCCATCAAGCTTCCCACCTTCAACCTGGATCTGATGCACGGCCTGCCGGATCAGAGCCTGGCGGACGCGCTCTCGGATCTGCAGCAGGCCATCGACTGCGCACCGCCGCACCTCTCCTGGTATCAGCTCACCATAGAGCCGAACACGGCGTTCGCCTCCAAGCCGCCCACCCTGCCGGAGGATGACACCCTGTGGGACATCTACGAGCAGGGCCACTCTATGCTCACCGCCCACGGCTATCAGCAGTACGAGATCTCGGCCTATGCCAAGGCGGGCTACCAGTGCCGCCACAACCTCAACTACTGGCGCTTCGGCGACTATCTGGGGATCGGCTGCGGCGCCCACGGCAAGGTGACGGATCTCGCCAACCAGCAGATCCTGCGCACCGCCAAGGTGAAGCACCCGAAAGGGTATCTGGACCCGAGCCGCCCCTATCTGGACGAGCAGTGGCAGGTGAGTGCGGACGATCTGCCGCTCGAGTACTTCATGAACCGGTTCAGATTGTTTGAACCGGCCCCCAAGGCGGAGTTCGAGGCCTATACCGGGCTGCCGCTGGAACGGGTAGAGACCATGCTGACCATCGCCCAGAGCAAGGAGCTGATCCAAGATCTCGGCGACAGCTGGCAGCTCACCCCCCTCGGCCATCGCTATCTCAACGTGTTGCTCGAGCTCTTTATGGACGAATGAGCACGGATTCACTCTCTTGCGGCAAGAGAGTGAATCAGCACCAACGAATAGAGAAACAATCAGGGCGCCATTGGCGCCCTGATTGTTTTAGCTGATGCCTTGCGGCAGAAACCCGCTCAGCAGCAGACGCGTACCATCTGCTGTTGACCGGGCTCCCACCGCTTGCCGTGCTTGGCCTTGCGCTGATAGCTGCCCTTGCCTTTCTTGCTCGGTTCGACCCGGGCCTGGAACAGGGGAGAGGTCACCAGTGCCTTGAGGTGGTTGTCCTGAATGATGCCGCGCTGATGTTCGCAGGCGGGCTCGGTGGTGACCAAGGTCACCTTCTTCTTGGCCATATCGGCTCCTTGATGCAGTTGTGTGTTTGCCCATCGCGCCAGCCACCACAGATCCGGGGCTGGCGGCGAAAAAACGTGCCGATTGTGCGCCTCTCCCGGCCCGCCTGCAAGGGGGCTGGCGGGATCCTCAGGCCGGTTGATAGACGACCCGCACCAGCCCGCTCGGTAGTACGGTGCTCGACACCGGCACCAGCGCGCAGGGCAGCGGCCCTGCAAAGAGCGGTACCCCGCCCCCCAGGGTGACCGGCACCCAGAACAGGATCAGCTCGTCCACCAGCGCGGCCTGCAGCCCCTGCCTGACCACCTCGCCGCCATCCAGATAAAGATGGCGGCTGCCTGCCTGCCACAGCTCGTCCAGCACCTGCGCCAGCGCCCCCTGCCGGAAGGAGACGTGCTCACGGGGAGCGGCGGGTCTGTGGGTCAATACCACCACCGGCTTGTCGCCATAAAACCACTCGGGAAAGCCGAGCACGGTGTCGTAGCTGTTGCGTCCCATCAGCAGGGTATCAACGCTCGCCATCAGCGCGCTGTAGCCGGTATCTTCCTGGGAGTCGCCGTTGTAGGGCTCAAGCCAGGCCAGATCGCCCCCCTCCCCGGCAATGAAGCCGTCGAGGGAGAGGGCGAGAAAGGCGGATACCCGGGGCCGGCGCAACTCAGTGATCATGGTCGTGGTGCTCATGACGGGAGGGGGCCCCGGACTCCAGCGTCTCCAGGATGGCGCAGTGCTCCGCCGAGCGCGGGCCGCCGCAGCAGATGTTGGAGAGCTCGCGCAGGTTGTCGCGAAAACGGGTCAGCTCGACGATCTTCTGCTCCACCTGTTCGAGCTTGGTGTCGGCCACCGCCTTCACCTCCTGACAGGTGACCTTGGCCTTGTTGGTATCGAGATCCAGCAGCTCGCCGATGTCGGCCAGCGAGAACCCCACCGACTTGGCGCGGATGATGAACTCCAGCCGCCGCTTGTCCTGCTCGCCATAGAGGCGATAGCCGGACTCGTTGCGAATGCCTGGCGAGATGAGACCATTCTTCTCGTAAAAACGCAGGGTATCCGCCTTCACCCCGCACGCCTTGGCCAGCTCCCCGATCCGATACATGCCTTTTCTCCCGTTCAATTTGCCACACAGCCACAACCGGCCCCCACTATCGCCCCTTTGCCCGTCGATTGCCAGTCGGCAGCAGGAAAGGGGACGCGGCCACCCTTTTGCCATCAAGAGACTGAAAAGACAAACGTTTCACAAAAACCAACCAGAAAACGTTTAACACCGCACCGGACAAGGCTTTGTCACTTTAAAAAATCCACCACGGGTCACATTTTTTGTGTAGAATACGCGCCCACAAGAGAGCGTCGCGTCAAGCGGGCATTTCCTAAAACGCTTTTGCCTGTCGGCAGGTTTTTCAGGCGAGAGCGGTTTGCGAAATCCCCCACTTCCATTTATTTGGGGACTCTCTGTGTTGAGCCTCGCCTCCCATGGAACGGTCCCCGTTATGCTGAGGACGATAGTGTGATGGAACAAGCTCGACCCATTCGCCGTGCACTGCTGAGTGTGTCTGACAAGACTGGCATCCTGGAATTTGCCAAGGCACTCAACGAACGTGGCGTGGCCCTGCTCTCCACCGGCGGTACCGCCAAGCTGCTGGCCGACGCCGGTCTGCCGGTGACCGAGGTCTCCGATTACACGGGATTCCCTGAAATGATGGATGGCCGGGTCAAGACCCTGCATCCCAAGGTCCACGGCGGCATTCTCGGCCGGCGCGAGCAAGACGACGCCATCATGGCTCAGCACGCTATCTCCCCCATCGACATGGTCGTGGTCAACCTCTATCCCTTCGCCGCAACTGTCGCCAAGCCCGGTTGTACCCTGGCCGATGCAGTCGAGAACATCGACATCGGCGGCCCGACCATGGTTCGCTCCGCCGCCAAGAACCACAAAGATGTGGCCATCGTGGTCAAGGCCACCGACTATGACCGCGTCATCCGCGAGATGGATGGCAACGGCAACAGCCTGAAACTGGCGACCCGTTTCGATCTGGCCATTGCCGCCTTCGAGCACACCGCCGCCTACGACGGCATGATCGCCAACTACTTCGGCACCATGGTTCCCTCCTACGGTGACAACAAGGAAGGTGACGAGGAGTCCCGCTTCCCGCGCACCTTCAACAGCCAGTTCATCAAGAAGCAGGACATGCGCTACGGCGAGAACAGCCACCAGGCCGCCGCCTTCTATGCCGAGGAGCAGGCAGCACCGGGCTCGGTGGCAAGCGCCATCCAGCTGCAGGGCAAGGCCCTCTCCTACAACAACATCGCCGACACCGACGCGGCACTGGAGTGCGTCAAAGAGTTCGACCAGCCGGCCTGCGTCATCGTCAAGCACGCCAATCCGTGCGGCGTGGCCATTGGCAGCGACCTGCTGAGTGCCTACGAGCGCGCCTGGCAGACCGACCCCACCTCCGCGTTTGGCGGCATCATCGCCTTCAACCGTGAGCTGGATGGCGCCACCGCCAAGGCCATCGTCGAGCGTCAGTTCGTCGAGGTGATCATCGCCCCCACCGTCAGCCAGGCTGCCCGCGACGCGGTCGCCGCCAAGCAGAACGTGCGGCTGCTCGAGTGCGGTCAGTGGACCGCGCCGGCGCAAGGCTTTGACTTCAAGCGCGTCAATGGCGGCCTGCTGGTGCAGGAGCGCGACCTTGGTATGGTGACGCTCGGGGATCTGACCGTGGTCAGCAAGCGTCAGCCCACCGAGGCCGAACTGAACGACCTGCTGTTCTGCTGGAAGGTGGCCAAGTTCGTCAAATCCAACGCCATCGTCTATGCCAAAGACGGCCAGACCATCGGCGTCGGCGCCGGCCAGATGAGCCGCGTCTACTCGGCCAAGATCGCCGGCATCAAGGCCGAGGATGAAGGGCTGACCGTGGCGGGGTCCGTCATGGCCTCCGATGCCTTCTTCCCGTTCCGCGATGGCATCGACGCCGCAGCGGCCGCCGGCATCTCCTGCGTCATCCAGCCCGGTGGCTCGATGCGCGATCAGGAGGTGATCGACGCCGCCGACGAACACGGCATGTGCATGCTGTTCACCAACATGCGCCACTTCCGTCACTGATGGATCAGGGCCGCCGCCGGCGGCCCTTTTGTTGTCTCTTTTCACCTGGCTATTTTCACCGGCGCAGGCCCCAGGCCCGCCCGTGACCCCGAATAGAAGCGAGCGATACGATGAAAGTACTGATCATTGGCAACGGCGGCCGTGAACACGCCCTGGCCTGGAAGGCCAAGCAATCCCCTCTGGTGACCCGGGTCTTCGTCGCCCCCGGCAATGCCGGCACCGCCCATGAAGGGAGCATCGAGAACGTGGCCATCTCGGCCACCGACATCCCGGCCCTGCTGGCGTTTGCCAAGGAGCAGCGCATCGGTCTGACCATCGTCGGGCCGGAAGCACCGCTGGTGAAAGGGGTGGTCGATGCGTTCCGCGCCGAGGGGCTGGCCATCTTCGGCCCGACCGCGGCCGCCGCCCAGCTGGAAGGCTCCAAGGCGTTTGCCAAGGATTTTCTGGCCCGCCACGCCATCCCGACCGCCGAGTACCAGAACTTCACCGAGGTGGAGCCGGCGCTGGCCTACCTGCGCGAGAAGGGCGCCCCCATCGTCATCAAGGCTGACGGCCTGGCCGCCGGCAAGGGGGTCATCGTTGCCATGACCCTGAGCGAGGCGGAAGAGGCGGTACGCGACATGCTCTCCGGCAACGCCTTTGGCGACGCCGGGGCCCGGGTGGTGATCGAGGAGTTTCTGGACGGGGAAGAGGCGAGCTTCATCGTCATGGTGGACGGCGAGCATGTGCTGCCGATGGCCACCAGCCAGGATCACAAACGGGTCGGAGATGGCGATACCGGCCTCAACACCGGCGGCATGGGCGCCTACTCCCCTGCCCCCGTGGTCACGGCCGACGTGCACCGCAAGGTGATGGAGCAGGTGATCATGCCGACCGTGCGCGGCATGGCGGCCGAGGGCAACGTCTACACCGGTTTCCTCTACGCCGGCCTGATGATCGACGGCCAGGGCAACCCCAAGGTGATCGAGTTCAACTGCCGCTTCGGCGATCCCGAAACCCAGCCCATCATGCTGCGCATGCGCTCCGATCTGGTGGAGCTCTGCCTGGCCGCCTGCGCCGGCAAGCTGGATCAGGTCGAAGCCATCTATGACCCCCGCGTCGCCATCGGCGTGGTGCTGGCGGCGGGCGGCTACCCCGGCGACTACCAGCAGGGCAAGCCCATCAGCGGCCTGCCGGTGGAAGAGGCGAGCGGCGAGAAGGTATTCCACGCCGGCTCGCAGCTGGAAGGTGATACCGTGGTGACCGCCGGCGGCCGCGTGCTGTGCGCCACTGCCCTCGGTCACAGCGTGGCCGAGGCGCAAAATCGGGCCTATCAGCTGGCAGGTCGCATCAAGTGGGACGGCGTCTTCTACCGTCACGACATCGGCTGGCGCGCCATCGAGCGTGAACAGCAGCAGTAATCAACAGGGCCCGCAAGGGCCCTTCTTCATCTGGCGTTATCTCGCGGTCACGCAGCCCGGCAGATGCCTCGAATGGCCAGGTTCGCTTGACTCAGCAACTTCCTTACATCTCCCCCTTCCCTGTTACCCTTTGTGACAAAAAACAGCAATATTCACAAACAGTTCACGCACTGTCATGGCATCATGCCTGTGATGAATCCAAACAAGGGTTCATAAGAAGCCACACAAGATCGATAAGCATGTCGTTTAAATAAGGAAATCCCATGTTGAAAACTGTTCGCCCCCTGTTGCTGCCCCTGATGTTTGGCCTGATGACCCTGCCCGCCATGGCCGGTGAGCTGGAACAGCCGATGAAGAAGATCGGCTTCAACTACAAGCAGGCGGTCAAGGCCGACGATGCCGCCACCATGGAAAAATACATCAACGAGATGAAGGCGCAGTTCGACATCGCCAAGCAGAAGAACATGCCGGCCGCCAAGAAAGAGAAGTTCCTGGAAGGCATGAACGAAGTGCAGACCGAGCTGGATGCCAGCCTGGCAGCCCTCAAGGCGGGTGACGAAGCCAAGGCGCGCGAGCACCTGGCCAAGGTCAACGACCTGAAGAAGGAGTACCACAAATATGCCAAGCAAAAAGGCTGATCCCTTCCACTGGGATAGTCTGGTCCGCCTCACCCACTGGGGTGTGGCGGCCATCTGTATCGGCAACCTCTGGCTCAACGAGGCGGGCGAGGAGTGGCACGAGCGGCTGGGTTACCTGGCCATCGCCCTGATCAGCCTGCGCCTGGCGTGGGGGCTCTCGTTTGCCAAGGGCCATGCCCGGTTGCGAGCCCTCATCCCAAGCCGGGAAGATTTTCGCCAGCAAGCGGTGGAGCTGCGCGAGCGCACGCCACCGGCCCCCGGTCACCACGGCAGCGGCAAGCTGGCGGTCTGGACACTCTGGCTGCTGATCCTGGCCACCGCCGGCACCGGCTGGTTCCAGAATACCGAGATGGGGTTCGAGCTGGGAGCGGACGACTGGCACGTTTGGTGTACCTGGGCCCTGCAGGGCATGATAGCGCTGCACCTGCTGGCCATCCTGTTCACCTCCTGGCGCCAGCGCAGCAATCTGGTAAGACGCATGTTGCCAAGGCGCCGCGGCAAGGCCCGGGCCTTGCCGCAGGAATCCGACGCCTGAATACTCATGGGGCCCTGCAGGGCCCCTGTTCATTTCTCTTCATACTCCCCAGATCCCACACTACCTGCCTGTCCCCGGCTCTTTCCCTCTCTCCAGCAGCCTGCATCTCTAGGGGCCATGAAAGCATTTTCATTCACATTTCTTAATTAATTCAGGCTGTTTGATTTTCAACCACTGCGATTTCATGAATGCTACTGAGCTGAACGAGGTTGTTCGTTGTCCGTTCGACTACACGACAGTGATATGTCAATAACAAGATCGAAGGGAAAATCGTCATGCACAGCACACTGCTTCGAACCGCCCTGCTGACGGCGGCACTCGGCTCTTTCAGCCACACTGCCACCGCCGAAGGTGTCATGGTTCACCTGTTCCAATGGAAGTTCAACGACATCGCCAACGAGTGCGAAACCGTGCTCGGGCCCAAGGGGTTCGGGGGCGTCCAGATCACCCCGCCGGCCGAGCACAAGCAAGGCAGCCAGGTCTGGTGGACCGTCTACCAACCCGTCAGCTTCAAGAATTTCAACAGCTTCGGCGGTAGCGAGGCGGAACTCAGAAGCATGATCGCCCGCTGCAACGCAGCCGGGGTCAAGGTCTATGCCGACGCCGTCTTCAACCAGCTGGCATCGGGCTCAGGCACCGCCACCGGTGGCGGCAGCTACAACGCGGGGCAATACCAGTATCCCCAGTTCGGCTACAACGACTTCCACCACAGCGGCGACATCACCAACTACGGCAACAGCAACAACGTCTGGAATGGCGCCCTCTACGGCATGCCGGACCTCAATACCGGCTCTCCCTACGTGCAGGATCAGATCGCCACCTACATGAAGACCCTGCTCGGCTGGGGCGTGGCGGGCTTTCGTATCGATGCGGCCAAGCACATGGCCCCGACCGATGTGAAGGCCATCCTCGACAAGGCGGGCAGCCCCAGGGCCTACCTAGAGGTGATCGGCGCAGGTGGAGAGTCTCCCGACATCCAGCCGGGTCGCTACACCTACATCGATACCGTCACCGACTTCAAATACGGCACCGATCTGGCCGCCAACTTCAACGGCCAGATCAAGAACCTCAAGACGCTGGGCGAGAGCTGGGGCCTGCTCCCCTCCGCTAAGGCCTTCGTCTTCGTGGTCAACCACGACCGCGAACGCGGCCACGGCGGGGGCGGCATGCTCACCTTCATGAGCGGTGCTCGCTACGATCTGGCCAACACCTTCATGATGGCCTGGCCCTATGGCTGGAAGCAGGTGATGTCGGGCTATCGCTTCGAAAACATGAGCACCTATGAAACCGACAAGGGGGCACCGGGCAGCACACCTTGTACGGACAGCAAGTGGAACTGCGAACAGCGCCGGCCGACCATCATGAACATGGCCCTGTTCCACAACCGGACCGAAGGCCAGCCGGTCAGCAACTGGTGGGACAACGGCAACAACCAGATCGCCTTCGGCCGCGGTGACAAGGGCTTCATCGCCATCAACAACGAGAGCGGCAGCCTGGTGGCCTCGCTGCAGACCGCCCTGCCGGCTGGCGAGTACTGCAACCTCTTGGGCGGCAATGACTACTGCAGCGGTGGCTATGTCACCGTCGACGGCAGTGGCAAGGCCAGCCTGAATGTGCCCGGCATGAAGGCGGCCGCCATCATCGCCGGTTGCACCAAGGCCAGCCCCTGCGGTGGTTCCGCCCTGCCGGGCACCAAGTTCAGCAGCATGAACCTGCGCGGTACCCACAACGCCTGGGGCAACACCCCCATGACCGTCGATGCCAACCGTGTCTGGTCAGCCACCCTCACCCTGACCGGCAACGGTGACGCCACCGGCGCCCAGCGCTTCAAGTTCGACGTCTTCGGCAACTGGGCCGAAAACTACGGAGACAACGAAGGGGATGGCATCGCCGACAAGGGCAGCAGCAAGGACATTCTGGTCAGCGGAGCGGGCACCTACCGCATCACCCTGAACGAAAGCGATCTGCGTTATACGGTCACCCCCCTCACCAGCAACCAGGCGCCGGTGGCCGCCCTCTCTCCCAAGACCCTCAGCGTCAAGGTGGGTGAGAGCGTGGTGTTCGATGCCTCCGCCTCCCGCGACGACGGGGGCGTGGTGAGCTACAGCTGGTCCAGCGGTGGCACCGCCGCCACGGAGACGGTCCGGTTCGATACCCCGGGCACCCATACCGTGACGGTCACCGTGACCGATGCAGAAGGGTTGACCGCCAGTGCCAGCGCTACCGTGACCGTCATTGACGACAACGGCACCTACGCCAGCGTGCTGCCTACCCTGAATTTCCGCGGCACTCCCAATGCCTGGGGCTCCCTTGCCATGACGCTGGTCGCCGACAACCAGTGGGAGGCTCTCGTCACCTTCGATGGTCAGGCAAACCAGCGCTTCAAGTTCGACGTCAAGGGGGACTGGAGCAAGAACTATGGTGACACCAACAAGGATGGAGTGGCCGAACTGGCCGGCAGTGACATCCTGACCTCGGTCACCGGCCAGTATCGGGTACGCTTCAACGATCAGACCCTGCAATACAGCCTGACCCCGGTCAGCGTCGGCTACGCGAAGAACTTCGCCAGCCTCAACATTCGCGGCACCACCAACAACTGGGAGTCCACCCCCATGTCGCTGGTAGGCGATCACCTCTGGCAGGCCAGCGTCACCTTCACCGGTAGCGGCGATGGCAACGGCGCTCAGCGCTTCAAGTTCGACGTCAAGGGCGACTGGACCCAGAACTACGGCGACACCAACAAGGACGGTGTCGCCGAGCAGGCCGGCGCCGACATCACCACGGCGGCAGTCGGTGCCTATGTGGTGCGCTTCAACGACCAGACGCTGGCCTACAGCCTGAACGCCCAGTAAGGCTCAATACGCTCGGTCACCAGCCCCTGGAGCATTTACCCAGGCCTCCCACCATCGGCGGGAGGCCTTTTTTATGGCGTCATGCCACTGCGTCCAGCCGGCCGCTCAGCAGGCTGATGCTCTGGCGCCATGTCCAGGCTCCTCTCAAACCATGCCATCCCTCAACGCCGAGAAAAGGCGCGAGCAGCCCACTACACACAAGCCGAACTGCATGATCACATGACAAGCCTGCCTGGCAGGCTCGGGCGGGAGGATCAGGCTATCCCTTATTTTGCAGAAAACCGCCACAGCGAGGCTCTGTGACGCCTCACGGTGAGAAACTTTCGCTCGATTTTGGCTGTTTGAATTGCACTATACGCCGCACTCTAGGCCGCACTATGGAGCGCATGCCCAGGGCCGGCGCCGGTGAACGACAGAAACGACAAAGCCGCTCAAGAGAGCGGCTTTGTCTGAAAATGGTGGCCCCTGGGGGACTTGAACCCACGACCAATCGATTATGAGTCGACTGCTCTGACCAACTGAGCTAAGGGGCCATTGATACTGGTTTGCGGCGTGGATTATAGGGGATGGCGGATACCCCGTCCATAGGCATATCAACCACTTGGCGAGATTTCATCCATATTCAAGCGGTTCCGTGACTCATCTTCATGCCCCCGTCACCACGGATAAAACAAAGCCCCGCATGGCGGGGCTTTTTGGCAGCGGTCACGGGGAGACCCGTCCGGGATTACTCGTCCAGGAAGCTGCGCAGTACTTCGGAGCGGCTCGGGTGGCGCAGCTTGCGCAGCGCCTTGGCTTCGATCTGACGAATACGCTCACGGGTAACGTCGAACTGCTTGCCCACTTCCTCGAGGGTGTGGTCAGTGTTCATGTCGATACCGAAGCGCATGCGCAGTACCTTGGCCTCGCGGGCGGTCAGGCCGGCCAGCACTTCGCGGGTGGCGTTGCGCAGGCTCTCGCTGGTGGCCGCATCCGCTGGCAGAGCCAGGGTGGTATCTTCGATGAAGTCGCCCAAGTGGGAATCTTCATCATCACCGATGGGCGTTTCCATGGAGATGGGCTCTTTGGCGATCTTCAATACCTTGCGGATCTTGTCTTCCGGCATGCCCATGCGCATGGCCAGCTCTTCCGGGTTCGGTTCACGACCCATCTCCTGCAGCATCTGACGGGAGATACGGTTGAGCTTGTTGATGGTCTCGATCATGTGTACCGGGATACGGATGGTACGGGCCTGATCCGCGATGGATCGGGTAATGGCCTGACGGATCCACCAGGTTGCATAGGTCGAGAACTTGTAGCCACGACGGTATTCGAACTTGTCTACCGCCTTCATCAGACCGATGTTGCCCTCCTGGATCAGATCCAGGAACTGCAGACCACGGTTGGTGTACTTCTTGGCGATGGAGATAACCAGACGCAGGTTGGCCTCGACCATCTCTTTCTTGGCGCGGCGGGCCTTGGCCTCACCGATACTCATGCGACGGTTGATGTCCTTGATCTGGGCGATGGACAGACCGGTCTCTTCCTCGATCTGCTGAAGCTTGCCGATGGCGCGCAGTACATCTTCGTCCATCTCGACCAGACGCGGTGACCAGGCCTTGCCGGCCTGCTTCTGGTATTCAAACCAGGCAGTTTCGCACTCGTTGTTGGTGAAAGCCGCGACGAAGGTCTTCTTCGGCATCTTGGCCTGCTCAACGCAGAGTTTCATGATGATGCGTTCCTGCACGCGGACTCGCTCCATCATCTCGCGCATGTTGTTGACCAAGCGATCGAACTGCTTGGGCATCAGGCGGAATTGACGGAATACATCGGCCAGCTGGGCAATCGCAGCCTGAGTATCTTCGTGCGCACGACCATTCTGCTGAATGGAGAGACGAGTTACTTCGTACTGGGCGCGCAGATCACCGAACTTCTCGCGAGCGACTTCCGGATCCGGGCCACCGTCGCCATCATCGTCGGAGTCATCACCATCACCGTCTTCGTCTTCATCTTCGTCTTCATCTTCGTCAGCCAGATCTTCTTCGCTGAGCTCGGAGCCGATGTGAGTAGCGGTCGGGGCGACGTCATCGGTCTCATTGGGATCGATGAAGCCGGAAATGATGTCGGACAGACGCAGCTGTTCCGCTTCGTATTTGTCGTATTGCTCAAGCAGATAGGTAATCGCTTCCGGGTACTCGGCGACGGAGCTTTGTACCTGGTTGATACCGTCTTCGATGCGCTTGGCGATGTCGATTTCGCCTTCGCGAGTCAACAGTTCGACGGTACCCATTTCCCGCATGTACATGCGGACGGGATCGGTCGTACGACCAATCTCGGATTCAACAGATGCCAGTGCCTGGGCTGCTGCTTCGGCAGCGTCCTCATCGGCGGTACCACCTTCAGCCATGATAAGGTCATCGGCATCCGGGGCGTTTTCCACCACTTGAATGCCCATGTCGTTGATCATCTGGATGATGTCTTCGATCTGGTCAGAGTCGACAATGTCTTGCGGGAGGTGATCGTTCACCTCGGCATAGGTCAGGTAGCCCTGTTCTTTACCTTTGGCAACGAGGAGTTTAAGCTGAGACTGCGGGGTTTGCTCCATAGAACTCATCCGGTTGGTGTTGCTAGGTTGCGCGTACAGTGCGCTGCTGCGCAAATAGCCAATTCTAATAGAAAACCGCCAGACATGCTATGTCTGGTTGCGGCGTCGGTCATGAGAAACCCCTGCCCGCAGTATTGTCGGGGCCAGGCGGTTATAAAATGTTTGCTTTTAATCCCGTCGATTCGGGCAACGGTATTCATATTGGGGTTAATCACTCAAATATCAAGCCCCACTCTCATTTCTTTTCTCAATTTGCACCTCTCTGATCAGCATCATCAGCTCTTGAGTTTCCTCAGAGCTTAGCCCTTCCTGCGCCACCTTGGCCTGCAATTCCTCGATGCGCTGCTTCAGGAACAGGTTGATGAAACCGACGAAAGTATCCTGCAATTCTCCCAGAATATCCGGCTCCTGGTCGAGTTTTACCTCTTCAAACAGATCGTGCATTGCCAGTTGCGCCAGGATCTCTCCCTCTTTGGTGCCACGCCAGTGCTCCAGCAGGATGCCCGTCGTGACCCCGGGCTGAGTCAGGATCTGTTGATGCAACTGCAGCAGGAATTTGATGCCCTGCAGGCGCAGTCCGGCCAGTTCAGGCATGGGTGGCAGCTCGGCCGTGATCGCCGGATACTGCACCATCAGTGCCAATGCCCGGCGCAGCGGCGTCAACTTGGCCGCCTTGGGCTTGTTGACCTCGGCCTTCGGCTGACTGTTGCGGGCAAACAGTTCGGCGATCCGCTGCTTGTTCTCCCCCCAACGCATCATGCTGGAGAGGCGAGTGATCAACCCCTCGCGCGTGAAACCTTCCGGGACTCGCCGGATCAGCTCGGCGGCCTTGTTGGCCACTTCAAACTTGCCTGCCTCGCCGGAAAGAGCCGCATCGCGTCCGAGGCGCTCAAACATGAAATCAGCGAACGGCTGGGCCTTGTCGAGCAGAGCTTCAAATCCCTCCTTGCCGATCTGGCGCACCAGCGAGTCAGGATCCTCACCATCCGGCAAAAATACGAACTTGAGTTCACGGCCGTCCTGCAGATGGGAAAGCGCGTTGTCCAGCGCCCGCCAGGCCGCTTCCCGACCGGCATTGTCGCCGTCGTAGCAGCAGACGACCTCGGCCGTGGTGCGAAACAGGGTATGGATATGGTCGCTGGTGGTCGCGGTGCCCAGCGCAGCCACCGCATAATCGATGTCGTACTGGCCGAGCGCCACCACATCCATATAGCCTTCCACCACCAGGATCCGGCGCGGATCCTTGTGTGCCTGCTTGACCTCGTAAAGGCCGAACAACTCTCGCCCCTTGTGGAAGATGGGTGTTTCCGGAGAGTTCAGATATTTGGGCGTCCCCTCCCCCAGCACCCGGCCACCGAAACCGATGACCCGGCCACGCTTGTCACGGATCGGGAACATGATGCGATCGCGAAAGCGATCATAGCTGCCGGGCCCGCTGTCACGAGTGATCAGCATGCCGCCCGAGATGAGCAACTGCTCGTGCTCCCGGCTGGCGCCAAAGCGCCGACGCACCTGATCCCAATCGGCAGGGGCATACCCGATGTTGAAGCGCTTGACCACTTCACCGGTCAGACCGCGCCCCTTCAGGTATTCCACCGCCTGCGGCGCGTTCTTGAGATTGCTCTCGTAGAAACGGGCAATCTGGTTCATCAGCTCGAACAGATCCTTGCTGACCGCAGGTTGGCTGCTGCTGGCCCCACCTGCTGTCTGCTCACGGGGGACCTGCATGCCATGCAGGCTGGCAAGTTCCTCAATGGCATCGGGAAATTCGAGCCCGTCATACTCCATGACAAAGCCGATGGCATTGCCGTGAGCGCCACAGCCGAAGCAGTGATAGAACTGCTTCTCCTGACTGACAGTAAAAGAGGGGCTTTTTTCGTTATGAAAAGGGCAGCAAGCCTGGTAGTTCTTACCGGCTTTCTTCAGCCGCACCCGCGAGTCGATCAACTCGACTATATCGGTGCGTACGAGCAGATCATCGATGAAGGATTGTGGGATCCTGCCTGCCATAACCGTCCTGTTTCATTGCATAGAAAATAAAAAAGCCGCGCATTCCCAGGGAAGCACGGCTTCTTTGACCAAACAAGAGAGTTGCCTGTTACGCCAAGCGGGTTTTCACCTGAGCACTGACGGCGCCGACATCGGCACGCCCCTGAATTTTCGGCTTCAAGACAGCCATGACTTTGCCCATGTCAGCCATGACGGCAGCACCACTTTCAGCGATGGCTTGCTCAATCAGTGCGGCAATTTCGGCTGCGGTCAGCTGTTGCGGCAGGAACTCCTGCAACACAACGATCTCTGCGGACTCTTTGTCGGCAAGATCCTGGCGACCGGCAGCTTCGAATTGACTGATGGAATCACGACGCTGTTTGACCATTTTGGTCACCACAGCGAGGATATCCTGATCATTGAGCTCGACACGGGTATCAACTTCACGTTGCTTGATTTCAGCCATCAACAAACGGATCGCTCCCAAGCGAGCCTTGTTTTTGGCAAGCATGGCGAGTTTTTGTTGATCCTTGAGTTGATCCTTCAGCGACACGGCATGAACCCTTGATTAGTACAGGCGGATACGACGTGCGTTTTCGCGGGACAGCTTCTTGGCGTGACGCTTAACGGCAGACGCTTTGGCACGCTTGCGAATGGTAGTCGGCTTCTCGTAGAACTCACGGCTACGAACTTCGGACAGGATACCGGCTTTTTCGCAAGAACGCTTGAAGCGACGCAGAGCAACGTCAAACGGCTCATTTTCACGGACTTTGATTACTGGCATGTGCCTTTCACCTCAGTGATAAATTGTTAGCTGACCTTCAATCGATCAGCATGTCTTAAAATGGTGCGAAATTATACTCTGGACAGGGAATGAAAGTAAACCCGCAGAGATCGCTCTGGTTTAAAAAACCCGCGAAGGTTACCATAGCCGTCTCATTTTAGCAGTGAAATTTTTTAGCAATGCGTGTATTGGGCATAGAGACATCCTGTGACGAAACCGGGATCGCGATCTTCGACGATCAAAAAGGGATCCTTTCCCACCAGTTATATAGCCAGGTCAAGCTGCATGCGGACTACGGCGGCGTCGTTCCCGAGCTGGCCAGCCGGGATCACGTCCGCAAGACGATCCCCTTGATCCAGGCCGCGTTGCGAGAGGCGGGACTGGGCAAGGACGACATCGACGGCATCGCCTACACCGCAGGTCCGGGCCTGGTTGGCGCCATTCTGGTGGGGGCCACCATAGGCCGCTCGCTGGCGATGGCCTGGAACAAGCCGGCCATTGCCGTACACCACATGGAAGGCCACCTGCTGGCACCCATGCTGGAAGAGCGAGCCCCCGAGTTTCCCTTCGTGGCGCTGCTGGTCTCCGGCGGTCACTCCATGTTGGTACGGGTCGATGGCATCGGTAGCTATCAGCTGCTGGGTGAATCCATCGACGATGCTGCTGGCGAAGCCTTCGACAAGACGGCCAAGCTGATGGGATTGGATTACCCAGGTGGCCCGCTGCTCTCCCGGCTGGCGGAGAAGGGCACCACTGGGCGCTTCACCTTCCCGCGTCCCATGACCGACCGTCCCGGGCTCGACATGAGCTTCTCCGGCCTCAAGACCTTTGCCGCCAACACCATCGCAGCCAACGGTGATGATGAACAGACCCGCGCCGATATCGCCCGAGCATTTGAAGACGCGGTAGTCGACACCCTAGCCATCAAGTGTCGCCGTGCCTTGAAAGAGACCGGCCTCAATCGTCTGGTGGTGGCCGGCGGCGTCAGCGCCAACCGCCACCTGCGCGCCCAGCTGGCCGAGCTGATGGAGAGCCTCAATGGGGAAGTGTTCTACCCGCGCACCGAATATTGCACCGACAATGGCGCCATGATCGCCTATGCCGGCATGCAGCGCCTGAAAGCCGGGGTGTTCGAGCCACTGGCAGTCAAAGCCGTGCCGCGCTGGCCGCTGGATACCCTGGATCCGGTTTGATCCAGCGGATCCTGCAGACAGGAAAAAGGGGCCTTTGGCCCCTTTTTGTTTGGCTTGGTAAGCATCTCCACTCACTAGCAACCCTTAGTTGGTACGGAACAGCGCTTCGATGGAGAGCCCCTGCCCCAGCAGGATCTCCCGCAAGCGGCGCAGCCCTTCTACCTGGATCTGGCGAACCCGCTCGCGGGTCAGCCCAATCTCAGCCCCCACGTCTTCCAGAGTCGCCGGCTCATAGCCAAGCAGACCGAAGCGACGGGCCAGCACCTCGCGCTGTTTGGGGTTCAGCTCCTCCAGCCAGTGCACTATGCTGGCGCGCATGTCGTCATCCTGGGACTCCAGCTCAGGCCCCATGCCGCGCTCGTCGGAGAGCACATCCAGCAGCGCCTTGTCGCGATCGCCACCGATAGGGGTATCGACCGAGGTGATCTTCTCGTTGAGCTTGAGCATGCGATTCACATCGTCTACCGAGCGATCCAGCGCGAAAGCGATATCTTCCGCCGTCGGTTCATGATCGAGCCGATGGGAGAGTTCGCGGGCGGTGCGCAGATAGACGTTCAGTTCCTTGACCACATGAATGGGCAGACGGATGGTACGGGTCTGATTCATGATGGCCCGCTCTATGGTCTGGCGGATCCACCAGGTGGCATAGGTAGAGAAACGGAAGCCACGCTCGGGATCGAATTTCTCGACTGCGCGGATGAGGCCGAGGTTGCCCTCTTCGATGAGATCGAGCAGCACCAGGCCACGGTTGTTGTAGCGACGGGCGATCTTGACCACCAGTCGCAAATTGGACTCGATCATGCGCTTGCGGGCGGCTTTGTCACCTCGCAAGGCACGACGGGCGTAATAGACTTCTTCTTCGGCGGTGAGCAGCGGGGAGAAGCCAATCTCCCCGAGATAGAGCTGGGTGGCGTCCATCACCTTGTTCAGTTCAGGTGCCATCAGTTCATCGGAAATCGTCTCTTCGGCCTCGGCCGCGACTTCCTGAACCTCTTCCTCTTCGTGGGTCTCCAGCTCTTCGTCGAACTCTAACTCTGCATCCTGCATAACCAGTTGTTCTTGGCTCATGGCGTGTCTCCCTGACCGGCACCAGAGTAAGACTTAACTCTCTGGGTCTAACGCTTTGGCAAATGGCTCATCGGGTTAATCGACTTGCCTCTGTACCGGATTTCAAAGTGCAATCGCACATCCGGCGCGTCCGTGCTACCCATGTTGGCAATGACTGATCCGCCTTTGACGCTGTCCCCTTCCTTCACTCGCAACTCGTCGTTGTGGGCGTAAGCAGAAAGGTAGTCATCATCATGTTTGAGAATGATCAGCTTGCCATAACCCCTCAGTGCGCTACCGGCATAGACGACCTTGCCGCCGCTCGCCGCATAGATGGGTTGCCCCTTCTGACCGGCGATATCTATGCCCTTGTTACCCTGTTCTGCAACAGAGAAACCTTCGACGATCCGGCCCTTGGTCGGCCAGTGCCAAGATAGCTTGCTGTAGGAATTGTCTGATTTTTGTTCTTTTACCTGAGCGTATTCTTTTGAAGATGGCTGAGCAATCGTTTTCTGTTTGATAAATGGAGTGGTCGTACCTGAGGTCGCTGGCGCCAGGGGTTTGGGGCCGGAACTCTGGGTCACCACCGGGCGAGTCGCCGCCACCATCTGGCCACTGCCGCTGCTGGCGGACTGCACATTCAGCACCTGCCCGACCTGCAGGGCGTAGGGTGCCTGCAGATTGTTGCTTTGTGCCAGAGTCTGATTCGACATGCCAAACTGGCGGCCAATGCTGCTCAGCGTATCCCCAGGACGAACCTGATAGGTACCGGCACTGCGCGCAACGGCCATGGTGCTGCCGGAGGCATCGAGCCGGATCTGTTGACCCGGATAGATGTTGTAGGGGGGGCTGATGCCGTTGAGACTGGCCAGCGAGGGCACGTCATTGCCCGAATTGAAGGCGATGGAGTAGAGGGTGTCCCCTTTTTTCACCGTGTAGCTGTTGCCCTGAATGGCGGGCTGGGCCGCCATCTGGCGAGCCGGAATGGTAGAGACGAGACCATCATTGCCCAATCCTTGTACCGGAGCAGCAGTCTTACTGGAAGAGCAAGCGAGCAGCAGCCATGACAACACGACGACACTGCTTCCTTGCCAAACACGCGAACGCATAGTGGATCCTTTAACGACTAAACCAGAAATAGGCCACAACGGCCAAACCAATACAGAGCCAACCCAGCACATCCACATAGTGCATCAGCTTGCGCTCCATCTTCTCGCCACCCCAGCGCATCAGGCCTGCCACCAGGAAAAAGCGCATGCCACGCCCGATCAGCGAGGTCACGATGAAGGGCAGCAGTGCCATTTGCAACAGGCCGGCCGTCACGGTAAACACCTTGTAGGGGATCGGCGTGAAACTGGCAATAAAAATCACCCAGATGCCCCACTGCTCGAACCATTGCCGGGCCAGGGCAATCTTGTCTTCATAACCCACCGAGACCACCAGCGGCTGGACCACCGGCTCCCACAGGGCATAACCGAGCAGATAGCCGAACAGCGCGCCCAGCACGGAGAACAGGGTCGCCAGTGCGGCGTAGTGCCAGGCCTTGTGCGGTCTGGCCAGCGCCATGGGGGCCAGCATTACGTCCACCGGAATGGGCCAGAACACCGACTCGATGAAGGCGGTGATCGCCAGATACCAGGGGGCATACTTGTGGCGTGCCCACTGCATCACCAGCACATAGAGGCGGGAAAACAACTTCACTCGACATCTCCGTCAATCAGGGGGACGAAACGGACCGGCTCCAGGATCCGGCTGGTCAGCTGGGAGCCAGACCGCTCGATCAGCTGCAGGGTCTGCTGGCTGTCCCCCACCGGCAACACGAGCCGGCCACCGTCGGCCAGCTGATCGGTAAGGGCCGTCGGTACCTCGCTGGCGGCAGCCGTCACCAGAATGGCGTCGAAGGGGCCCTTGTTGGGCCAGCCCAGCCAGCCATTGCCGTGCTTGGCGGAGACATTGTGCAGATCGAGCTGACGCAGCCGGCGCCGGGCCTGGAACTGCAGCGACTTGATCCGCTCCACCGTGTAGACGTGTTCCACCAGATGAGCCAGCACCGCCGTCTGGTAACCCGAACCAGTGCCGATCTCCAGCACATGGGCCGGATCGTTCTGGATCAGCAGTTCGGTCATCCGCGCCACCATGTAGGGCTGCGAGATGGTCTGACCGTGGCCGATGGGCAACGCCGTATTGTCCCAGGCCTTGTGGGCCATGGCTTCATCCACGAACAGCTGGCGCGGCACCTTGGCAATCGCCGCGAGTACGCGGAAATCGCGAATGTCCTGCGCGATCAGCTGGTTTAACAGGCGCTGTACTATCACACCTTCATCCCTGCAGGTCCAACCAAGCCCCCAGCCCCGCCAGACTGCTGTAGGCAGTCATATCGATGGTCAGGGGGGTGATCGAGACGTAGCCCTGCTCGATGGCGGCAAAATCCGTGCCTTCGCCCGCATCTTGCTGGCTGCCGGGCGGGCCAATCCAATAGATGGGCTGGCCACGGGGATCCTCGCTGCATATGACCGACTCCGCCCGGTGGCGGTTGCCAAGGCGCGTCACCCTGATCCCCTTGATCTGGTCGAGGGGCAGGTCCGGCACATTGACGTTGAGGATCTGATCGGCGGGCAGCGGGTGCACCATCATGCCCCTCACCAGCTGGGCGGCGTAGTGGGCCGCCGTGGCGAAATGGGTCTTGCCTACCAGCGAGATGGCCAGCGAGGGGAAGCCGAGGTGGCGTCCCTCGGTTGCCGCCGCCACCGTGCCCGAGTAGATGACGTCATCCCCCAGATTGGCGCCGTGGTTGATGCCGGCCACCACCATGTCGGGCTCCGGGCGCACCAGCTCGTTGACCGCCAGGTGCACGCAGTCGGTCGGCGTTCCCTTCACCGCATGATATCCGGTTTCGGCGATGCGGGTGACCCGCAGCGGCACTTCCAGCGTCAGGGAATGACTCGCCCCGCTGCGATTGCGATCCGGCGCCACCACGATGACCTCGCCACAGGCAGCCAGCGCCTCGCTGAGGGCTCTTATACCCTCCGCATGCACACCGTCATCATTACTGACCAGAATTCTCATCGGACTGATTCCTGAAACCATGATCGGCCTCTTCGGCCTGCATTAACTCGCGCACCACGCTGGTGGCAAACGCCCCGGCCGGCAGGAAGAACGACAGGGTCAACACGGCCCCTTCCAGCTGCCAGCTCATCGCTTGCGGCTTGAGCAGCAGCGGGCGGCGGTCCTGGTCCAGCCCGGCTTTTTCCAGGCCGTCACACCAATCGTGATAGGGGGCCAGCACGCTCTGCTCGAACTCGGCGGCGGCACCCTGGCTGGCCAACCGGCCACGGCCCCACTGGGGCGCGGTGAGCTGCACGTCGCCGGAGGCCAGACGCGCCTCCAGCTCAGGGGTCACGCCCTCTTCGCTGAAGATGGAGTGGCTGCCCTTGAGCATCACACAGTCGCCGGCCAGCAGCTGATGGGCCAGTCCCTGCTCGATGCGGGCACTGACGATGGCATTGAACAGCATGCTGCGGGCAGCGGAGAGATAGAGGGAGCGCTTGTTGCGATCCTTGATCCGCTTGCCGGCGAACATCGCCTTGGCCGCCTCCAGGTTGTTGCCGCCACGGCCAAAACGCTGCTCGCCGTAATAGTTGGGCACCCCCTGCTCCGCGATGGCCTGCAGGCGGGATTCCAGACCGTCGGCCTGCTCCAGCCCGGTGAGGCGCAGGATGAAGTGGTTGCCCTTGAGATAGCCGACCCGCAGCTTCTTGTTGTGGCGCTTCACCTGCAGGATCTGGATGCTGTCGCTCTCGATCACGGAGAGATCAGGTTCCGCCTTGCCCGGCAGATGAACGCCGAACCACTGTTCGGTCACCGCGTGGCGATCTTTCAGCCCGGCCCAGGTCACCGCATTGCGGTTGACCCCGGCCGCATCGGCCAGCAGACCAGCCACCCAGGCGGTATTCTCTCCGGTTTTACGCACCCGGACGAAGATGTGCTCCCCCTCGCCGCAGGGTTCAAACCCGAGATCTTCATTGACCACGAAATCGGCGGCTTGCGCCTTGAGGATGCCACGGGCAGTCGGCGCCCCGTGCAGATAGGCAAGTTGTTCCAGCATTATTGTTTCACCAGTAAGACGACGGCTTCGGTGGCGATCCCTTCCTTGCGTCCCGTGAATCCCAGCTGTTCGGTGGTGGTCGCCTTGACGTTCACCCGGTTCAAATCACATTGCAGATCCGCGGCCAGCACGGCGCACATGGCCTCGATATGCGGTGCCATCTTGGGCGCCTGGGCAATGATGGTCACATCCAGGTTGCCGATGGCATAGCCCGACTGCTGCACCCGGGCAAACACGTCCCGCAGCAGGATGCGGCTGTCGATCCCCTTGAACTCGGCCGCGGTATCGGGAAAGTGACGGCCGATATCGCCGGCCCCGATAGCGCCGAGCAGCGCATCGCTCACCGCGTGCAGCACCACGTCACCATCGGAGTGCGCCAGCAGGCCCTGCTCATACGGCACCGCCACCCCGCCCAGCATGCAGGGGCCAACCCCACCAAACTTGTGTACATCAAAACCATGTCCAATCCGGATCATGCCAGCTCCTCTGTGGGTGAATCGGGTTGCGCCGGCTGGCGCGCGTTCTGTTGCTGCAAATAGAGCCCCGCCAGAGAGAGATCCTCCGGCCGGGTCACCTTGATATTGTCGGCTCGTCCTTCCACCATCCGCACCGTGAAACCGGCGCGCTCCATGGCGGAGGCCTCGTCGGTGATGGTAGCCCCCAGCGCCAGCCCCTCTTCCAATGCCCGCAGCAGAGGACGGGTGGGAAACATCTGGGGGGTCAGGGCATGCCAGAGCTGCTCGCGATCGACGGTGGCAAGGATGTTGCCCGCCCCGTCTGAGCGCTTCATGGTGTCACGCACCCGGCTGCCGAGGATGGCGCCATCACAGGCCATGGCGGTGGCAATCAGGGCATCGAGATCACCGTGGGTCAGACAGGGGCGGGCGGCGTCGTGCACCAGTACCCACTCCCCTGCGGCCACATGCAACGCATTGAGCACGGAAAAGGCCCGCTCGGCGCCCCCTTCCACTCGCAGGATCCTCGGATCGGCGGCCACGGCCAGGGTGTCGAACCAACGGTCATGGGGAGCCAGTGCCACGATCACCTGAGCGATGGCTGGGTGGGAGAGCAGCCGGGTCAGGGTATGTTCCAGAATGGTTCGACCCGCCAGCTGCAGATACTGTTTGGGGCACTCGGCCCCCATTCGGCTGCCGATGCCCGCGGCCGGGACGATGGCGGTCAGCCCGGGGCGGAGATCAGTCATCGTAGGCTGCGTCTCCGGAGCTGGAACCCTTGTCTTTGTCCTTGGGGATGATCCGATAGAAGGTCTCGCCCTGCTTGATGTAGCCAAGATCGTTGCGCGACAGCTCCTCGATGGCTTCCAGGCCCGAGGTCAGATCGTCGATCTCGCGATAAATCAGGTTGTTGCGATCCTTGAGTACCAGATTGTCCTGCTGCTGCCGGGTGATGGCATCGGACAGCTCATGATAGTCAGACAGGCCGTTCTTCCCCAGCCAGAGGTCATATTGAAGCCCCCCCAACAGGAGAAGCAGGATAAGAGTGAGTAGCCGCATGCACTGAGTCTCCTTCAAGCGGCCTAGTTTCCCATATTCGCAGGCAAGACAAAAGAAAGCCTGTGCCCCGGATGGGTTGGGCCGGAATAAAAAATGCAGAAACCCGCCGCGGCGGCAGCAGAAACGAAAAAGCCCCGCCGATTGGCGGGGCTTTGCAAAGCGTGGAAGCAGGCGAAAATTAAGCCTGGTTCTTCACTTCTTTCAGACCACGGAACGGAGCCTTGGCACCCAGCGCCTCTTCGATACGGATCAGCTGGTTGTACTTGGCAACACGGTCAGAACGGCTCATGGAACCGGTCTTGATCTGGCCAGCAGCGGTACCAACGGCCAGGTCGGCGATGGTAGCGTCTTCGGTCTCACCGGAGCGGTGGGAGATGACGGCAGTGTAGCCAGCGTCTTTGGCCATCTTGATGGCAGCCAGAGTTTCGGTCAGGGAACCGATCTGGTTGAACTTGATCAGGATGGAGTTGGCGATGCCGTTGTCGATGCCGCGCTTCAGGATCTTGGTGTTGGTTACGAACAGGTCGTCACCCACGATCTGGATTTTCTTGCCCAGTTCAGCAGTCTGGTAAGCGAAACCGTCCCAGTCAGATTCGTCCAGGCCATCTTCGATGGAGACGATCGGGAACTTGGTGGTCAGGTCAGCCAGGAAGTCGGAGAAACCGTTGGAGGTGAAGACACGACCCTCGCCTTTCAGGTTGTACTCTTTCTTCTCTGCGTCGTAGAACTCGGAAGCAGCGCAGTCCATGGCCAGGGTGATGTCGGTGCCCAGTTTGTAACCGGCAGCGGCAACGGCTTCGGCGATCACTTCCAGCGCTTCGGCGTTGGATTTCAGGTTCGGAGCAAAACCACCTTCGTCACCAACGGCAGTGTTGTAGCCCTTGGACTTCAGCACTTTGGCCAGGTTGTGGAACACTTCAGCGCCCATGCGGACAGCTTCTTTCAGAGTCTTGGCGCCAACCGGCTGGATCATGAACTCCTGGATGTCGACGTTGTTGTCGGCGTGCTCACCACCGTTGATGATGTTCATCATCGGCAGCGGCATGGAGTAGACACCCGGGGTGCCGTTCAGCTCGGCGATGTGGGCGTACAGCGGCATGCCTTTGGCAGCAGCGGCAGCTTTGGCGTTGGCCAGGGAAACAGCCAGGATGGCGTTGGCGCCGAACTTGGATTTGTTCTCGGTACCGTCGAGGTCGATCATGATCTGGTCGACAGTGGCCTGGTCCTTGGCATCTTTACCCAGCAGAGCTTGAGCGATCGGGCCGTTTACGGCTTCGAGGGCTTTCAGCACGCCTTTACCCAGGAAACGGCTCTTGTCGCCGTCACGCAGTTCCAGCGCTTCGCGGGAACCGGTGGACGCGCCAGACGGAGCGGCTGCCATACCAACAAAACCACCTTCCAGGTGAACTTCGGCCTCAACGGTCGGGTTACCACGGGAGTCGATGATTTCACGACCGATCACTTTAACGATCTTGGACATGTGTATTTCCTCAGGTTTCGTAAAAAAACAACAAAAATATGCCAAAAAAAGCGGCTGCGGCACAGGGCCCCAACCGCATTTATTTTCAATTACTTCAGATTACGCTTCTGATACTCGCCTGCCGCCTTCACAAAACCGGCGAACAGGGCGTGGCCATCACGGGGAGTCGAGGTGAACTCCGGGTGGAACTGCGCGGCCACGAACCAAGGGTGATCCGGGATCTCGATAATTTCCACCAACTTCTTGTCAGCGGAGAGACCGGTCACTTTCAGGCCTGCTGCTTCAATCTGCGGCAGCAACTTGTTGTTCACTTCATAACGGTGACGGTGGCGCTCGTAAATGGTCGGGTTGCCGTACATCTGGCGCACCTTGGAACCTTCGACCAGGTGGCAGAGCTGGGAACCCAGACGCATGGTACCGCCCAGATCGGACTTCTCGGTACGAGTCTCGACGTTGCCTTCGTCATCCACCCACTCGGTGATGAGACCCACCACCGGATAGGCACAATCCTTCTTGAACTCGGAAGAGTGAGCCCCTTCCATGCCCGCCACGTTGCGGGCGAATTCGATCATGGCAACCTGCATGCCGAGGCAGATACCCAGGTAGGGGATCTTGTTCTCGCGAGCATACTGGGCCGCCTGAATTTTGCCTTCCACGCCGCGCTCACCGAAGCCACCCGGTACCAGGATCGCGTCCAGACCTTCCAGCAGCTCGGCGCCACGGGTCTCGATGTCCTGGGAATCGATGTACTTGATGTTGACGGACAGACGGGTCTTCAGGCCACCGTGCTTGAGCGCCTCGTTGACGGACTTGTAGGCATCCGGCAGGGAGACGTACTTGCCGACCATGCCGATGGTCACTTCTGCAGTCGGGTTGGCCTCTTCATAGATGACCTGTTCCCACTCGGCCAGATCGGCCTCCTTGCACTCCAAACCGAAACGCTCGGTGAAATAGGAGTCCAGATTCTGGGACTTGAGCAGTGCCGGGATCTTGTAGATGGAGTCGACGTCTTTCATGGAGATGACGGCGCGCTCCGGCACGTTGCAGAACAGGGCGATCTTGGCGCGCTCAACGGCCGGAATGGCACGGTCGGAGCGGCAGATCAGCACGTCTGGCTGGATACCGATGGAGAGCAGCTCTTTGACGGAGTGCTGGGTCGGCTTGGTCTTCACTTCACCGGCAGCAGCCAGGTAAGGAACCAGCGTCAGGTGCATGAACATGGCATTGTTGCGACCCACTTCGGCAGCCAGCTGACGAATGGCCTCGAGGAACGGAAGGGACTCGATATCGCCCACGGTACCGCCCACTTCGACGATGGCAACCTGATGGCCTTCGGCACCGGCAATCACCCGCTCCTTGATGGCGTTGGTGATGTGCGGGATCACCTGAATGGTAGCGCCCAGATAGTCACCACGGCGCTCTTTGCGCAGCACGTCGGCATAGATGCGGCCGGTGGTAAAGTTGTTGCGGCGGGTCATCTTGGTGCGGATGAAACGCTCGTAGTGGCCCAAGTCCAGATCGGTCTCGGCCCCGTCCTCGGTTACGAACACTTCACCGTGCTGGGTCGGGCTCATGGTGCCCGGATCCACGTTGATATAGGGGTCCAGTTTCATGATGGTCACATCCAGACCACGGGCTTCCAGAATGGCTGCCAGAGAAGCTGCGGCAATGCCTTTGCCGAGGGATGAAACAACGCCACCAGTTACAAAAATATATTTTGTCGTCATGCTGAACCTGAAAGAAGTTTAGGGAATTTTAAGGGGTGCTTCGGGGATGAAGCAGGACGGGGAAACAGTATACCAAAACCCCCTCTCCCAAACAATGAACAAAAATCTATCAGGCTCCCGGCGCCCCCATCTTGCGCCAAATCAACTTTGTTCGGTTTCCTTGGCCCTGTCCCAGGCGGCATCGAGCTTTTCCAGCGAACAGTCGCTCACTTTCAGCCCTTCTGCGGCGATAAACTGCTCAACCTGACGAAACCGGCGTTCGAACTTGGCGTTGGCGCCCCGCAATACCTGCTCCGGATCCTTGCCCAGATGGCGCACCAGATTGACGGTGGCGAACAAGAGATCGCCGAGCTCATCGCTCACCCGTTCTTCGTCCACGTCGGCCATCAGCGCCTCTTCCATCACCTCGTCGATCTCCTCGTGGATCTTGTCCACCACCGGGCCAAGCGTCTTCCAATCGAAACCGACAGTGGCACAGCGCTTCTGGATCTTGGCGGCGCGGGTCAGGGCTGGCAGCGAGAGCGGGATGTCGTCGAGCACGCTCTCCTTGTCGAGCGCGGCCCGCTCCTTGGCCTTTTCTGCCTCCCAGTTCACCTTCACCGCCTGCTCGTCGCCAAGGTCGGCATCGGAGAAAACATGGGGATGGCGGCGAACGAGCTTCTCGCTCACCGTATCGACGATATCGGCGAAATCGAACAGCCCCTGTTCCTTGCCGAGCTGCGCGTAGAACACTACCTGAAACAGCAGATCGCCCAGTTCACCCTTTAATCCGTTCCAATCCTGGGTTTCGATGGCATCGACCACCTCGTAGGCCTCCTCCAGGGTGTGCGGTACTATGGTCTGGAAGCTCTGCTTCAGATCCCAGGGGCAACCCCCGTTCGGGTCGCGCAATCTGGCCATGATGTCGAGCAGCTGAGGCAGGTCGTAACGTTGGGACATGGGATATTCGCTTCTTGATTCGGAAAACAGTGACCGACCTGGCGGTCGGTCACGAGTGGGTTGTTGACGACAATCAGAGGCGCTTGGCGCTGATCACGTCGTTGAGCTGACTGAGCTTGGCCAACGCCCGGTTGAAGGCGTTGATGTTGTAAATCTCCAGCTCCATGTCGATCTCGGCGGTCTGCTCGCGCACGTTGGAGCGCGAACGCACCCCCATGACGTTGATCTTCTCGTTGGCCAGCACGGTGGTGATGTCGCGCAGCAGGCCGGAGCGGTCATTGGAGAGGATGCGGATGGTGAGGCCGTAGCCACCGGAGTAGTTCTCCCCCCATACCGCATCGATCAGCCGCTCCGGGTTGCGACGGGAGAGCTCTTTGAGCTGCTCGCAATCCTCGCGGTGGATGGACACCCCACGACCCATGGTGATGAAACCCTGGATGCCGTCCCCCGGAATGGGCTGGCAGCAACGGGCGATGTGGGTCATCAGGTTGCCGACCCCTTCCACCACTATGTGATCCTTGGGCTTGGGCCGGAACGGCACGTTGGCCTTCTGCTCCAGCTTCTCCAGCAGGCGGCGATCTTCCTCTTCCGCCGTCGGCTTGTTGTAGCGGGTGTCCAGGTAGTTCAGCAACTGGTTGATGCGGATGTCGCCGCTGCCGATGCCGGCCAGCAGATCTTCCAGCTCGTCGGCATGGAAGCGCTCCAGCACCACCTTGTCCACCTTGGAGAGGGTCAGGTTGTGCCTGTCGAGCTCCTTCTCCAGCAGCTCCTTGCCGGCGGCGATGTTCTTGTCCCGATCCAGCTTTCTGAACCAGGTGGCCACCTTGGCCCGCGCCCGGCTGGAGCGCAGGAAGCCGGAGTTGGGGTTCATCCAGTCGCGGCTCGGGTTCGGCTCCTTCTGGGTGATCACCTCCACCTGATCGCCGGTCTGCAGCGCATAGGTGAACGGCACGATGCGGCCGTCGATCTTGGCGCCGATGCAGCGGTGACCGATCATGCTGTGCACGTGATAGGCAAAATCGAGCGGGGTGGCGCCCGCCGGCAGGTCGATGACATCCCCTTTCGGGGTGAAGACGTAGACCCTGTCCTCGAACACCTGACTGCGCAGATCTTCGAGCAGGGAGCCACTCTCGGAGAGATCCTCCTGCCAGGCGAGCAGCTTGCGCAGCCACTCGATCTTGTCTTCGAAGGTGTTGGCCTTGCCACCAGCCTGAGCCCCTTCCTTGTAGCGCCAGTGCGCCGCCACGCCGAGTTCGGCATCCTGGTGCATCTGGTCGGTACGGATCTGGATCTCCACCGTCTTGCCCTCGGGCCCCACCACGACTGTGTGGATGGACTGGTAGCCGTTGGGTTTGGGGTTGGCGACGTAGTCGTCAAACTCGCGGGGAATATGATGGAAGTGGGTGTGAACGATGCCGAGCGCCGCATAGCAATCCTGCAGCCGCTTGGTCACCACCCGCACCGCCCGCACGTCGAACAGTTCGTTGAATTCGAGGTGCTTCTTCTGCATCTTGCGCCAGATGCTGTAGATGTGTTTCGGCCGGCCGTAGACCTCGGCCTCGACCCCCGCCTCTTTCAGGGCATCGCGCAGAGACTGCACGAACTCGCGGATGTAGCGCTCCCGATCGAGCCGCTTCTCGTCGAGCTGTTTGGCGATCTGCTTGTAGGTATCCGGGTGCAGATAGCGGAAGGCGAGATCCTCGAGCTCCCACTTGAGCTGACCGATGCCGAGCCGGTTGGCCAGCGGCGCATAGATGTTGGTGATCTCCTGGGCCATCAACACCCGGGTCTCTTCATCCGCCTTCTTCGCTTCCCGCAGGCAGGCGATCCGCTCCGCCAGCTTGATCACCACGGCGCGCACATCCTCGACCATGGCGAGCAGCATGCGGCGCACGTTGTCGACCTGTTCCGGCGAGGTTTCGCTGCGGTGCAGGGTCTGCAGGGAGCGGATGGCCTCCATCTCCAGCACCCCTTCCACCAGCTTGGCGATCTTGGGGCCGAAGTCCTCGTCCATCCGCTCCTGGCTGATGAGACCGGCTTCGACGAAGGGGTAGATGATGGCGGCCTTGAGGGTGCCGAGATCCATGCTGAGCATCAGCAGGATACCCACCATCTCGACCCCGCGGACCAGCAGGCGGTTGGTGAGCGCTTCGTCACCGAGCGTCAGACAGTACTGGTAGACGGTTCGCAGCTGATCCTTGTCACTGTCACTCAGGGTGAGCGAGCTGACCCACTCCTCCAGGGTGAAGTTGTCTTTCAAATGAATATCGCGAACCGCAACCATGGTATCAATCCTTTAAATTATTGGGCCGAAGGCTGTCGCCCCCTCCCCCTCATGAGAATGCCTCAAATGGGGATATGCGGAGATGTTTTCAAGGCATATTGTCAAGAAAGACAATAGAGTTCTCCGCCAGCCCCTGCCGATTTACGAGGGTCTAGATTACCCCAATCATGGCCGCCCAGACAGCGTTATGGACCGGGCAGACGCCACCCAACCTGGCGAGCCGACGCCCCTTTGGCCATAGCGTTTCATCTGCCCCGCAGCGCCCGTTACTTGCGCTCGAACAGCGCCATGGACTCCAGATGGCCGGTGTGGGGGAACATGTCGAGCATGCCGAGGCGCACCAGCCGGTAGCCCCCTTTCACCAGCACCTGGCTGTCGCGCGCCAGGGTGACCGGATTACAGGAAACGTAGACCACCCGTCTGGGTGAAAGTTTCACGACATGCTCCATCACCTCGAACGCACCGGGACGGGCCGGATCCAGCAGCACCAGATCGAAGCCCTCCCGTGCCCAGGACATGCCGGCGATGTCGCCGCTCAAGTCCGCCTTGTAGAAACGGGCATTGTTGATGCCGTTGCGACGGGCGTTCTCTTCGGCGCGCGCCACCATGGCCAGCTCCCCTTCCACCCCCACTACTTCGCGGGCCTGACGGGCCAGCGGCAGGGTGAAGTTGCCGATACCGCAGAACAGATCGAGCACCTTGTCATCCTTGCCCGCCTCCAGCCAGGAGAGCGCCTGCTCCACCATGCGCTGGTTGACCGGCGCATTGACCTGAATGAAGTCACCGGGTGCGAATGCAAGAGACAGGCCATCCAGCGAATAGGAGGGGGCAAACTGCTGGTGCAGCGGCTCAATCTGCTCGTCGGCCGCCTGCAGATAGAGGTCGATCCCCTGCGTCTTGGCAAACTCGATCAGCTGCGCCCGATCCGCCTCGGTCGGCCGACCGGTATGGCGCAGCAGCATCAGGATCCCCTGCTCGGCCTGGATAAGCTCCGCATGGCCCAGCTCGCGCTGGCTCTTGAGGCGGTTGAGGCACTCGCGCAGCGGGCTGATCAGCACGGAGAGCGGCTCGGCCAGCACCGGGCAACCGCCGATCTCCACCAGATCGTTCGACTGGCGACGACGAAAGCCCACCCGGGTGCAGCGGCCGTTCTTGTCGAACTTGATGGCCAGCCGGCAGACCCGGCGATAGGCGCGGGACTCTCCGCCCAGCACGGGCTCGAGCGCCGGAGGCTGGATGTTGCCGAGCCGCTTGAACAGGCTGACCAGTCCGGCCTCCTTGGCGGCGCGCTGATCCCCTTCGGCCAGGTGCTGGGCACTGCAGCCGCCGCACTCGCGGTAGTGGCTGCAGAAGGGGGCGATGCGATTGGCCGCCGGGGTCACCACCTGTTGCAGGGCGGCGTGGGCATACTGCTTCTTGTCTTCGAGGATGCGGGCCTTGACCTGCTCACCGGGCAGCGCCCCTTCGATGAAGATCGCCTTGCCCTGGTGGCGGCCGATCCCGACGCAGTGGTGATCCAGGCTGTCTACCGTAAATTCAATGCGTTGGGGCTGGGTGGATTTCTTTTGGGGCTTGAAAAACTGGGCCATAAAACTTGGTGCCTATAGGTGGCTATGTCATGATTGTGGAATCTGCAGCAGGCTATTGTCCCACAAGAATAATAGTATGACCAAATACGGCCTGTGGGCCCGCTCCCGCTCGTTTACGCCATTGCCAACCCTGCTCATCGGGGGACCATCCGCATGACCAAATACGGCCTTCGGGCGCGTGTGCTGGCCTTTACCATCTTGCCGACCCTGATCATCGGCGGCCTGATGGCCGGCTATTTCACTTTCCACCGCTATCAGCAGCTGGAAAACAACCTCATCGATCAGGGCATCAACATCATAGAGCCGCTGGCCATCGCCAGCGAATACGGGATGACCCAGCACAGCCGCGAGTCGCTCAAGCGGCTGATCGGCCTCACTCACCGCAAGAACTCGCCGCTCATCAAGTCCATCGCCGTCTTTACCCAGGACAACCAGCTGTTCGTGACGTCCAACTACCACAGGGACTTCACCCGGCTGCGGCTGCCGGACGGCAGCCAGATCCCCGAGCTCACCAGCGTCACCCTCTATGGCGACGACATCATACTGCGCACCCCGATCCAGGCCGAGACCAGCATGGACGGCTTCCCGCTGCCGAGCGACGTGGAGCCGCCGATGATCGGCTACATCTCCATGCAGATGACCACCGACCGGGCCATGATCCTGCAATACCGCGACACCTTCTTCGCGGTGATCATGGTGCTCATCGGCATCGCCTTCAGTACTCTGTTCGGCTTCAGACTGGTCAAGAGCGTGACCCAGCCCATCACCGACATGGTGCAGGCGGTGCACAAGATCAGGGAGGGGCGGCTCGATACCCGGGTCAGCGGTCAGCTCACCGGCGAGCTGGACATGCTGAAAAACGGCATCAACGCCATGGCCAAGGCGCTCTCGGAATACCACGAGGAGATGCAGCAGAACATCGATCAGGCCACCTCCGACCTGCGCGAGACGCTGGAGCAGATCGAGATCCAGAACGTCGAGCTCGACATGGCCAAGAAGCGGGCGCAGGAGGCGGCGCGGGTCAAGTCGGAGTTCCTCGCCAACATGTCCCACGAGCTGCGCACCCCGCTCAACGGGGTCATCGGCTTTACCCGCCAGCTGCTCAAGACCAGCCTGACTCCGAGCCAGACCGACTACATGCAGACCATCGAGAAGTCGGCTCGCAACCTGCTCGGCATCATCAACGACATCCTCGACTTCTCCAAACTGGAGGCGGGCAAGCTGCAGCTGGAGCACATCCCGTTCAGCCTGCGCGACACCCTCAACGAGACCATGCACCTGCTCGGCCCCAGCGCCCACGACAAGCAGCTGGAGCTCTCCCTGCAGGTGGATGCCGAGGTGCCGGACTACCTCACCGGCGACCCCATGCGCCTGCAGCAGGTACTGACCAACCTCACCGGCAACGCCATCAAGTTCACCGAACACGGCAACGTGGATGTGCGCATCGAACAGATCGGCAGTGCCAGCGGCAGCAAGGTGCGGCTCAACGTACTGATCCGCGACACCGGCATCGGCATCTCGGAAGAGCAGCAACGCCAGCTGTTCCAGGCCTTCAACCAGGCCGACTCCTCCATCTCCCGCCGCTATGGCGGCACCGGCCTGGGCCTCGTCATCACCCAGAAACTGGTGCAGCAGATGGGTGGCCAGATCCGGTTCGAATCGGAGCTCGGCAAGGGATCTGTCTTCTCCTTCAGCCTGGATCTGGAGGTCTCTCCCCTGCCCCAGACCGACAAGCTGCCGCTGGATCGCATCCAGGGCAAGCGGGTCTGGCTGCTGGAGCCGGATCCCTTCAGCCACTCGGCCCTCTGCGCCCTGCTGGCGGAGTGGCAGCTGGAGGTGCAATCCCTCGCCAGCGACGCCCCCTGGCCCGAAATGAGCAGCCAGGACATGGTGATCATCGGCAGCGGCACCCAGCACAGCCCGCAGCAGGTGGTGGCGCGCCTCGACGGGCTGGATCGCCAGCAGAACACCATAGTGCTGCTCAGCAGCCACGAGCCTTCGCTCTACGAGGCCATGCTGGCCCACGGCGCCCAGCACTGCCTCTCCAAACCCATCAACCATCGCAAGCTGCTGCATGCCCTGCTCTCCCCCGAGGCGGTCCGCAGCGCTCCGCTGCCGGCCCCCTCCCCGCGCAGCGTGCAGGAGATCAAGGTGCTGGCGGTGGACGACAACGCCGCCAACCTCAAGCTCATTGCCGCCATGCTCAAGGAGATGGTGAGCCAGGTGGTGGTGTGCAAGAACGGCAAGGAGGCGGTCAGACTGGCCCAGAGCCAGCCGTTCGACATCATCTTCATGGATATCCAGATGCCGATCATGGACGGCATCAGCGCCACCCAGGCGATTCGCAGCCAGTCGCTCAACACCGAGACGCCCATCGTCGCGGTCACCGCCCATGCCATTCCCGGCGAGCGGGAGCGGCTGATCCGCCAGGGCATGGACGACTACTTGGCCAAGCCCATCGACGAGGCCATGCTGGCCAAGCTCATCACCGACTTCGCCCATCGTCGCCACCAGAATCACGCCAGCCAGCAGATCGACTGGGCGCTGGCGGTGCGCCAGGCGGCGGGCAAGCTGGATCTCGCCAAAGAGATGCTGACCATGCTGATGGCCAGTTTCGACGAGGTGGATCCGGTGCTGGAGGCGGCGCTTGCCGGCCAGGTGGAGGATAGCGAGGTGCTGGCCCAGCTCCATCGCCTCAATGGCGGCTGCGCCTATTCCGGCGTCCCCGGCCTGCAACGGCTGCTCTCCCAGCTGGAGCAGCAGCTGCGCGACGGGGTGCCGGTGGCCGAACTCGAGCCCGAGCTGCTGGAGCTGCAGGATGCGATGGAGCAGGTACGCCAGGAGGCACCACGCTATCTATCCTGAACCGGGCAACCCGCTTTTTCTGACGCGGGCCCCGCCAGATGGTAAAGTTGCGCCGTTTCCACAGGAGTCGACATGACCAACAACGATATTTTGCGCCGCCTGCGCTACGCCCTCAGCATCAGCAACGACCAGATGGTCGACATGTTTGCCAAGGGCAACCTGACCGTCACCCATGCCCAGCTGCACGGCTGGCTGATCAAAGAGGCGGAGGAAGGGGAAGAGCAGGAAGCGGGCTTTGCCGCCTGTCCGGATTCGGCCCTGAGCCAGTTCCTCGACGGCTTCATCCTGGTGCGCCGCGGTGCACGGGAAGATGCGCCGGCCCAGGTGATCCCGAACCGGATCAACAACAACATGATCCTGCGCAAGCTGCGCATCGGCCTCAACTTCAAGGAAGAGGACATGCTGGGCACCCTCAAGCTGGCCCACTTCAACCTCTCCAAGTCCGAGCTGAGCGCCCTGTTCCGTTCACGGGACCACAAGCACTATCAGGATTGCGGGGATCAGATCCTGCGCAACTTCCTCATCGGTCTCACCGCCAAGTATCGCGGCTGAACCATGGGCCGGCGTCTGCACTCACCGTCATCCCGCCAGCAGGCGGCCGGTGGGTGGCGCCGGCCATGGCAACTGGGTATTCACCTCCCGGGCACCCGTCGCCACGGGTTTGCGCTCTGCCTCGCCCTGCTGCTCTGCGCCTGCCAGCCCGCCCCCTATCGGCTCAACAACGACTATCAGAGCGCCAGCCAGAACGAGCGCATCGCCTTTCTGATCCTGCACTACACGGATGAAGACGATGGCCACTCCCTGCGCCTGCTGACCGAGCCGGCCCATCAGGTGAGCGCCCACTACCTGATCCCGCGTGATACCGATGAGCGGCCGCTGCCGGTCTACCAGCTGGTGCCCGACGGCCAGCGCGCCTGGCATGCCGGGCGCAGTCGCTGGCATCAATATGCGGGGCTCAACGCCAGCTCGCTCGGCATCGAGATCGTCAACCTCGGCTATCCGCCGGAAGATGAGCTGCTACCCGCCCACCAGCGTCGCTGGCAGCCCTACACCCAGGCACAAATTGCCGCCCTCGGTGCCCTCACCCGCAAGCTGGTCGAGCGCTACCAGATCCCCCCCACCCAGGTGCTGGCCCACAGCGATGTCGCCCCCGAGCGCAAGCAGGATCCCGGCCCCCACTTCCCCTGGCGCGAGCTGGCCCTGCACTACGGGGTGGGAGCCTGGCCCGACGAAACCCGGCTGGCCGAATTGCGCCAGCAGCCGGCGCCGGCCTGGGATGCCCTCGGCTGGCAGCAACGGCTGGCCCGCTACGGCTACGGCATCGCCCCGAGCGGCAACTGGGACGAGCAGAGCCGCGCCGCCATGCGCGCCTTCCAGCTCCACTTTCGGTCCGCCCTGGTCAGCGGTGAAGCGGATGCCGAGAGCCAGGCCATCCTCACTGCCCTGCTCGAGCGTTACTTTCCCGAGCAACGCTGACCTTTGCCCCCGACCACGAAAGAGGGACGCCGCGGCGTCCCTCTTTCGCATTCTCCATCGAGTGCCGACTCAGGCCTCCACCAGCAGCACCTCTATCCCGGCCTGACGCAGACCGGCCAGAGTCTCGGCCGCGATGGCGTCGTCGGTGATCAGGGTGTGGATGCGCCGGGTATCGATGATCTTGTGCAGGCTCAGCCGGCCAAACTTGCTGGAGTCGGTCACGACGATGATCCGCTCGGCCACGTGGCACATGCAGCGGTTGAGCCTGGCCTCGTCTTCATGATGGGTGCTGACGCCGCGCTCCAGATCGATGCCATCCACCCCGAGAAACAGCAGATCGAAGTGATAGTTCTGCAAGGAGAGATCCGCCTGGGCGCCGTAGAAGGAGAGCGACTTGCGGCGCAGGTGGCCGCCCGTCATCAGCAGTTCCACCCCTTCCGCCTCCAGCAGGGCATTCGCCACGTTCATGCCGTTGGTCATCACCACTATCTCCTGGTGATCGCGCAGGTGGCGTGCCACCTCCAGGGTGGTGGTGCCCGAGTCGAGAATGAGGCGGCAACCGGGCTGCACCAGGCTCGCCGCCATGGCGCCGATGCGCTGTTTGACCGGGGTGTTGAGCACGCTCTTGTCGGCGATGGTGCGTTCGGCCACCGGCTGGCCGGATTCACACAACAGGGCGCCGCCGTAAGCGCGCACCGCCACCCCCTGTTTCTCCAGAAATGCCAGATCGTTGCGGATGGTGACGGTGGAGACCTGATAGTGGCCGGCCAGCTCGTTGACCTGAACGCTGCCATTGCTGCGCAGCTGCTGAATGATGCGCTCCCGTCGCTCGCTGGTGCCGAGCACGCTCTTTTCGGTGATTTGCATAGTCTCTCTGCCGGAGTCCTGTGGTGAAAGTAGAGCTTTCACTTCGTTACGTTTCCCTATTAACACTCAGCCTCGATGGCAAATCAAGCTTTCATTGAATTGAAAAGTGCCGTCAGACGCCCTAAAACAGCCACAACACTTTCGATTCATTTCTTTTTGTGATCTTGCTCAAGATGTGAACACGCTTTTATTTCGTTTCGAACGCCGTACGCCTAGGGTAAAGAAAGATATCGAAAGCAAAGCATCTTGTTCAGGCCAAGAGGAAGAGGGAAATGAAATCAATGCTGGATCTGGTCGCACAACACAAGCAGGGGGAGCAGGTCGGGATCTACGCCGTCTGCTCCGCCCATCCGCTGGTACTGGAGGCGGCCCTGCGACTGGCGGCGCAAGGGGATCAGCTGCTGCTGGTCGAGGCCACCTCCAATCAGGTGGATCAATTTGGCGGCTACACCGGCATGACGCCGGCCGATTTTCGCGACCTGCTGCACCGGCTCGCCGCCGAGTGCGACTTTCCCGTGCAGCGGCTGGTACTGGGTGGGGATCACCTCGGCCCCAACCGCTGGCAGAGCGAGCCCACCGCACAGGCCATGGCCCACGCCGAGGATCTCATCGCCAGCTATGTCGCGGCTGGCTTCAAGAAGATCCACCTCGACTGCAGCATGTCCTGCCAGGGGGATCCGGTGCCGCTGACCGACGAGCTGGTGGCGGTGCGTGCCGCCCGGCTGGCAAACGTGGCCGAGCAGACCGCCATCCGGCAGTTTGGCCACAGCGACCTGATCTATGTGATTGGCACCGAAGTGCCGGTACCGGGCGGCGCCCACGAAGAGCTGGCCGAGCTGGCTGTCACCACGCCGGAGGCGGCGCGCCATACCCTGGCCGCCCACCAGCAGGCCTTCGAGCAGGCCGGACTGGCCCAGCTCTGGCCGCGGGTGATCGGTCTGGTGGTGCAGCCCGGCGTGGAGTTCGACCACACCCACGTCATCGACTACCGTCCCGAGCGGGCTGCCCCCTTGAGCCGGATGATCGAGGCCTATCCCCATCTGGTGTTCGAGGCCCACTCCACCGATTACCAGACCCCGGACGCCTACCGCCAGCTGGTCCGCGATCACTTCGCCATCCTCAAGGTCGGCCCCGCCCTCACCTTTGCCCTGCGCGAGGCGCTGTTTGCCCTTGCCGCCATTGAGGAGGAGCTGGTAGTGGCCAAGGCCTGCTCGGGCCTGCGCCAGGTACTGGAAGAGACCATGCTGGATCGCCCCGACTTCTGGCGCAGCCACTATCAGGGCAGCCCCAACGAGTGCCGGCTGGCCCGCGGCTACAGCTACTCCGATCGCATTCGCTACTACTGGCCCGACAGCCGGGTCGATGACTGTTACGCCCGGCTGCTGGCCAACCTGGCCGCCGAACCCATTCCCCTGCCACTGCTCAGCCAGCACCTGCCGCTGCAATACCGCAAGGTGCGCCAGGGCACGCTGTCGCCCCGGGTTCACGACCTCATTCTCGATCAGGTGCAGGAGGTGCTGCGCCAATACGCGGCGGCCTGCAGCGCCGTCCCCGCCAGCCACTCCCGGCTGACCCCGGTTGTATAAGGAGTTGTAGAGATGATCCTTGGTTATCCAGAAGAGACGCTGCGGTCGGCCAACGGCCTGGCCACCGCCCGTGAAATTCGCCAGCAACCCGCCACCTGGCGGGAGACCCTCACCATGGTGGAGGAGTGCCGCGCCACCATAGAGCGCTTCCTGCTGCCCCTGCTGTCGCGGGGCAACCTGCGGGTGATCCTGACCGGAGCCGGCACCTCTGCCTTTGCCGGCCGCGCCCTCGCCCCCTATCTCAGTGCCCGCCTCAACGGCCGCTTCGAGGCGATCGCCACCACCGACATCGTCACCGATCCGGGCGAATACCTGGCACAGGACTGCCCGACCCTGCTCATCTCCTTCGCCCGCTCCGGCAACAGCCCGGAGAGCGTGGCGGCAGTGGAGCTGGCCAGCCAGCTGCTGAGCGAGTGCCACCACCTGGTGCTGACCTGCAACGGTGAGGGGGAACTCTATCGCCGCTGTCAGAAGGATGCCCGCTCCCTGGCGCTGCTGATGCCGCCCCAGACCCACGACCGCAGCTTCGCCATGACCAGCAGCCTGACCAGCATGATGCTGAGCTGCCTGGCGGTATTCCTGCCGCGCCAGTTCAACCCGATCGCCAGCCAGCCGCTCATCGCGCTGGGGGACGCCATCCTGCCCCAGGCCGAACTGAAGGTGCCCGAGTGGGATCGGCCGTTGCCGGAGCGGGTCATCTACCTTGGCAGTGGCAGCCTGCAGGGGGTGGCCCAGGAGGCAGCCCTCAAGCTACTGGAGCTCACCGCCGGCCAGGTGATGGCCATGCACGACTCCCCCACCGGCTTTCGCCACGGGCCCAAGTCGGCCATCAATCGGCAGACCCTGATCGTGCTGCTGGTGTCCAACGATCCCTATACCCGCCAGTACGACCTGGACCTGCTCGGCGAGCTGCGCCAGGACGGCCATGCCGCCCGGGTGGTCGCCCTGGCCGACCGGCCGGATCCGCTCATCAGCGCCGGCGAACACATCTATCTGCCCATCCCCCTCAACGGTGACGACGCCGAGCTGGCGCTCTGCTACCTGCTCTACGCCCAGTACTACGCCTTCCACACCGCGCTGGTGCTGGGCATCACCCCGGACAACCCCTGCCCGAGCGGGCGGGTCAACCGGGTCGTGCAGGGGGTCAACATCTATCCGTTCAACCAGCAAGGAGGCGTCTGATGCCGAACATAGTGCTGAGCCGTATCGACGAGCGCCTGATCCACGGTCAGGTCGGCGTGCAATGGGTCGGCTTCGCCGGCGCCAATCTGGTGCTGGTGGCCAATGACGAAGTCGCAGAGGACCCCATCCAGCAGAACCTGATGGAGATGGTGCTGGCAGAGGGCATCGCAGTGCGCTTCTGGCCGCTGCAGAAGGTGATCGACAACATCGGCAAGGCCGCCGATCGCCAGAAGATCCTGCTGGTGTGCAAGAGTCCGGCGGACTTTCGCACCCTGGTGGAGGGCGGGGTGCCCATCCCCCGCATCAACGTCGGCAACATGCACTACGCCGACGGCAAGCGTCAGATCCACAAGACGGTATCGGTGGACGAGTCGGACATAGCGGCGTTTCGCGCCCTGCAGGACGCCCACGTCACCTGCTTTGTCCAGGGGGTGCCGACCGAACCGGCACAGGACATTTTCAACCTCATCTGATTAAGGACAATTGTGATGGAAATCAGTTTGTTGCAAGGGCTCTTGCTGGGCATGCTGGCGTTCTTCGCCGGGCTTGACCTGTTCAACGGCCTGACCCACTTCCACCGGCCCGTGGTACTGGGCCCGCTGGTGGGCCTGATCCTCGGCGACCTGCCCACCGGCATTCTGGTGGGCGGCACCCTGGAGCTGGTCTGGATGGGGCTGGCCCCGCTGGCGGGGGCGCAACCGCCCAACGTCATCATCGGCACCATAGTCGGCGCCACCTTCGCCATCACCACCGGGGTCAAGCCGGATGTGGCGGTCGGGGTCGCAGTGCCGTTCGCGGTGGCGGTCCAGATGGGGATCACCTTCCTCTTCTCGGTGATGTCGGGGGTCATGTCCCGCTGTGACCGGATGGCAGAACAGGGGGATGTGCGCGGCATCGAGCGGGTCAACTACCTGGCGCTGCTGGCGCTCGGCTCCTTCTACTTCCTGTGCGCCTTCCTGCCCACTTACTTCGGGGCCGAACACGCCAAGAGCGCCATCGACGTGCTGCCCGCCCGTCTCATCGACGGCCTCGGCGTCGCCGGCGGCATCATGCCCGCCATCGGCTTCGCCGTGCTGCTCAAGATCATGATGAAGAACGTCTATATCCCCTACTTCATCCTCGGTTTTGTTGCCGCCGCCTGGCTCAAGCTGCCAGTGCTGGCCATCGCCGCGGCCGCCCTGGCCATGGCTCTGATCGATTTCATGCGCAAGGACCCGGCGCCACAAGCCCGCCCCATCCAGGAGGAAACTGAAGATGGCATCTAACAACACCGCTACCCGGCTGACCCAGGCGGCCGAGCCGCAACCGACCCGCACCGTCTCCGACGACGTCTACGAAGATCAGCAACTCGGGGCCGAGCTGACCCGCCAGGACATCAACCGCTTCGCCTGGCGCTCCCTGCTGCTGCAGGCCTCCTTCAACTACGAGCGGATGCAGGCCTCCGGCTGGCTCTACGGCCTGCTGCCGGCCCTGCAAAAGATCCACAGCAACCCCAAGGATCTCTCCCGGGCGATGAAGGGGCACATGGGCTTCTTCAACACCCACCCCTTCCTGGTCACCTTCGTGATGGGGATAGTGCTGGCGATGGAGCGCTCCAAGCAGAACGTCAACAGCATCCAGAGCACCAAGATCGCGGTCGGTGCCCCGCTAGGCGGGATCGGCGATGCCATGTTCTGGCTCACCCTGCTGCCCATCTGCGGCGGCATCGGCGCCGACCTGGCCCTGCAGGGTTCCATCATGGGGGCTGTGGTCTTCTTCCTGCTGTTCAACCTGGTGCACTTCGGCCTGCGCTTCGGGCTGGCGCACTACGCCTACCGCATGGGGGTGGCCGCCATTCCGCTCATCAAGGCCAACACCCGCAAGGTGGGCCATGCCGCCTCCATCGTCGGCATGACGGTGATCGGCGCCCTGGTCGCCACCTATGTGCGGCTCGGCACCACCCTGGAGATCACCGCCGGCGATGCGGTGGTGAAGCTGCAGGCGGACGTGCTCGACAAGCTGATGCCCGCCTTCCTGCCGCTGCTCTACACCCTGGCCATGTATGGGCTGATCCGTCGCGGCTGGAGTCCGCTGCGCCTCATCGTCATCACGGTCGTGCTCGGCATCATCGGCAAGTTTGCAGGCTTCCTCTAATCCGGTGCCGGCACCAGGCCGGCCCTTTGCTGTAAAGGAACAGATTATGTTGGGCATCATCATTTGCGGACACGGCGGCTTCGCCAGCGGCATGGAACAGGCCATGTTGCAGATCCTCGGCGAGCAGGAGGCGGTGGTCGCCATCGACTTTCCCGAGTCCTCCACCACGGCCCTGCTGCAGGATCAGTGCGAAACCGCCCTGACCCAGGTTGAGCGAGGGGATGGGGTGGTCTTTCTGACCGACCTGCTGGGGGGAACCCCGTTTCGGGTCGCCTCCACCCTGGCGCTGCGCCAGCCCGGGCGGGAGGTAGTCACCGGCACCAATCTGCAGCTGCTGCTGGAGATGGTGATGGAGCGCGGCGAGCTGACCCCGTCCCAGTTTCGCGAACAGGCGCTGTGCTGCGGTCATCGCGGCCTCACCAGCCTGGTGGACGAGCTGGCGCGCGAGCGGGCCGAGACGCTGGCGGAGGAGGGGATCTAGATGGCAGAGCGGATCCGCGCCCGCCGCCTGCTGACCGAGCAGGGCTGGCGGGAACATCAGGTACTGGCCCATGAAGGGGGCGTCATCACCGCCATCGACCCCATCCCGGCCGACGACCCGGTGAGGGAGGTCGAGCTGCTGGTGCCCGCCCTCATCGATGGCCATGTCCACGGCGGGGCCGGCGTCGACGTGATGGATGAGGCGGCCGACGCCCTGGCCCGCCTCTCCCTTGCCAAGGCGGCAGAGGGGGTGGGCGCCTTCCTCGCCACCACGGTCACCGCCCCGCTGCCCGCCATCCTCAGCACCCTGGGTCGCATCGCCGATGCCATGGCCAGTCCCCTGCCGGGCGCGCAACTGCTCGGCAGCTATCTGGAGGGGCCCTATTTTACCCCGGACAACAAGGGGGCCCATGATCCGGCCCTGTTCCGGGAGCTGGATCTGGCGGAGCTCGACCGGCTGCAACAGGTGGCACGAGGCACCCTGAAAGTGGTCGCCCTCGCCCCCGAGAAGGCCGGGGCGCTGGCCGCCATCCGTCATCTCAAGCAGGCCGGCATCCGAGTGATGCTGGGTCACTCCGCCGCCGACCACGACACCACCATGGCGGCACTGACGGCGGGAGCCTCCGGGCTGGTGCACTGCTTCAACGGCATGCGCGGCCTGCACCACAGGGAGCCCGGCATGGTGGGAGCCGGCATGGTGCATCCCACCGCCTGGCTGGAGCTCATCGCCGACGGCCACCACGTCCATCCGAGCGTGCTCAGGCTCTGTCACTGCTGCGCCAGGGATCGCCTGCTGCTCATCACGGATGCCATGCGCGCCGCCGGCATGCCGGACGGTCACTACCTGCTCGGCGACTACCGGGTGGAGATGAAGGACGGGGTGGTGCGCACCGACACCGGCGGCCTGGCGGGCAGCACCCTCACCCTGCTCGGCGCCGTGCGCAACATGGTGCAGCTGGCCGGCGTACCGCTGGAGGAGGCCATCCGCATGGCTTCGCTGGCACCGGCCCGGATGCTGGGGATGGAACATCGCCTCGGCTCGCTGGCCGTCGGCAAGCAGGCCAACCTGCTCGCCCTGACCGCGGAACTCAATCAACAACACATCTGGGTGGCCAGCCGGGAGATCCTCCCCGCCCCTGCCCCGCTCTCTTTCCCTGAAGCTGGTGCCCGCCAGGGTGCCAAGGAGTCCTCATGTATCTGATCTCGTCCCACGAAATGCTTAAAGATGCCCAGCGCCGCGGCTATGCGGTGCCCGCCTTCAACATCCACAACCTGGAGACCGTCGAGGTGGTGGCCCGCACCGCCGCCAAACTGAACTCCCCGGTGATCCTGGCCGCCACACCGGGTACCTACCGCCACGCCGGGGTCGAGTACCTGGTCTCCATCTGCGCCTCGGCCGCCCAACAGTACCGCATTCCGCTGGTACTGCATCTGGACCACCACGAGGACGAACAGGATATCCACTACAAGGTCGAGGCCGGCATCCACTCCGCCATGATCGACGCCTCCCACCTCTCGTTCGAGGAGAACGTCGCCAAGGTGCAGCGGGTCGTCACCTTCTGCCACCGCATGGGGGCGAGTGTGGAGGCCGAACTGGGCCAGCTCGGCGGCCAGGAGGATGACCTCATCGTGGACGCCGCCAACGCCCATCTGACCGACCCGGACAAGGCAGCCGAGTTCGTGGCGCGCACCGGCATCGACTCCCTGGCCGTCGCCATCGGCACGGCCCACGGCCTCTACAAGGAGGAGCCGCGCCTGGACTTCGAGCGCCTCGCCGCCATCCGGGCCAGGGTAGCGGTGCCGCTGGTGCTGCACGGCGCCTCCGGCATTCCCGACCGGGACGTGCGCCGCTGCATCGAGCTCGGGGTGTGCAAGGTCAACGTGGCCACCGAGCTCAAGATCGCCTTCTCCGACGCCATGAAGGCGTTCCTGGCCTCCCACCCCGACGCCAGCGACCCGCGCCAGTATCTGGTGCCCGCCATGGCCGCCATGGAGGAGGTAGTCGCCGCCAAGATCCGCATGTGCATGAGCGACGGCAAGCTGTAATCCCCGAGCCGGGCCCGCTGCGGCGAGCCCGCCTCCATCCCGGTATCACAGGCGAGGTTCTGCCGACTCACATCTGACTCAAATCAACACATGGAGACAACCATGCACGCACGTACCGCCATGACGCTGCTGCTCATGCTGAGCCCCTTCGCCCAGGCAGAAACCCTGTCGCTGGAGGGTGACCAGTACCGTATCAAGGTCGAAACCGATGCCGGCAAGTTCCGGGAACTGACCTTCACCAATACCGCCAACGGCGATCTCATTCGCTCTGACAACCTGTTCGACATCAAGGGGACGGATGATCGGCTGACCCCCTCCGCCGATTTCAAGGTCACCGCATTTACCAAGAGCGACGACCGGATCGAGATGGCGTTGGAAAATGCCGACTTCGTGGTCAAGAGCGCCATCCGGCTGGGCCGGGACAAGCGCTACGCCAGCATCGACTTTGCCCTCGACACCCTCAAGAACGGCAAAAAGATCAACGGCTTCTCCATGCTTCCCTTCCACTCCCAGGCGCCGTTTGTCTATGGCGCCATCAACAGCTCGCCCATCGTCAGCGACAGCTTCTTCATTACCCCCCAGAATCCGCTGGTCAATACCCGGGCCTACGAGGGTGGCGTCAGCCAGCTGATCCCGCTCAAGCTGCCGCTCGCCGAGGGCAAGCCGCTCAGCTATCGCACCTATGTCGGCACCTTTGGCGAGGGTCAGCTCAGGCGCGACTTCAACCGCTTCCTCAACGAGGCCCGCGACCGTCCCTACGCCCCCTATCTGCATTACAACTCCTGGCTCGACATCGGCTTCTTCAATCCCTACACGGAGGCCGAGGCACTCAAGCGCATCGATCAGTTCGGCGAGGCGCTGATCAGCCGGCGCGGCGTGCCCATGAACGGCTTTCTGTTTGACGACGGCTGGGACGATCGACGGGGCAACTGGGGTTTCAGCAAGGATTTCCCCAACGGCTTCAGCAAGCTCAAGCGTGCGGCCGAACGCTACCATGCCCAGCTCGGGATCTGGCTCTCCCCCTGGGGTGGCTACAACAAGCCAAGGGATGAGCGGGTCTCCCATGCCGCCGAGTTCGGCTATGAGCTGAGCGATGGCAAGTTCGCCCTCTCCGGCCCGGTCTACTACCAGAACTTCCACCAAAAGGTGATCTCGCTCATCAAGGATCAGGGGGTCACCCACTTCAAGTTCGACGGGACCGGCAATGCGGACAAGCTGATCGAGGGGAGCCGGTTCACCAGCGACTTCGATGCCGCCATCCATCTGATTGCGGATGCCCGGGCCGCCAATCCGAAGGTGTTCATCAACCTGACCACCGGCACCACCGCCTCCCCCGCCTGGCTGTTCTTTGCCGACTCCATCTGGCGCGGCGGCGATGACATCAACTTCTACGGACCCGGCTCCAGGGTACAGCAGTGGATCACCTACCGGGATGCCGAGACCTATCGCTCCATCGTCAAGAACGGCCCCCTGTTCCCGCTCAACTCCTTGATGCTGCACGGGCTGGTCTATGCCAAACAGGCCAAGCATCTGGATCGGCAGTCACCGCAAGACTTCGCCGATCAGGCCTGGAGCTATTTCGCCACCGGCACCCAGTTGCAGGAGCTCTATCTCACGCCGGAACTGCTGAGCGGCCAGAACTGGGACCTGCTGGCCAAGGCCGCACTCTGGTCACAGCAGAACCAGGCAGTGCTGTTCGACAGCCACTGGATCGGCGGCGACCCCACCCTGCTGGCGGTGTATGGCTGGGCGGCCTGGAGTCCGAGCCGCGCCTTCATCACCCTGCGCAACCCCTCCAGCCAGCCGCAGACATTCCTGCTGGAGCCTCAGCGCCAGCTGGAGATCTCGGTGGGCGAGGCCACCCGCTTCACGGTGCAGCCACGCTATGGCAGCAATGCCAGCGTGCCGGCCACCCTCGATGCCCCCCGCCTCATCACGCTGGCTCCGCTGGAACTGATTACCCTGGAGCTGACCCCGGCGGGAACCAAACCCGCTGCTGCAGAAAAATCCTGATCCCGGACCACAAGTTTGACCTGACAAAAAGGGACGCCGTGGCGTCCCTTTTCTCTTCGTGCCGCGGGGCTCAGCCCCTGCCGACAGCTCAGATCCCCTGACGGGCTTCCTGCATCAGCAGGCGCATGTCGCTGACCGCCTTGGCCAGGCCGTCGAAGGCGGCGCGGCCGATGATGGCGTGGCCGATATTGAGCTCATAGAGCTCGGGGATGGCGGCGATGGCCTTGACGTTGTGGTAGTGCAGGCCGTGGCCGGCATTGACCTTCAAGCCCTTGCCGGCGGCGTAGGAGGCACCGGCGGCGATGCGCTTGAACTCGGCGTTGCGCTCGGCATCGGTGGTGGCATCGGCGTAACGGCCGGTGTGGATCTCGATGAAGGGGGCACCGCTCTCGGCGGCGGCATCGATCTGCAGCGGATCCGCATCGATGAAGAGGGATACCTGAGCGCCGACAGCAGAGAGGCGGGCCACCGCGTCAGCCACCTTGTCCAGCTGGCCGGCCACGTCCAGACCACCCTCGGTGGTCACCTCGGTGCGCTTCTCCGGTACCAGGCAGACGAAGTGGGGCTGGATGCGGCAGGCGATGCCGATCATCTCTTCGGTCACCGCCATCTCCAGGTTCATTCTGGTCTGGATGGTCTGGCGCAGGATCTCCACGTCACGGTCGGTGATGTGACGGCGATCTTCGCGCAGGTGCACAGTGATGCCATCGGCACCGGCCTGCTCGGCCACGAAGGCGGCCTGCACCGGATCCGGGTACTGGGTGCCGCGGGCGTTGCGCAGGGTGGCGATGTGATCGATGTTCACACCCAGATAGATTTCACTCATTGAGGACTCCTTGAAACTCTTCATCTGTTGACTGCGCGGCTACCGCGCGGATATCCGTATATCAGCTTGTAGGTTCGATTAGCGCAGCGTAATCGGACCTAGGTAACATTCTTGCCATGTCGGGTAACACCGAAAAGTGGTTAACCCAGACTGCTTCGTCGCTTCAAAAACAGCTCCCGGCTCTTCAACTGGCGCCGTCCCAGATAGGGCTGCAGCGCCAGCCGGCTGAAACGCTTGGCCGCCTGCAGCAGAGGCGGACTGTCGAAGCGCCCCTCGGCAAAGGCCAGCAGGTGCGCGCCGAGAAACAGGGTACGGGGATCCGGCGCCCGCTCGCAAGCGACAAAGCCCAATTCACGCTCGAAGCCGTACAGCAGCTCGGGCTGGATCGGCGACTCGTCGTCGGCGGCATATTCGAAGTCCACCGCGTAGCCGAGCGCCTGCAGCAGCAGGAATTCGAAGCGGCGCAGCGGCAGCTCCGGCGTCTCGCCGTCGGCCAGCGCCATGATGGCACGGGCATAGGCGTCAAATACTTCCGGGAACGGGGTGTGGGCTTCCAGCAGGTAGTAGACCAGCTCGTTGAGATAGAGGCCGTAGAAGAGGCGATCGCCGCCGAGCCGCAGGGAGTGGTCGGGGCACTCGACCTGGGTGAGATTCTTGAGATCGCCCTTGCCGCGCCAGGCGATGGTGAGCAGGGTAAAGGGTTGCAACAGCCCCTTCAGAGGCGAGCGTGGCCCGCGGGAACCGCGAGCCACCAGAGTAAAACGGCCACTATCCTGGGTGAAAACCTCGACCAGCTGGCTGGTCTCCCGATAGGGCCGACTGTGGATGACGAAAGCCGGGGTCAGCAATCAGTCGTCACCGTAGCCGAGACTGCGCAGGGCGCGCTCGTCGTCAGCCCAACCGGATTTGACCTTGACCCACAGCTCCAGGTGCACCTTGTTCTGGAACAGCCGCTCCATGTCGAGGCGCGCCTCGGTGCCGATGGTCTTGATCTTCTCGCCCTTGTTGCCGATGACCATCTTCTTCTGACCATCGCGCTCCACCAGAATGAGGCCGTGGATGTGGTAGAGACCGTTCTCCTCCACCTTGAAGCGCTCGATCTCCACCGTCACCGAGTAGGGCAGCTCCTCACCGGTGAAGCGCATCAGCTTCTCGCGGATGATCTCGGAGGCCATGAAGCGGGAGGAGCGGTCGGTCACGTAGTCTTCCGGGAAGAAGTGGACGTTCTCCGGCAGCAGATCCTTGGCCCACTCGCGGATCTTCTCCACGTTGGTGCCCTTCTCGGCACTGATGGGCAGGATGTGGGCGAAGTTCATCTGCTGGCCCAGCCACTCGAGGTGCGGCAGCAGATCCTCTTTCTCCTTGACGTTGTCAATCTTGTTGACCGCCAGCACCACCGGGCACTTGAGGTGGCGCAGCTTGCCGAGCACCATCTCGTCGTCCTTGGTCCAGTGAGTCCCGTCGACCATGAACACCACCATGGCCACGTCCCCCAGCGAACTGGTGGCGGCGCGGTTCATCAGTCGGTTGATGGCCCGTTTCTCTTCGATGTGCAGACCCGGCGTGTCGACATAGATGGTCTGGTAGTTCTCCTCGGTGTCGATCCCCAGAATCCGGTGACGGGTGGTCTGGGGCTTCTTCGAGGTGATGCTGACCTTCTGGCCAAGCAGCTTGTTGAGCAGGGTGGACTTGCCCACGTTGGGGCGGCCCACGATGGCGACAAAGCCGCAGTAAGTGGTATCTGTCATGACAGTTTTTCCAATGCTTGCTGCGCAGCGGCCTGTTCGGCCTTGCGGCGGCTGGTGCCGACCCCGACCAGCGGACCATCCAGGCCTTCCACGTCACACTGGACGGTGAACTCCTGGTTGTGGGCTTCGCCCTTGACGTTGGTCACTGTGTAGGTCGGCAGGGATTTGCGGCTTCCCTGCAGAATTTCTTGCAGACGGGTCTTGGGATCCTTCTGCTCTATGCCCGGCTTGATCTCGTCCAGGCGGCTGGCGTACCAGCCCAGCAGCAGCGTCCGTACCGTCTCAAGATTGGTATCCAGATAGACGGCACCGATCACCGCCTCGACCGTGTCGGCCAGAATGGATTCACGGCGAAAACCGCCGCTTTTCAGCTCGCCCGGCCCCAGGATCAGGTGATCCCCGAGGTCGAACTCCCGGCCCAGTTCGGCCAGGGTCTTCTCGCGCACCAGGGTGGCGCGCATGCGGCTGAGATCCCCTTCCGCCGCCTGCGGGAAGCGGTGGAAGAGATCATCGGCAATCACCAGACTCAAAATGGAGTCACCCAGGAATTCCAGTCGTTCGTTGTGACGGGAACCGGCGCTGCGGTGAGTCAGCGCCCGGGTCAGCAGTTCTTGATCCTGAAAGACATGCCCGAGACGGGACTGCAGTCTGTTCATCTTGATATTCATTTACTTGATTCCGCCAATGCGGTTGAAGCGCACCCCTGTCGGTACCCAGCTTGGCAGCAGGGAGCCTTCTTCGCGCTCGAATTCAAAACTTATCCAGATAGCGACCGCCTTGCCGACCAGGTTCTGCTCGGGCACGAAGCCCCAGAAACGACTGTCGGTACTGTTGTCACGATTGTCACCCATCACGAAGTACTGGCCTTCCGGCACCACCCATTCGTCTGGGTAGGTACCGGGCTGGCGGTAGTAACGGCCGACCATATCGGGCATCAGCGGGTTGCGCAGGGTCTCGTGAGACACCTCGCCAAGCTGCTCGGTATAGCGGTCAAGCGGGATCCCCATCTGGGTAAATTCACCCCTTTGTTCAAACTTGACGTCGAGCTTCTGGAAGCCCGGGCACGTTTTCCCTTCCTGCTCATCGCACTTGGGCCGGATCATCAGCTCCTTGTTGCGATAGATGACCCGATCCCCCGGCATGCCGACTACGCGCTTGATGTAGTCCACCCGGGTATCCAGCGGATACTTGAACACCACTACGTCGCCGCGCTTGGGCTCACCGGTCTCGAGGAACTTGGTGTTGGTCACCGGATCCTTGAGGCCATAGGCAAACTTCTCCACCAGGATGAAGTCACCCACCAGCAGGGTGGGCATCATGGAGCCTGACGGGATCTGGAACGGTTCAAAGATGAACGAACGCAGGATCAATACCAGCGTGATGACCGGGAATACCCCGGCGGTCTGCTCGATCCAGACCGGTACCGGCGCCACCTTGGCCAGGGTTTTCTCGTCCAGATGGGCGCCGCCGTGGGCACGGGCCACGGCAATCTTGGCGGCCCGCTGCTTGGACCAGATCATCTTGTCCAGACACCAGATAACACCGGTGATCGCGCAGACCACCACCAGGATCAGGGAAAACGTGCTTGCCATCTATTAGTCCTTTCCGACGTGGAGAATTGCGAGGAAAGCTTCCTGCGGCACGTCGACACGGCCCAGAGACTTCATCCGCTTCTTACCTTCTTTCTGCTTGTTCAGCAGCTTCTTCTTCCGGCTCACGTCACCACCGTAACACTTGGCGGTCACGTCCTTGCGCAGCGCCTTGACGGTACTGCGAGCGATGATCTGGTTGCCGATGGCAGCCTGGATGGCGATATCGAACATCTGGCGCGGGATCAGCTCGCGCATCTTCTCCACCACCTGGCGACCGCGGTACTGAGCGTTCTCCTTGTGGGTGATGATGGCCAGGGCGTCGACCCGCTCACCGTTGATCATGATGTCCAGACGGACCATGTCGGAGGTCTCGAAGCGCTTGAAGCCGTAGTCCAGCGAGGCATAGCCACGGCTGGTGGACTTCAGGCGGTCGAAGAAGTCGAGTACCACTTCCGCCATCGGGATTTCATAGGTCAGCGCCACCTGCTTGCCGTGGTAGACCATGTTGGTCTGCACGCCGCGCTTCTCGATACAGAGGGTGATCACGTTGCCCATGTACTCCTGCGGCAGCAGGATGTGACACTCGGCGATCGGCTCGCGCATCTCCTTGATGCTGGTGATGGCGGGCATCTGGGCCGGGCTGTCGATGTGGATGGTGGTACCGTCGGTCAGCTCGATCTCGTAGACCACGGTCGGCGCCGTGGTGATGAGATCCAGATCGTATTCACGCTCCAGCCGCTCCTGGATGATCTCCATGTGCAGCATGCCGAGGAAGCCGCAACGGAAGCCGAAGCCCAGCGCGGTGGAGCTCTCCGGTTCGAAGAACAGGGAAGCATCGTTCAGGGAGAGCTTGTCGAGGGCGTCACGGAACGACTCGTAGTCATCGCTGGAGATGGGGAACAGACCCGCATACACCTGCGGTTTCACCTTCTTGAAGCCAGCCAGCGCCTTCTCGGCACCGTTCTTGGCCTGGGTCAGGGTATCGCCCACCGGCGCGCCGTGGATGTCCTTGATACCGCAGACAACCCAACCTACCTCGCCGCAACCCAGCCCCATGGTGTCCACCTGCTTGGGCGTGAAGATACCGATACGATCGACACCCCACACCTGCCCGGTGCTCATCACCTTGATCTTGTCGTTCTTCTTCAGCGAGCCGTTCTTGATCCGCACCAGCGACACGACGCCCAGATAGGAGTCGAACCAGGAGTCGATGATCAGCGCCTGCAGCGGCGCATCCGGATCACCTTCCGGCGCCGGGATCCGGGCCACGATCTCTTCCAGCACCAGGTCAACACCCAGGCCGGTCTTGGCGGAGCAGCGCACCGCATCGACCGCGTCGATGCCGACGATGTCTTCGATCTCTTCGGCAACCCTCTCCGGCTCGGCGGCCGGCAGGTCGATCTTGTTCAGCACTGGCACCACTTCCAGATCCATTTCCATGGCGGTATAGCAGTTGGCCAGAGTCTGTGCCTCAACCCCCTGGCCGGCATCCACCACCAGCAGCGCCCCTTCACAGGCCGCCAACGAGCGGGAGACCTCGTAGGAGAAATCCACGTGGCCAGGGGTGTCGATAAAGTTCAGCTGGTAGGTGTTACCGTCTTGTGCCTGGTAGTTCAGGGTCACACTCTGTGCTTTGATGGTAATGCCGCGCTCGCGCTCCAGGTCCATGGAGTCAAGCACCTGAGCCTGCATCTCGCGGTCGGACAGGCCGCCACAAGTCTGGATCAGACGGTCCGACAGGGTCGATTTACCGTGGTCGATGTGCGCAATAATCGAAAAGTTACGAATGTGTTTCATCGAGCAAGAATCACTCAAAATTAGGTTAGGGCCGGATATGGAGGCAGGATTTTACTGGATAACCCGGTCGACGGCCAATCTTTAGTCGACGAAGCACCAGAAATACAGGCCTAGACAGTGTCAGGAGAGGTGGCGGGTGGGCAGGACCACACCCAGCATGCGGGGACCATAAGCCCCCTGATCGAGCCGGTTGGAAAAGTAACGAACCAGTGAAAATCCGATAAGGCCGCCCAGCAGGCAACTGAGGATGGTGACCCCCTCCCCGGCCGACAGCAAGGGAGCCAGCCAGAGTTGCCCCAGCAGGGCTCCCGCCAGCAGACAGAACAGCGGCAGCACGTAGACCAGCGCAGCCCCCTGCAGAATGCTCGCCTGGGGGATGCCGAGCCTCACCTGCTGGCCGACGCTCACCTCGATGGTGAGCGCCACCCGCAGCCGCTGCGCCTGCAACGGAAACGCCTTGGCTACCGTGCCGGTACCGCAGTTGGACTGTTGATGGCAACCGCTACAGGCGGAGCGCCGTTCGCACTCCACCCAGGCATGTTGTCCATCAATGGCCACTACGGTTGCCAGCTCTTCGCTCATTCCACTCACAAGACGGTTCCACATTAACTAGACAGAGATTGACCCAATCTGAACATGACTGCCCGAATTGGGCAAGCAACTGTGCATCGGCGACTACTGGACGGTCTCGTTGCGGGCCAGCGGTTGCACCGACTCGGCGATGCGTTTGGCGGTGTCGGCCGGCACCTCACCCACCACAGTGATCTCGACCCCCACGTCGTTGACATAGCTCACCAGCGAGGTGGCGCCCTGACGGATCAACTGCTGGCGCACCGCCTGCTTGGGATCAACCCGGGCAACGTAGACCGAGAGATCCACCAGCCCGTCGGAGAGCATCATGTAATCCACCGGCAGGCTGGTGGTGACCAGCTGATGCCGATCCCGCGAGAGCACCTTGAACCCCTCCGGCAACCAGGTCAGGTGCCAGTTCAGCTGCTGCTGCGGCGCCGGGTAAGCGTCTTCCAGTGCCAGTGCCTGAGGCAGCTTGCTGCCAGCCAGTTTCACCAGCCAGGGCGCCGGGGCAGGCAGCCTGTCCAGATCCACCCCCAGCACCTGTTCCACCAGATTGCCTTCCCGATCCACCATATCCACCCGCACCAGCAGGTGGCTCTGCTCGTCGATCCAGAGCACGAAGCCGTACTTGTCGGCCTCTTTGGGCACCAGCCGCACGACCTGAGCCACCAACCCGGCCGCCCGGCTGCGGCCGGCCAGCACGGGGTCATAGCTCTCCAGCACCCGTGGCAGCGGCATCCTGACCAGGCTCGCCCACACACCGGGGAAGCGGGCGCCCTTGAGGGTGTAAGGTTCGTGGGTATTTTCGAAGAAGGTGTACTCATCCTGGCGCTGCAGATACTCGATGGTCTTGCCATCGAGATAGCTGAGGTGGGCCACCTCCTTGCCATCGATCACGCCGTGGCTGAAGCGGATGGGTTCGAGGCGCCCCTGCCGGGCCTTGACCATGGACAATTCAAAATTCTGTTGCGAGACGGCACTCTGCATCTGCTGCAACAAGGCCTCGGCCGACTTGTCGTCGGCCGAGGCCTTGGCACTGATCAGCAGGAGAGAGGCCAGCAAAATACGGCTGGACTGGCGCACGTTCTGATCCCTAAATCCGTTATTCCTGAATCTGCTTGTCTTGCAGCAGACGCTGTTGCAACTGGTGGTCACGCAGGAAAGCATTGATGCGCTCGCGCTGCTCCTGCATCTGCTGCTCGCTCAGCCCTTGCTGACGGGCAGTGGCCCGGTTGCCATCCTGCGGGTAGTGCACGCTCACCGGAGAAGCACTGCCGCCAACGGGGATAGTGTTGAGTACCGGATTGGTCGGCAGACCATCCTGCCCCTGATACTGCTGCACCCCGAAGATGACGGCGGCAGCGACCGAGGCGGCGATGGCGTATTGCCCCACCTGCTGGCCGGCACGGCGCAGAAACGGCACGACCTTGGCGGTACCCGGCTGCGGTGCGGCAGGTTTGCTCTCCACCGGCTTGGGCGCCAGGATGGTGGGCTCATCTTCCAGCGCAGCCATGATGCTGTCGCTCAGATCCAGTTGCAGATTGACCGGCAGGTCCCCCCGCATGGCATCACCGATCAGGTGGTAACGAGACCAGGTGTCTTGCAGAGCCGGATCCGTTCCCAGCTCGTTCAGAACCTCAACATCGCTCAAGTCACCGTCCATCAGGGCCGAGAGTTGCTCTTTAGTTGCCATAAGTTAACCTGTCTTTCCCCAGTTAATTCTCGATCAGAGGTTGCAGCTTTTTATCGATTGCTTCCCTCGCCCGGAAGATGCGGGATCTCACCGTACCCACCGGACAATCCATGATTTCGGCAATCTCTTCGTAGCTCAGCCCTTCCAGTTCGCGAAGGGTGATAGCTGTCCTCAAGTCTTCCGGCAAAGCTTCTATGGCAGAAAACACGGTGCGCTTGATCTCGTCGGTCAGCGTCAGATTTTCCGGGGTAGCCACCTCTTGCAAGGCTTCGCCACCGCCATAGTATTCTGCCTCTTCCGCCTCTACGTCACTGCTGGGCGGCCTGCGCCCTTGAGAGGTCAGATAATTTTTGGCCGTATTCACGGCGATCCGGTACAACCAGGTGTAAAACGCGCTCTCGCCACGGAATGTCGGCAGCGCACGGTAGGCTTTGATGAATGCCTCCTGCGCCACATCCGGTACATCGCCCGGGTTGTTGACATACCTGGCCACCAGGTTGACCACCTTGTGCTGGTATTTTTTTACCAACAGGTTGAATGCATTTTTATCGCCACGCTGGACCCGTTCAACCAGCTGTTCGTCCAGTAGATTCTGGTCGCTCATCAGAGCCGTAAAACCCCCATCAGGTTATCGTTTTTCTTTTCCGGCCCTTCCTAAGCGCACAAGTTCAGACAGGAGGAATCAGGGAAAGTTCGCTTGCATTGAAAAAAATGTGACGCAGGCTGCATCACCACCCTCGCTTGGGCTACCATGGTGCCAGTTCTTAATCCAGGCCAATGATACTTATGAAAGCAAGTGTTGAATACCTTTGCGACGTACTGATCATTGGCAGCGGTGCCGCCGGTTTGTCTCTCGCATTGCGATTGGCAGACCAGGCCAAAGTCCTGGTTCTGAGCAAGGGGCCCATCAGTGAAGGGGCCACTTTCTATGCGCAAGGAGGCATCGCTGCCGTGTTCGACGAGACCGACAGCATCGAATCCCACGTGAGCGACACGCTCAACGCCGGGGCCGGGTTGTGTGACCCGGCCGTGGTGGAGTTCACCGCCCGCAACGCCCGCGAGTCCATCCAGTGGTTGATCCAGCAGGGGGTCCCCTTCGATCAGGAGGAGGACGCCGAGGGCGAATCCCACTATCACCTGACTCGCGAAGGGGGCCACAGCCATCGCCGCATCTTCCACGCAGCGGATGCCACCGGCAAGGCGGTGCAGCTCACCCTGATCGACCAGGTGCGCGCTCACCCCAACATCCAGCTGATGGAGCGCTTCAACGCGGTCGACCTCATCACCACCCGCAAGCTGGGTCTGCCCGGCAACCGGGTGCTGGGCGCCTATGTCTGGAACCGCAACGCCGAGCAGGTCGAAGTGATCCGTGCCCGTTTCGTGGCGCTGGCCACCGGGGGCGCCTCCAAGGTGTACCAGTACACCTCCAACCCGGACGTCAGCTCCGGTGACGGCATCGCCATGGCGTGGCGCGCCGGCTGCCGGGTGGCAAACCTGGAGTTCAACCAGTTCCACCCCACCAGCCTGTTCCACCCCGATGACCCCAACTTCCTGCTGACCGAAGCCCTGCGCGGTGAGGGGGCCTACCTGCGCCGTCCCGATGGCAGCCGCTTCATGCCGGAGTTTGACGAACGGGCCGAGTTGGCGCCCCGGGACATCGTCGCCCGCGCCATCGACCACGAGATGAAGCGGCTCGGGGCGGATTGCATGTATCTGGACATCAGCCACAAGCCGGCCGATTTCATCATCAAGCACTTCCCAACCATCCACGAGCGCTGCCTCGCGGTCGGCATCGACATCACCAAGGAGGCGATGCCCATCGTCCCTGCCGCCCATTACACCTGCGGCGGCGTGATGATCGACAACAACGGCCAGACCGACATCCCCGGCCTCTACGCCATCGGCGAGGTGACCTACACCGGGCTGCACGGCGCCAACCGGATGGCCTCCAACTCCCTGCTCGAATGCGTGGTCTATGCCCATCAAGCGGGGGCCGACATTCTGGCCAAGCTGCCGATGAGCGTGGAGCCGCCCCATCTTCCCGTGTGGGACGAGAGCAAGGTGGAAGATTCGGACGAACTGGTGGTGATCCAGCACAACTGGCACGAGCTGCGACTGATGATGTGGGACTACGTGGGGATAGTGCGTACCAACAAACGCCTGGCACGCGCCAAGCGCCGCATCGACCTGCTCAAGCAGGAGGTGCAGGAGTACTACGCCAACTTCCGGGTCTCCAACAACCTGCTGGAGCTGCGCAACCTGCTGCAGGTGGCCGAGCTCATCGTCAACTGCGCCCTGCAGCGCAAGGAGTCTCGCGGCCTGCACTACAACCTGGACTACCCGGATATGCAGCCGGACTCCAAGCCGACCGTGCTGACGCCAGAGCGGGACTAACCCTTTTGTTCAGTAATGAGCCAGAGGGTCACGCGGCCTGCACTGCTGCAAACCGGACTACCCGGACATGCAGCCGGACTCCAAGCCGACCGTGCTGACGCCGGACAAGGATTGATCCTGCCCGCCATGAACCAGCATTGCTGACGATGGATAGAGATTAATCGATCCGCATCCCCCAGATGACCTCGCTCCGGCGGGGTCGTCTGTTTTATGGGGAAGAGAGACTAGCGGGTCGGCTGGGAGCAGTGGATGGCGCGGGCCAGCGTACGGTAATGAGCTGGCGACAGCGCATCGCTGAACAGCCAGAGCCGGATGGCGGGACGCTCCGCCGTCACCAGTTGCAGCCAGAGTACCCCGGGCCAAATGCGGCTGCCCGCCCCCAGCTGATAACGGTTGCCCTGCCAGCTGAGCCACTGCCCATCCCACTCCAGCACACCGCTCATCCGGCTGGCACCAAGCCAGGTGCGCCATAGCCCCAGCCCCCAACAGGGCAGCAACAGTGCCCACTGCCAGCCGTGGATCAGGGCGGCCAACGGCCACAGGATCAGCAGAAACAGCGACAACAGCAGCAGGCGCTGCTGCCTGGAGACGGTGACGGGCATCGACACCCGTACGGGCAGATCAGCGCTGGCGATCGTGGCGGGCCTGATTGCGCTCCAGGATCAACGGGATCATGGCGGCAAAGGCGGGGTCTTCCGGCACGCCGTGGCCCATGCTCCAGCGGAACAGCTCCGGATCCTCGCATTCCAGCAGGCGGATGAAGGTTTGCTGCTCCGCCTCGCTCAGACCGTCGAACTCGTGTTCGAAGAAAGGCATAAAGATCACATCCAGCTCGAGCATGCCACGGCGGCAGGCCCACTTCAGGCGGGATTTTTCAATTGGGCTCAACATGGAACTCTCCTTACAAAGACCCGGCGATGGTAACAGCTGGATTTTCCGGCTGACAAACATTCCTTACGTCTTTACCATGCAGGTCACATACTTTCTGTCTCTGGAATGCCATCGTGAGCCTGCCAACCCTTCCCGCCGAGCCAACCCTGTTCCCTCTGACCGATCTGGCCATCACCAGCCTGAGCGGCCAGGATCGCGCCAAATACCTGCAGGGCCAGGTCACCTGTGACGTCAACGCCCTGCAGCCGGGCCAGCACACCCTGGGCGGCCACTGTGATCCCAAGGGCAAGCTGTGGAGCGATTTTCGCCTGCTCTGCCTGAGCGATCGCCTGCTGATGCTGACCAAGCCGTCGGTGCTGGCCCGCCAGCTGCCCGAGCTCAAGAAGTTCGCGATCTTTGCCAAGGTCGAGATCAGTGAAAATCACGGCCAGGCGGTCGGCGTGGCCGGTCAGGGGACCGATGGCTGGATCGCAGGGCAATTCGGCCTGCAGGAGAGCGGCCTCATCGAGGGTGGCATGGCGGTGCGGATCGAGGCCGACCGCTGGCTGCTGGTCAGCGAACAGCCGCTGGCGCTGACCCTGCCCAGCGGCCCCGAGTCGCTCTGGTGGGGACTGGAGATCAAGGCCGGCATCCCCCATCTGGAAGCAGTTCATCAGGGTGAGTACATTCCCCAAATGCTCAACCTGCAGGCGCTCGATGGCATCAGCTTCACCAAGGGCTGCTACATGGGGCAGGAGACGGTGGCCCGCGCCAAATATCGTGGCGCCAACAACCGCGCCCTGTTCGTGCTGAGCGGCACCGCCACTACACCGGTTGCCAGCGGCGACACCCTGGAGATCCAGCTCGGTGACAACTGGCGCCGCAGCGGCATGGTGCTCAACGCCTGGCAACAGGATGGCGAGCTGTGGCTCACCGCCGTGCTGCCCAAGGACACCGAGGCCGACGCTCGCTTCCGGCTCAAGCAGGAGGAGGGCTCAAGCCTGAGCCTGCAGCCCCTCCCCTATCCGCTGACCGAGTAAGCGAAGAGCCCTGCTAGCGCGCCCGCGCCAGCAGGGCCTCCTTCAGCCAGCGCCCCGCCTGCCCGAGCGGGCGGGCGCGATGCCACTGCAGCTCCAGCGCCAGCTCCGGCTGGGTAATGAAGTCCGGCTTGAGCACCACCACCTCGCCCCGAGCCAGCGGCCGGTGCAGCAGAAAATCAGGCACCGCCGCCCAGCCCAGTCCCAGCTTGACCAGCTCCAGCACCCCCAGATCCCCCTCGACCCACCACACCTGTGCCGACAGGCGGAAACGATGGCGCTCAGTCCCTTCCCGCCGCCCCGTCACCATCAACTGGCGTGCCCCCTGCAGGTCGCTTTCCCGCAGCGGCGCCTTGTGGGCCAGCGGATGCTCGGGGGAGACCACCAGCGGCATGGGTACGCCCCCCAGCGAGCGGGCGACGATCTCCCGCTGCGGATGCTCCTTCTGATAGCTGATGCCGAGCTGGGCACGGCCGCTGGTCAGCATCTCGGTGAGATCCTCCATCAACGGAAACAACAGCTCCAGCTCCACCGTCGGGTAGCGGGTGGCGAACCCCTCCAGCACAGAGCCAAGCCAGGGCAGGTGGGAGTCATCGTCGATGGCCAGGGTGAGGCGTGACTCGACACCGGTGGCCAGCTCGCCGGCGATGGCCTGCAGTCGCTCGCTCTGGGCCAGCAAAATGCCCGCCTCCTGGCTGATGCGTACGCCCGCCTCGGTCAGCACCGGATAGCGGCCGCTGCGATCGAACAGTTCGAGCCCCAGGTCTATCTCCAGATTGGCGATGGCGGTGCTGACCACCGACTGCGCCTTGCCCAGCTGGCGCGCGGCCGCCGAAAAGGAGCCGGCCTGTGCGGCGGCCAGCAATACCCTGAGTTGTTCCAGCGATGGATTCATCGTCCTGCTCCTGCAAATGCGGTCATCTATCTATTTTAGCGATGGATACCAACGTGAAACTATCAACAAATAGGGATAGATTGCCAACCAGTCAGTCAACATACCTGTTTAAAGAGAGGAATTTATGCGTACCCGCAACGACCGTATCCGCCATGCCATCGGCTTTGAAGTGATAGGTCTGCTCATCGCCGCCCCCCTGGCCAGCTGGGTCACAGGTATCGAGCTCAGCCACATGGGGCCGCTGGCCATCCTGTTCTCGGTGCTGGCCACCGTCTGGAACTATGTCTACAACATCGGCTTCGACAAGCTGCTGCTCAAGTACCAGGGTCACCCGCACAAGACCTTGTGGCAGCGCGTGGTCCATGCGTTCGGCTTTGAAGGAGGCTTCATGGCACTGACCCTGCCGGTCATCGCCTGGTGGCTGGATCTCGCCCTGCTGGCGGCTCTGGCGCTCAACATCGGCTTCGTGACCTTCTATCTGGTCTACGCCTTCATCTACAACTGGAGCTACGACAAGGTGTACCCGATCCCGGGCCAGTGGCAGCAGAACGCACTGGGTTGAACGACGGCAAAAAACGGCAGGAAAAACGAGGCACCATCATGCAAGGGGCATGATGGTGCTGGGGGAGGACAAGCCCGGCGGGCCTGCCGCGGCGTTCAGGCTTGTGCCTTCAGCTCTTCGGTCGGGGCCTCTGCCTCGGCCGACTCCTGCGTCAGCATGGCCTCGATGTCGCTCTGGTACTGGGTCAGCAGTCGCTGGGCCGCGACCATGTCACCCTTGTGCAGGCGCTCGAACAGATGGTGCTGCACCACGCCATTGAGATACTCCACCGTGACTGGTTGCTCGAGGGTATCCAGCAGCTCCTCTTTTTCCAGCTCGGCATTGATTTCATCGGCACTGGTACGCAGCAGACCGGCCAGTTGCACCAACATACGGCGCTCACCTTCGCGCAACAGGCTCAACATACGGTTTCTCTGCTGCTCATTCTGTTGGGTCATACATTTCCTTACGTCGAATGGGAACAAGCCCGCTCATTCTGCCTTGTCGCTCTGACAGCGTCTATCTCATGCCCCCCACTTATTTTCATGTCGCAGCCGCAAAGTACGCCAGATGCTATTTGACCCGTCGCTAGGTATAGTAGCCACTGGTTTACGGGCGCCGAGCCGCCCCGATCGGACGAGATATTTCACCATGACCGACACCATTCTGGTGCTTTGCACCTGCCCGGATGAGGCCAGTGCCGACCTCATCTGCGCACAACTGCTGAACCAGCGGCTGGCGGCCTGCATCAGTCAGCTGCCCGGCCTCACCTCCGTCTATCGCTGGCAGGGCCAGATCGAACGGGCCACGGAGATCCAGCTCATCATAAAGTCGCACGCAGCCCTGTTCGAGCCGCTGCGCCATTGCATTCTTGCTCATCACCCCTATGAGGTGCCGGAGATCCTGGCGCTGCCCACAAGCCAGGGCCATCAGCCCTATCTCGACTGGATAAAACAGGAAACCTCATGACACCGTCTCGCCTGCTCTTTCCCCTGTTGTTGCTCTGTGCCCTGCTGGCCGGCCTGGGCTCACTGCCGGCCCGCGCCAGCAGCACGGATCTGCTGAGCGCCCTCGGCATCGAGGCCAGCGCCCAGCCCAAATTTCTGAAAGTGGATGAGGCGTTCGCCCTCGAGAGCGAACAGCAGGGCAATCGGCTGCTGCTGCGCCTGCGCATCGCCGACGACTACTACCTCTACCGCCACAGCTTCCGCTTCAAGGGGGAAAACCTTGCCTTCGAAGAGCCGGTGCTGCCCGCCGGCACCGAGCATGAAGATGACTTCTTCGGCAAGACCCAGGTCTATTACCGGGAGGTGCAGATCCCCGTCACCCTGACCGAGGCCGGCCAGCAGGCCAGCCTCAAGATCAGCTATCAGGGCTGTACCGACGGCCTCTGCTATCCCCCCACCGACAAGCTGATCAGCATCCAGCCGCTCATCGCCCAACAGAGCGAGCAGCCTGACCAGCCCACCCCGGCCAGCAGCCAGCAGGATCAGCTGGCGGCCGCCCTCGGCAGTCAGGGCTTCTGGCTCAGCGTCGCCGCTTTCTTCGCACTCGGGCTCGGCCTCGCCTTCACCCCCTGCGTCTTCCCCATGTATCCCATCCTGACCGGGATCATCGCCGGGGCCGGCCATCATCTCTCCACCCGTCGCGCCTTCCTGCTCTCCTTCGTCTACGTGCAGGGGATGGCGGTCACCTACACCCTGCTCGGGCTGGTGGTGGCTTCGGCAGGCTTGAAATTCCAGGCCGCGCTGCAACACCCCTACGTGCTGATCGGCCTCTCGGTGATGTTCGTGCTGCTGGCCCTCTCCATGTTCGGGCTCTACACCCTGCAACTGCCGAGCAGCCTGCAGACCCGGCTGTCAGGCCTCTCCAACCGCCAGCAGGGCGGCTCGGTAGCCGGGGTCGCCATCATGGGGATGATCTCCGGCCTGGTCTGCTCCCCCTGCACCACGGCGCCGCTCTCAGGAGCGCTGATCTACGTGGCCCAGAGCGGCGATCTCTGGCTCGGCGGTGCGGCTCTCTACGCCCTGTCGCTCGGCATGGGGCTGCCGCTGCTGCTGCTCGGTACCTCGGGCGGCAAGCTGCTGCCCAAGGCGGGCGCCTGGATGGACGTGATCAAGCAGCTGTTCGGGTTTGCATTGCTGGCAGTGCCCATCCTGCTGCTCTCGAGGCTCTGGAGCGATCAGGTCACCACCCTGGCCTGGCTCGGCTGGGGGCTGCTGCTGTGCGGCTACCTCTATCATCACAACCAGCATCAGGGCCATTCGGTGGGTCGCAGCCTGCGAGGCTTCGTGCTGCTGCTGGCCATGATCAGCGCCGTGGTGGTGGGCAAGGATCTGCTGCTGCCACCCCAGGGTGCCAGCACAGCCGCTCAGGCCGAGGCACCGGCCTTCATTCGCATCAAGACCCTGGATGATCTCAGGACCCAGCTGGCCGCTGCTCGCGGCAAGCCGGTGCTGCTCGATCTCTATGCCGACTGGTGCGTGGCCTGCAAGGAGTTTGAACACAAGACCTTCAGCGACCCGGCTGTGCGCGAGCGGTTCGGCCAGATGGTGCTGCTGCAGGCGGACGTCACCGCCAACGACGATGCCGATGTAGAGCTGCTCAACGGCCTCAACGTGCTGGGGTTGCCGACCCTGATCTTCTTCGACCGCGCCGGCAACGAGGTGAGCGGCCAGCGGGTCACCGGCTTTATGGGGCCGGCGGAGTTCCTCGATCACCTCGACAGGGTCAGCCATGCCAAGTGAACTGCGCCGATTGCAGGCAAGCGATGCACCTGCCTTGCAACGTCTGCTGGAACTGGCCCCTACCTATCAAGCGGCAGTGAGCGATGAGCCCCTCTCCGCACACGCAGCAGAAGAGGAGATGGTGGCGTGCCCACCCGGTCTGCCGCTCTCTGCCAAGCACCTCATCGGTCGCTGGGAAGAGGGGGAGCTGACCGCCGTCATCGATCTGCTGCGCGGTTATCCCGACCCGACCACCGCCTATCTGGGGCTGTTGCTGGTAGGGGAACCCTGGCAGGGGGCTGGCCGCGGTCAGGCGCTCTATCTTCACGCCTGCACGCTGGCTCGCTCATGGGGAGCCACCCGGCTTCGCCTGTCGGTCATTGCCAGCAATGAGTCCGCACTCTCTTTTTGGCGGCGCAGAGGGTTCACCGAGTGCTATCGTCGCGAGCTGGCTGGCTATCGGGCCGAGGCCATCGTACTGGAACGCGCACTGGAACCGTGAACCTAGGTTTGCCACTGCCCGTTCGCGTGGCACAATCTGCCCTCCCGTTTTGCTCTTTTTACACCTGTTCGGAGTTTTGATGAAAAAGTGGTTCATCCCCCTGCTGGCCCTCTGGCTGTATGGCTGTTACGCAGGCCCAGGTGAAGAGGCAATCCGGACCCAGGTCACCGCCAAGTTGCAGGCAGACACCGACGCCAATCTGTTCGAAATCAGTGACTTCGCCATCCTGGACAAGGAAGAGCGCATGGAGGGAGTCTATCTGGTCAAGGTGAGCTACCAGCTCCACTTCAAGCAGGGGATGGAACAGTTGCAGGTGCTGCACGACGAGGATCTGGTCTATGACAGGGTCGGCCCCTTCCAGCAGGAGATGGGACTGATGGAGCTGGAACGCAAATACGGCGAGTTCGAGGCGGGCCAGGTGCTGCCGCAGCAGGCCGAGGTGTGGATGATGAAAACCGAGCAGGGCTGGCGTCTGGCCGAGCCCGCGCACTGACACGCAACCAGCCAAGATACCCAGGCTGACTCAGGCCTGGGTATCCGCCCTATCCCCTTGCTATCCGGCGTGCAGCCCCGTTCAACACACGGGATGGACGAGCGCTGATCGTTTCACTACCCCTCGATTCCTGCAGGAAGCTGCAAATTTAAGCAGGCGGACTAACCAGACCAGGCTTCCCTTAGAACAGATCCTTGAAACGGTACCAGAGCATGCCGAGCGCCAGCAGGGGCGAGCGCAGCGCCGGGCCACCGGGGAAGGTCATGTGGGGCACGCTGCCAAACAGATCGAAACCCCGGCTCTCCCCCTTGATCGCCTCCGCCACCAGCTTGCCCGCCATGTGCGTGGCATTGAGACCGTGGCCGGAATAAGCCTGGGCGTAGAAGACGTTGGGCTGCTCCGGCAGACGGCCGATCTGGGGCAGCCGGTTGGCCCCGATGCCTATCATGCCGCCCCACTGGAATTCGATGGCGGTATCCGCCAGCTCGGGAAACACCCGCAGCAGCTTGGGCAGCATGAAGGCCTTGATGTCGCGAGGATCCCGGCCCGAATAGTTGCAGGCACCGCCAAACAGTAGCCGGCCATCGGCGGAGAGGCGGTAGTAGTCGAGCGCCACGTTCTGATCGCACACCGCCATGTTCTGCGGCAGCAGCCGCTGGCGCAGCCGCTTCTCCAGCACCTCGGTAGCGAGGATGTAAGAGCCCGCCGGCAACACCTTGCCCCCCAGCTCGGAGTTGAGGTCGTTGAGATAGGCGTTGCAGCCGATCACCAGGTAGTCGGCGCTGACCCGGCCGTGGGCGGTGGTGACCTGCAGCCGCTCGCCATAGTCGATGTGCACCACTCTGGACTGCTCAAACAGGGCCACCCCCAGGCTGGCCGCCGCACGCGCCTCACCTAGCGCCAGGTTGAGAGGGTGCAGGTGGCCGGAGCCCATGTCGATCATGCCACCGATGTAGCGATCCGAGCCCACCACACTGTGAATATCCTCCCGTGCCACCAGCTTCACCTCATGCCGGTAGCCGAGGCTCGCCAGGTGCGCCGCCTCCTCTGCAAACCCGGCCAGATGGCGCTGACGGGTGGCGAGATCGCAGTAGCCCCAGCGCAGGTCGCAATCGATGTTGAAGCGCTCGATCCGCTCGCGCACCAGCTCGACCGCCTCCAGCCCCATCAGGTCGAGCTCGCGCACTCCCTCGTCACCAATCCAGCGGGCGAACTGGCTGGTGTCGTGACCGATACCGCGAATGAGCTGACCACCGTTGCGCCCAGAGGCGCCCCAGCCGATGCGGTTGGCCTCCAGCAACACCACCTTGTAGCCGGCTTCGGCCAGATTGATGGCGGTGTTGAGACCGGTGAAACCGCCGCCGATGATGCAGACCTCGGCATTCAGTTCGCCACTGAGCTCAGGCCACTGCTGATTGTCGTTGCGGGTGGCCGCGTAATAGGAGGCCACGTGCTCCTGATGGGGGTAGTGCTTTCCTGCCTGCATGCTCAGCATCCTGCCTTGATAGCGTTGCGTTTACTAAAATAAACGGCCTGTCATCGATAATACTCAGCCACCCGCCGCCAATCCAGCCCGCAGGGATCACAGAAATGCAAAAGGTGCCTCGAAAGACACCTTGCTCACGTCCGCTGGCGACCCCGCCATGCGGCAATGCAAAGGGCGCCCCGCAGGGCGCCCTTTCATGCAATCAAACTACCGTAACGAATTACAGTACGTCGATGGCGTTCAGGTCGGAGAAAGCCTTCTCCAGACGAGCGATCATGGTAGTCTGGCCGGCACGCAGCCATACACGCGGATCGTAGAACTTCTTGTTCGGCTTGTCGGCGCCTTCCGGGTTGCCCAGCTGACCTTGCAGGTAGGCTTCGTTCTTCTTGTAGAAGCCCAGAATACCTTCCCAGGTCGCCCACTGGGTGTCGGTGTCGATGTTCATCTTCACCACGCCGTAGGAGATGGATTCGCGGATCTCTTCCAGAGTGGAACCTGAACCACCGTGGAATACGAAGTCCAGAGACTTGGCAGGGATGCCGAACTTCTCGGAAACGTACTTCTGGGAAGCGTCCAGGATGGACGGGGTCAGTTTGACGTTACCCGGCTTGTATACACCGTGTACGTTGCCGAAGGAGGCTGCGATGGTGAAACGCGGGCTGATCTTGGACAGACGCTCGTAAGCGTAAGCAACATCTTCCGGCTGGGTGTACAGGGCGGACTGATCCATGTGGCTGTTGTCGACGCCGTCTTCTTCGCCACCGGTGCAACCCAGTTCCAGCTCCAGAGTCATGTTCATCTTGGCCATGCGGGTCAGGTACTCGCAGCAGATGTCGATGTTCTCTTCCAGAGACTCTTCGGACAGATCCAGCATGTGGGAGGAGAACAGCGGCTTGCCGGTTTCAGCGAAGTGCTTCTCGCCCGCTTCCAGCAGACCGTCGATCCACGGCAGCAGCTTCTTGGCGGCGTGGTCGGTGTGCAGGATTACCGGCACGCCGTAGGCTTCGGCAACAGCGTGAACGTGCTTGGCACCGGAGATGGCACCCAGGATGGCAGCTTTCTGACCTTCCAGCTTCAGACCCTTACCGGCGGTGAACACGGCACCACCGTTGGAGAACTGAACGATAACCGGCGCTTTAACCTTGGCGGCAGCTTCCAGTACGGCGTTCACGGAGTCGGTACCAACGCAGTTTACGGCCGGCAGAGCGAAGCCGTTCTCTTTAGCGATGGCGAACACTTTCTGAACGTCATCACCAGTGATCACGCCGGGTTTTACGAAGTCGAAAATTTTCTTAGACATGTTTAATCGTCCTGTCTCGTATGCCGTTAATAAAAAATGGGGGGTTCATCATGAACCGGCACAGCGGGCACATGATAAACGAAACGGGAGGCTTTTGCCCCCCGTTCCGGGTCAATTAGGCTTTGGCGCGCTGTTCCAGAATCTCAACAGCCGGCAGAACCTTGCCTTCTACGAACTCCAGGAAGGCGCCGCCGCCAGTGGAGATGTAGGAGACTTTGTCAGCGATGCCGAACTTGTCGATGGCAGCCAGGGTGTCGCCACCGCCAGCGATGGAGAAGGCCGGAGAAGCAGCGATGGCTTCAGCGATAACCTTGGTGCCTTCGGCGAACTGGTCGAACTCGAACACACCAACCGGGCCGTTCCACAGGATGGTCTTGGCGTTCATGATGATGTCAGCCAGAGCCTTGGCAGAATCCGGGCCGATGTCGAAGATCATGTCGCCGTCGGTCACATCGTTAACAGACTTGATAGTGGCCGGAGTGGACTCGGAGAACTCGGCACCTACAACCACGTCGGTGGTCACAGGAATGTTGGTCTCGGCAGCCAGTTTCTTGGCGGTGTCGATCAGGTCGTGCTCGCACAGGGACTTGCCGACGTTGTGACCGGCAGCAGCGATGAAGGTGTTGGCGATGCCACCACCGACAACCAGCTGGTCAGCGATTTTGGAGAGGGATTCCAGAACGGTCAGCTTGGTGGAGACCTTGGAGCCGCCAACGATGGCAACCATCGGGCGCTCGGGCTTCAGCATGGCTTTGCCCAGCGCTTCCAGTTCACCAGCCAGCAGCGGGCCGGCACAGGCAACCGGTGCGAACTGGGCCACACCGTAGGTGGAGCCTTCGGCGCGGTGAGCAGTACCGAACGCATCCATTACAAAGACGTCACACAGGGCGGCGTATTTTTTGGCCAGCTCTTCGGTGTTCTTCTTCTCGCCTTTGTTGAAGCGGCAGTTTTCCAGCACAACCAGCTCACCGGCGGCGACTTCTACGCCATCCAGGTAGTCTTTGGCCAGACGAACCGGGCAGGACAGTGCGTCTTTCAGATAGTTGACAACCGGAGCCAGGGAGAATTCTTCGTTGTATTCACCCTCGGTCGGACGACCCAGGTGGGAGGTGATCATCAGCTTGGCGCCCTTTTCCAGAGCCAGCTTGATGGTCGGCAGAGTCGCCACGATACGTGCATCGGAGGTGACCTTGCCGTCTTTTACCGGCACGTTCAGGTCAGCACGGATCAGAACGCGTTTGCCCGCCAGATCCAGGTCAGTCATCTTGATAACAGACATATTCAGTCCTCTATATTTTCAGGTAATGTTAAAAACAGTAACCTTGCGCCCGGTGCAGGCTCTCAGCCTGCGGCCATCATGGCCCGGGTGGTATCCAGCATGCGGTTGGCGAAGCCCCATTCGTTATCACACCACATCAACATCTTGACGAGGTTGGCATCGCTGACCCGGGTCTGGGTACCATCAATGATGCAGGAGTGAGCATCATGATTAAAGTCTACGGAGACCAGTGGCTCTTCCGTGTAATCCAGAATACCGCTTAATGTACCTCTGGATGCCCGTTGCAGGGCTTGATTTACGTCAGTAACCGTCACTTTTTTACGAACAGTAATACTGAGATCCATTGCCGTTACATTGATGGTCGGTACCCGTACCGCGATCGCCTCGAACTTGCCGGCGAAGTGGGGGAGGATCCGCTCCAACCCCTTGGCCAGCTTGGTATCCACCGGAATGATGGACTGGCTGGCAGCACGGGTTCGACGCAAGTCGCTGTGGTAGGCATCGATGACTTGCTGATCATGCATGGCCGAATGAATTGTCGTAATAGTACCACAATTTATCTCGAATTCTCGATGCAATGTTTCGATGACGGGGACCACGCAGTTGGTGGTGCAGGAGGCGTTGGAGACGATCCGCTCGCGCCCGGTCAGCACCTGATGGTTGACCCCGTAGACGATGGTGGCGTCCACGTCCGCCTCGGCCGGATGGGAGAACAGCACCTTGCCCGCCCCCGCCGCCAGATGCAGCTCGGCATCGGCCCGCGAGCCGAACACCCCGGTGCAGTCCAGCACCACGTCCACCCCCAGCGCCCGCCACGGCAAGCGCGACGGATCCCGCTCGGCGAACAGGGAGATGAGATCCTCCCCCACCAGCATGCTGTTGCCGGCCAGCTGCACCGGATGGTGGAAGCGACCGTGGCTGGTGTCGAAGCGGGTCAGGTGCACCATGGCCTCGGGGGCGGCCAGCTCGTTGATGGCCACTATCTTGATGTTCTTGTCGCGGCCGCTCTCGTAGAGGGCCCGCAGCACGTTGCGGCCGATCCGCCCGTACCCGTTGATGGCAATCTTGATCATGAAAACTCTGGGTCCTTAGCTGGGACAAAGGGGCAAGCGGATGGCTGACTCACGACAGCAAAGCATCCTGAAATTCACCGCGGGCCAGCAGGGCCGCCCCGAATACCCCGGCGCTGTCCCCCAGGGCTGGAGCAATAATGGGGGTGGCGAAGCGGGGATTAAAGAGGAAGGGCAAAATAGTCTCCCGTCCCACACTGTACAGGCTCTGCACGTTGCCGACCCCGCCGCCAATGACGATCACATCCGGATCCAGGATGTTGACCACGTTGGCCAGCGCCTGGCCAAACAACAGATGCAGCCGGTCGATAGTGAGCTTGGCCACGTGGTCGTGAGCCGTCGCCGCCGCTATCTTGGCCAGCGAGAGGTGACGCTTGGCCTTGGCTTCGTACCAGGCCTCCAGCGCCGGGCCGCTGATGAAGGTCTCGACGCAGCCGCGCTTGCCGCAGTAGCACTCGGGGCCGTCGGGTGAGAGCACGTTGTGGCCCCACTCGCCGGCGATGCCGTGGTGACCGTTGAGGATGCGGCCGTTGATGACGATGCCGGAGCCGACCCCGGTGCCCATGATGATGCCGAACACCACTTTCGCATTGGGATGGTGCTGGCGCACCGCCCCCAGATGGGTTTCTGCCAGCGCGAAGCAGTTGGCGTCGTTGGCAATCAGCACCGGCACGCCGAGCCGGCGCTCCAGATCTTCCTTGAACGGCTTGCCGTTGAGCTCGGTGGTGTTGCAGTTTTTCATCAGGCCGGTCTGCGGATCACGCGCCCCCGGCGTGCCCATACCGATGACAGCCGGGCGCTGGCCAATCTTCTCGGCACACTCCTCCACCAGCTTGGCGATCTGGCCGATCATATGGTCATAACCGCCCGCCCGCTCGGTGAGGATGCGATGGCGCAGCAGCACCTCGTCGCCATCCAGCACCACACATTCACACTTGGTACCGCCAAGATCGATACCCCAATCCAGTGACTTGCTGCTCATCTTGCCTCCTGCGCTGGCGCCACGCTCTCGTCATTGCGGCGCCATTTTTTAATATAAAACGGGGCCTTGCGGCCCCGAATATCAAACAAACTCTTCTTCTCTCGCCCCGGCCTTAGCGGCCGTGGTACTGGGCGGAGAGCTCGTGTACCGCGTTGACGAACACGCCGGCGTGCTCCGGGTTCACATCCTGATGGATGCCGTGGCCGAGGTTGAATACGTGGCCGTTGCCGTGGCCGAAACCGGCCAGAATGGAGGCGACCTCTTCACGGATGCGAGCCGGAGTAGCGTAGAGCATGGAGGGATCCATGTTGCCCTGCAGCGCCACCTTGTCGCCGACCCGACGCTTGGCGTCGGCAATGTCGGTGGTCCAGTCCAGACCCAGCGCATCGCAACCGGTGGCGGCGATCTGCTCCAGCCACTGACCGCCGTTCTTGGTAAACAGGGTGACCGGCACGCGGCGACCGTCGTGCTCGCGGATCAGGCCATCGACAATCTTGTGCATGTACTGCAAGGAGAAGTCGCGGTAATCGCGCGGGGTGAGCACGCCGCCCCAGGTGTCGAACACCATGACAGCCTGCGCACCCGCCTTGATCTGGGCGTTGAGATAGCTAATCACGCTGTCGGCCAGCTTGTCGAGCAGCAGGTGCAGGGTTTGCGGCTCTGCGTACATCATCTGCTTGATCTTGGTGAACGCCTTGGAGCTACCCCCCTCCACCATGTAGGTGGCCAGAGTCCATGGGCTGCCGGAGAAACCGATCAGCGGCACTTCGCCCTTCAGCTCGCGGCGGATGGTGCGCACCGCATTCATCACGTAGCCCAGCTCATCTTCCGGATCCGGCACCGGCAGCGCCTGTACGTCGGCCATGGAGGTGATCGGACGCTCGAAGCGCGGGCCTTCACCCTGTTCGAAGTAGAGACCCAGCCCCATGGCATCGGGCACGGTCAGGATGTCGGAGAAGAGGATGGCGGCATCGAGTGGATAGCGGCGCAGCGGCTGCAGGGTGACTTCACAAGCCAGCTCGGCGTTGCGGCACAGGGACATGAAATCCCCCGCCTGGGCGCGCGTGGCCTTGTATTCCGGCAGATAGCGGCCAGCCTGGCGCATCATCCATACCGGGGTCATGTCCACTTCCTGGCGCAGCAGGGCACGCAGGTAACGATCGTTCTTCAGCTCTTTCATCCCAGTTCCTGAGTCATATCCAGCATAAAATGGCGGGTATGATACCACTTTGTGCGCGGCGGGGGGCGGCTCAAACGCCTGCCGCCGCCGTTGGAGTGCAAAGATGTGAAGGGGCGCAAACAAGCGCCCCTCTTTGCATCCCTCAGGCTTGGTCGCCGAGGCAGAGCGTGATGAGCCGCCGCGCTATGGTGCCATGGGGCGGCAGCCTTGGCAGCCCGTCGGCCTCGAAGAAATCGGCGGCCACCAGCTCCTCGTCCTGCACCCGGATCTCGCCGCTCTCATAATCGGCGGTGAAGCCCATCATCAGGCTATGGGGAAACGGCCAGGGCTGGCTCGCCACGTAACGCACATTGCTCACCCGGATGCCGCTCTCCTCGAACACCTCCCGCGCCACGCACTGCTCGAGGTTCTCCCCTGCCTCCACGAAGCCGGCCAGCACCGTATACATGGGATCGTCCGCCTGATAGTGACGGCGATGGGCCGCCAGCAGGATCGCCGGTCCCTTGCGCACCGCCACGATGATGCAGGGAGAGATGCGCGGGTAGACGACGTGACCCTGTTGGCACTCTTGTGCCCACTCCCCCGCCTTGGGGGCCATGGGGGCGCCGCACTCGCCGCAGAAGCGATGGCTGCGGCGGAAGGTGGCCAGCTGCCAGGCACGGCCCCCAAGGCGAAAACCCTCTTCATCGCCAGCCACCATCAGCTGGCGCAGCGGCATGAGCCGACCTGGGTCGGCCTCGGCCCCCAGATCCAGCAGATAACAGGGCAGATCGCCCCACTCATCAAAATGCTCAAAGGTGGCGGATTGCAGATGGGCGGGCAGGCTGGCGCGGGGGCCTTGTGGAATGCGCCCCTGTTCATCCAGCAGGACGAGGTGATCGCCCCCCAGCACGAACCAGCGGGCCTGTTCGGTTAATGGCATAGATGCAGCACTCTTTGTTGTGACGTCGGTCGGAATGTGCGCCCGGGGCTGGGCGGCGGTGACGGATGAAAGCGACAACCGGCCACCATATTAAGACGCGGCAAGCCGGGTGGCGACCCCAAGATGGCGGCTTTTCAATGCTCATGAGAACGCCCATGAAAAAGGCCGCCCGCAGGCGGCCTGATGTCGGTCACGGTCGATCAGGCATCGCCCATCGCCAGCAGGGAGGCGTTGCCGCCCACCGCCGTGGTGTTGATGGTGCGGGTCTTCTCGGTAATGAAACGGCTCAGGTAATGAGGGCCGCCCGCCTTGGGACCGGTGCCGGAGAGGCCCTGCCCGCCGAACGGCTGCACCCCGACCATGGCACCGATCTGGTTGCGGTTGATGTAGACGTTGCCGACGTTTATGCGGCTCGCCAGCTCCTCGGCATGGGATTCGTTGCGGCTGTGGATCCCCAGCGTCAGGCCGTAACCGGTGCCGTTGATGTCGCTGATCACCTTGTCCAGATCCCGGGCGGCGTAGCGCACCACGTGCAGGATGGGGCCGAACTGCTCGCGGGTCAGCTCGCGGATGGAGCCGATCTCCAGCGCGGTCGGCTGCACGAAGTGGCCCCCCAGGGTCACGGCCGACATGGGCGCCTGGGCGATCAGGCGGGCACGCGGGATCATGTGCACCAGGTGCGCATCCAGCCCGGCCTTGGCCTCGGCGTCGATGACCGGGCCGACGTCGGTGTTGTGCTCGGCCGGGTTGCCCACTTTGAGCTCCTGCAGGGCACCGGTCAAAATCTCCAGCACCCGCGGCGCGATCTCTTCCTGCAGGTAGAGCACCCGCAGGGCGGAGCAGCGCTGGCCGGCGCTCTGGAAGGCGGCGCTCACCACGTCGCGCACCACCTGCTCCGGCAGGGCGGTGGAGTCGACGATCATGGCGTTCTGGCCGCCGGTCTCGGCGATGAGCGGCAGGATGGCGCCATCACGCTGGGCCAAGGTCATGTTGATGAGCTTGGCGGTCTCGGTGGAGCCGGTGAAGCAGACGCCGCCGATGCGGGCATCCGCCGTCAGCTTGGCGCCGACGGTGGCGCCGTCACCCGGCAACAGCTGCAGCACGTCACCGGGAATGCCGGCCTGATGAGCCAGGGTCACCGCCAGGTGGGCGATGAGACCGGTCTGCTCGGCAGGCTTGGCGATGACGGTGTTGCCGGTGGCCAGCGCTGCGGCGACTTGTCCCAGGAAAATCGCCAGCGGGAAGTTCCACGGGCTGATGCAGACAAAGACACCGCGCCCCTGCAGGAACAGCTCGTTCATCTCGCCGGTGTAGCCGGGCAGCAGGGTGGCCTGCCCCATCAGGCTGCGGGCCTGCACCGCGTAGTAGCGGCAGAAGTCCACCGCCTCGCGCACCTCGTCGATGCCGTCCTGCAGCAGCTTGCCCGCCTCGCGGGTACAGAGGGAGATGAACTGCTCGCGGTTCGCTTCCAGCAGATCCGCCAGTTTCTCAAGGGCGGCGGCACGCTCGCTCACCGGGGTCTCGCGCCAGCGCGGGAAGGCGGCATGGGCCGAGGCCAGCGCCTGCTCCATCGCCTGCTCGTCGGCCCAGTGGATCTTGCCGACGGTCAGGCTCACATCCTGCGGGCTCAGCACCACGCGGGCTTCGTTGCGCTTGAGGGTCTCACCATCGACGATGGGACCCGCCAGCCACTGCTTGTTCTCCAGCTCCTTCAGCTTGGCGAAGAAGGGGCGCTGGATGGAGACGATGTTCATGTTGACGCCGCTGGAGTTCTTGCGGTCGCTGAACAGGTTCACCGGCTGCGGAATGCGATCGTTGGCCAGGCAGGAGTAGCGCTTGAGGGTACGCAGCGGGTGCTCGGCCAGGGAGTCGACCGGGGTGTTGGGGTCCACCAGCTTGTGGACGAAGGAGGTGTTGGCCCCGTTCTCCAGCAGGCGGCGCACCAGGTAGGGCAGCAGATCCTTGTGGGCACCCACCGGCGCATAGATGCGGCAGTGCAGGCCGGGATGTTCGTTCAGTACGGCGTTGTGCAGCTCCTCCCCCATGCCGTGCAGACGCTGGAATTCAAACTGGCGATCACCGGCCATCTCCAGAATGCTGACCACGGTGTTGGCGTTGTGGGTGGCAAACTGGGGCGAGATGAAGCCGCGGGTCGGCTCGCTCAGCAGGTAGCGGGCGCAGGCGAGGTAGGAGATGTCGGTGCCCGCCTTGCGGGTAAACAGCGGGTAGCCGGGCAGGCCGGCCTGCTGGGCGTATTTCAGCTCGCTGTCCCAGTAGGCGCCTTTTACCAAGCGAACCGGAATGAGATCGCCCTGCTCGCGGGCCAGCCCGGTGAGCCAGCAGAGTACCGGCAGGGCGCGCTTGGAGTAGGCCTGCACCACCATGCCGAGCTTGCCCCAGCCACGGTTCGCCTCGGAGCGATAAAGCTGCTCGAACAGATCGAGAGAGAGTTCGAGGCGGTCCATCTCTTCGGCATCGATGCTGATGGCCACGTCCTTGTCGCGGGCGAGGCGCACCAGTCCCACCAGCCGCTCGCACATCTCGCCGAGCACCCGCTCGCGGTTGGCCACGTCATAGCGCGGATGCAGCGCCGACAGCTTGATGGAGATGGAGGGGGCCGGGCCGCCGTCGCTGATGCGCTCGTTGCCCACCGCCTCGATGGCGCGCTGGTAGTCACCGAAATACTTGTCGGCATCGGCCAGGGTCAGGGCGGACTCTCCCAGCATGTCATAGGTGTGGGTGTAACCCTTCTCCCGGGACTTGCGGCTCGCCTTGAGGGCTTCCTTCATGTCGCGCCCCAGCACGAACTGCTTGCCCATGATCTTCATGGCGGCGTACATGGCGGAGCGCACCACCGGCTCCCCCAGCTTGTTGACCATGCGGCCCAGCAGGTTGGCCGGGTTGCCGTCCAGCTTCTTGTCCAGCTTGATGATCTTGCCGGTCAGCATCAGCCCCCAGGTGGAGGCGTTCACCAGGGTGGAGTCGCTCTTGCGAAAATGGGACGACCAGTTGGCGCCGGAGAGCTTGTCCTTGATCAGGGCATCGGCGGTCTCGGCATCGGGAATGCGCAGCAGCGCCTCCGCCAGGCACATCAGGATGATCCCCTCCTGGGTATCCAGGCTGTACTCCTGCAGGAAGGCGTCGATGCCGTCGCCGGAGCCGCTCTCCTTGCGCACCTTGGTCACCAGGGTGCGAGCACGCTGGGTCACCCGTTCCAGCGAGGCGCCGTCCCCCGGCAGCATGGCCGACAGCTCGGCCAGATAGGCATTTTCATCCACCACGTAGTTCTGGGTGATGGCTTCGCGCAGGGCGGCCAGATCGGAGGGAACATAGTCAGCGGCAAGCACTTGGGTAGCTTTGAACATATGGGGTCTTCCTGTACGCCCTAGGGCTGATATCGACGAAGGCGGCCATGCCGCCGAAACGCCAATAATGTATACAATATCGACCCATAGATGAAATGAAATTGTTGCCTATTATTAACAAAGATCGCTGATTGGCTCATATGGCGCACTATATCGGCGCCATATGCTAACCAGGCAAGATTCATCGCCTTATTTTGTATACAATTTTTCTCCAGGCAAAAAAGAAGGGTCGCCATGGCGACCCTTCACTCTGCTTCCGACAGCGGTTGTCAGTTCATCCAGCGATCGCCGCGGCTGCGACGACGGGGCAGCATGGGCAACAGGATGCCGAGCAGGATGCCGCCACCCACCATGGCACCACCGCGGATGAACCAGTCCATCTGCATGTCGTGCTCCTGGTTGTCGTAGCTCTGGGTCAGGGCGTCGTTCTGCTCTTTGAGATTGCCCATCTCCTCGCTCTGGCTGGCCAGCTGAGCCTTCAGGCTGGCGATCTCCTTGCTCTGCTCGGCGATCTTGCCATCCTTCTCGGTGAAGCGTTTCTCGTTGTCACCGTTGAGGTTCAGCAGGCGGGCCTTGGCCTCTTCCAGCTCTTTTTGCACCTGGGGCAGCCGTTCGCGCAGGCTGATCTCGCCCTGCAGCTCGCTGCTCTTGATCCAGCCTTCACGGCCACGACCATCCACCACCTGGGTGAAACCGGCTTCGTTGTTCACTGCCTTGACGTCCAGCGGCTCACCCGCCTTGACGCTGCCAAGGATCCGGTACTGGGTACCCGGACCATTGTGAATAAAGGTAAAGATGTTGTCTGAAACATAACGGGTATCGGCCAGTGCCTGTTGGGCACACAAGCAGATCAGGATCCCGAGAAGGGCGCGCATGGTCGATCGGTTCTCTTCGTTTGGTTAGGTGACTGGCGAATGTTAAGCCGCCTGCGGGTCAAAGGACAAGCAAAGAAAAGTGGCGCCCCCCGAGCTGAGAGCTGGCTCGCAACTTGTCTGCGCCGCGACGCGACCATTCCGGACGCCGCTGCCTATTTCTGTTTCAGTGCCTTCACCTCGTCCCGCAGGGCACGCAGCTCCTGCAACAACAGATCCTGCTGTGCACTCTGGTGATGGCGCCACTTCTCCAGCTCGCCATCCCCCCGCCCCGGCTGCAGAAACAGGCTGGCCATGAAACCGCTGATGGCGCCGAACAGGCCGACCCCGAACAGGATCAGCAGGCTGGCGACGAAACGCCCTTGCTCCGTCTTGGGCACCAGATCGCCGTACCCCACGGTCGACAGGGTCACCAGGGTCCACCAGAAGGCATCGTAGGGGGTCTGGATCTGGCTGCCGGGCTGGCCCGATTCGATCAGATACATGACCCCGGAACCGACCCCCAGCAGCAGGAAGAACAGGAACAGGATGCCAGAGAGGGTGGTCTCGTTGCGCTCGCGACGGAACATGGCCCAGAGATCCGGGTGCTCCTTGAACAGCTGATAGACCCGCCACAGCTGCAGCAGACGGGCCCAGCGCAGCTGCTCCACCATCGGCAGGCTGCCCGGCAGATAGAACCAGTTGGCCTTGAAGAAAGCCATCCGGTCGGAGGCGCGGGCCCAGCCGTAGGCGAAGTGGGCGAGGAAGAAGTAACAGATCAGGCTGTCGACGTCATAGAACAGCTGCAGGGTCTGGGGGGTGAGCTGGGCATGCCCCCACCAGCGGGCCGTGACCAGCAAAACCGAGATCACCGACAGAAACGCCATCAGCAGATCCATGGCGCGCAGATGAGTTAAGTGATGTCGCATACATTTTCCCACTTTAGGCACGGTGCGAATTAATAAAAAGGAAGATAATGCCGATAGTCCTGAGGACAAAGGAAAACCGGTCATTAAAAGGAGAAATATTATGCAGTTAAACCCGCTGGAGAGGCGAATGAGCAATATCCGGCTGGTACCCAAAGTGGTACTGCTCATGGTGTTCAGTACTGTGCTGCTGCTGGTCAAGCTCTGGTTCGACGCCAGCAATCTGGAAACCACCCTGCTCAGCGAAGGCATCGCGCCCGACAAGGCGGACACTATCGCCAACAGCCTGCTCTGGACCGGGTTGATGGAGACCGCCATCATGGGGCTGCTGTTCGTGGTGCTGCTGCTGACCGGCTCGCGCCTGATGGTCAAGCAGGTGCACTATCTGGTGGGCCTGCTGGAGCGCTTCGCCCGCAAGGATCTGAGCCATCGGGTACTGCTCAAGTCCCGTGACGAGTTCGGTGACATCGCCAAGGCGGTGGCCCACTCCCAGGAGAATCTCAAGGAGGTGTTCGGCACCCAGCGTGTCGCCTGCAAGGAGCTCAACGACATCGCCTCCCAGGTCACCCTTTGCATGGAGGAGGCCAACGAGGCCATCAGCGAGGAGTTCACCCAGATTGAGCAACTGGCCAGCGCCATGAGCCAGATGGTGGGCGCCATTCGCGAGGTGGCAGCCCATGCGGAGCAGGCCTCCCACGCCACCGCCGAGACCAGCCTGCTGGCCGAGGAGGGCAGCCGCTGCGTGGCCGCCACCGTCAACACCATAGATACCCTCTCCGGCAACATTCAGCGCTCCTCCACCGTGGTCAATCAGGTGGAACAGGGGGTCGAGCAGATCGGCTCCGTCGTGGATACCATTCGCGGCATCTCGGAGCAGACCAACCTGCTGGCACTGAACGCCGCCATCGAAGCCGCCCGCGCCGGCGAGGCCGGCCGTGGCTTCGCGGTGGTCGCCTCCGAGGTGCGCGAACTGGCCAACCGGGCCCAGGCCGCCACCGTCGAGATCCAGAAGATGATCGAGCAGCTGCAGGGCAACGCCCGCCAGGCCGCCGAACTGATGGCTCAGAGCGTGCAGCAGGCCGACAAGGGGGTGGAGCAGGTGACCCAGGCCGGTGACCAGCTCGCCACCATAGTGCAGCGGGTACAGGGGGTGGCCGACATGAACCGCCAGATCGCCGCCGCCTCCGAGCAGCAGAGCTCGGTGGCCGAGGAGATGAGCGGCAACCTGGAGCAGGTCAAACAGGTGGTGGAAGGCTCCGTGGTCGTCCTGCGCGAGCTGCAGGAGGCCTCCGAACTGGTGGAGCGCCACAGCCAGACCCTGGATACCCATATCCAGGCCTTCAAGCTGGCCTGACTTTCACGCAGCAATCTGGTTAGACTGGAAGGCCCCCACGAGGGGCCTTTCTTTTTTCATCGCGGCAAGGAGCCAGGATGCAGACTACAGAACTTGCGCTTGAAATCAGCGCCGACAAGGGACGGCTCGACGTGCCGCTCATTCACCGTTTTCTCTCTGAGGAGGCCTACTGGTGTCGCGGCATTCCCCTTGCCACCCTGCAGCGGGCCATCAACCATTCGCTCTGCTTTGGCGGCTACCTCGGCGCTCAGCAAGTCGCCTTCGCCCGGGTCATCACAGACAAGGCCACCTTCGGCTATCTGGCCGACGTGTTTGTCCTGCCTGAGCATCGCGGCCAGGGCTACAGCAAGGCGCTGGTGGCGGCCATGCTCGACCATCCCGAGTTGCAGGGATTGCGTCGCCTCTCCCTCGCCACCTCGGATGCCCACGGCCTCTACGCCGGTTTCGGCTTCGTGCCGCCCGCCAGCCCCGGCAGCCTGATGGAGATCTACCACCCCGATATCTACCAGCGCACCTGAACCACCGGCTGCCGATAATTCCCGCCGGATCATGCTTCTCGCCCCCCGCGCTGTGACGCAGGGGCCCGACAGTGCTAGATTGGCAGCCAGCGTTTTATCCGGCAGTTTCGTTAATCACAAGGACGGCAACCGTGGCCCAGCACTCTCCCTCTCTCTCCACCTTCTCCCCCCTGCTGCAGGAGCTGGCCCAGCGCCACTGGCAACGGCTGATTGAACTGGCCCCCGACTACGGCACGCTGCCCGAGCCGGTACGCCAGACCCTGCTGACCCTGCTTGGCCTCTCCGATTTTGTCGCCGATTCTCTCTTCAAACAGCCGGAATTGCTGACCGAGCTGCTCGCCTCCGGGGATCTGGATCAGGCCGAGCGCTGGCCCGCCTACCAGCACGATCTGACCGCCCTGCTGGCCGAGGTGGATGACGAGGAGGCGCTCAAGCGCATCCTGCGCCAGTTCCGTCGCAGCCGCATGCTGGTGATCGCCTGGCGCGAGCTGCTGGGTCACGCGGCGGTGGAAGAGAGCTTTATCCACCTCACCAGACTGGCGGATGCGCTGATCTGCGCGGCCCGCGACTGGCTCTACGCCAAGCAGTGCGGCGAGCTGGGCACCCCGATGGATGGCAACGGCAATCCGCAGCCGCTGCTGATCCTCGGCATGGGCAAGCTGGGGGGCGGCGAGCTCAACTTCTCCTCTGACATCGACCTTATCTTCACCTTCCCCGAGAACGGCTACACGGTCGGCGGGCGGCGCGAGCTCGCCAACCAGCAATTCTTTATCAAGCTGGGCCAGCGCATCATCAACGCCCTCCACCAGAGCACGGTCGACGGCCAGGTGTTTCGGGTCGATATGCGGCTGCGCCCCTTTGGCGACGCGGGGCCGCTCGCCATCTCCTTTGCCGCCATGGAGGATTACTACCAGCATCACGGCCGCAACTGGGAGCGCTACGCCATGGTCAAGGCGCGGGTGTTGGGGCCCCAGTGCGAACATGCGGTGGAGCTGGCCGAGATGCTGCGCCCCTTCGTGTTTCGCCGCTATATCGACTTCGGCGTCATCGACGGCCTGCGCCAGATGAAGGCGATGATCGCCGCCGAGGTGCGCCGCAAGGGGCTGGAGGGCAACATCAAGCTGGGGGCCGGCGGCATTCGCGAGGTGGAGTTTATCGCCCAGGCGCTGCAACTGATCCGCGGCGGGCGTGAGCCGGCGCTGCGGGTGCGCCACCTGCCCGAAGCGCTGGCCGCCATCGCCCAGTGCGGCGCCCTCGAATCCCCCCATTGCGACCGCCTGCTGACGGCCTACCGCTTCCTGCGCCGGGTCGAGAACATCTTGCAGGAGATCGGCGATCAGCAGACCCAGACCCTGCCCACCGAGGAGCGGGATCGCCAGCGGCTGATCGCTGCTCTCGGCTTTGCTGACTGGGGCGCCTTTATGGCCCATCTCGATGAGGAGATGGCGGCCGTCCATCAGGAGTTCGCCGCTGTGGTGGGGGAAGAGAAAGAGGCCCCCGCCCATCTGGAGCAGCTCTGGCTCGATCTCTGGCGCACCGAGCTCGACGCCGCCGAGCTGGAAAAACTGCTGATTGCGCAGGGGGTGGCCGAGCCCGCCCCGCTCTGCGCCGCCCTGCTGCGTTTCAAGGAGGAGTACAAGCGCCGTCAGGTGGGCCCGCAGGGGCGCATTGCGCTGGACTGGCTGATGCCGGAACTGCTGCGACTGGTGGTGGCCAGCGAGCAACCCGCCCGCCTGTTCGAACGGGTGTGCGAACTGTTGACCCGCATCTTCACCCGCAGCGCCTATCTGCAGCTGCTGGCGGAAAACCCGGGCGCCCTGCGCCAGCTGGTGCGGCTGTGCGACGCCAGCCATCTGGTGAGCGAGCAGCTGGCCCGCTACCCCATCCTGCTGGACGAGCTGCTCGATCCCCAGCACCTCTACCACCCCACCCCGCTCGATCAGTACAAGCCCCAGCTGCGCCAGTTCCTACTGCGCATCCCCGAAGAGGACGTGGAGCAGCAGATGGAGGCGCTGCGCCAGTTCAAGCAGGTGCAGCTGCTGCGCATCGTGGCGGCCGACATCGCCGGCGCCCTGCCGCTGATGAAGGTGAGCGACCACCTCACCTGGCTGGCGGAGGCGATCACCGAGGAGGTGGTCAATCAGGCCTGGGCCCAGATGAGCGAACGCTACGGGGTGCCACCCGAGGTGGCGGTGAGCGGCCAGCGCGGCTTTGCGGTGGTGGCCTATGGCAAGCTCGGCGGCATCGAGCTCGGCTACGGCTCGGATCTCGACCTGGTGTTCCTGCACGGCGGCGACCCCAACAGCTATACCGACGGGCGCAAACCCATCGACAGCCGCCAGTTCTACCTGCGCCTGGCCCAGCGGATCCTGCACCTGTTCAGCACCCGCACCCCGTCCGGCATCCTCTACGAGATCGACATGCGGCTGCGCCCCTCCGGCGACTCAGGCCTGCTGGTCTCGTCGCTGGCGGCCTACGAGCAGTACCAGCAAAACGAGGCCTGGACCTGGGAGCATCAGGCGCTGGTGCGGGCCCGCCCCATCTATGGCGATGAGGCGGTGATCGCCGAGTTTGCCCGCATCCGCCGCGCCGTGCTGGCCAAGGAGCGCGAGCTGCCGACGCTGGCCCGCGAGGTGCGCGAGATGCGCCACAAGATGCGGGATCACCTGCTCAAAGCGGGCGCCGGCGAGTTCGACCTCAAGCAGTCCCCCGGCGGCATGGTGGACATCGAGTTCATCGCTCAATACCTGGTGCTGGCCCATGCCTGCGGCGAACCCGAGGCGCTCACTCGCTGGTCCGATAACGTGCGCATCTTCGATGAGTGCGTGCTGGCGGGGGTGCTGACCCTGGAGCAGGCGGAGGGGCTCAAGCATGCCTATCTGGAGATCCGCAACCTCGGCCATCGCCTCAACCTCTCCGAGGTCTCCCGCAAGGTGGGCGACGACAGGCTGCTGCCGGAGCGCGGCCATGTGCTGGCAGTCTGGCAACAGCTGCTGGGGGAATAAACAGCAGGGGCGCCGAGGCGCCCCTTCTCATTGCTCGGGGCAACAATGGACAAATATTCTCCATATAAAACTCAATAGCGGTGAGCTAGATCCTGTTTCAAGAATACAAGCCTTGGAATCGTATGGCGCTTTGCTGAATATAAGCAGAGGTTATGGGTATCTGTCCCCCATTATTCTGACCAGGGATGATGGTGGGGAATATAGCGTTAAAAAGTAGAACTTTGCCGCCATACAGAGAGGAAGAAATGGATTTTTCAGAACAGCTACAGAGTCTATCCAAGAAAATTGCTCAACAGTCATCGATGATCACGACTGAAGAAGCGACCAAAAATGCCTTTGTCATGCCGTTTCTCAACCGCGTTCTCGGTTACGATGTCTTTGACCCCACCGAGGTAATCCCTGAGTTCACCGCAGACACCGGTATCAAAAAGGGAGAAAAGGTTGACTATGCCATCCTCAAGGATGGTCAAGTTCAAATTTTGGTTGAATGTAAAAAATACAGTGAAAAACTGTCTGCAAAGCACTCAGGTCAACTCTTCCGTTATTTCTCGGTAACCAATGCCAGAATTGGCATTCTCACTAATGGCGCTCAATATGAGTTTTATACCGACTTGGATGCGCCGAATAAAATGGATGAAAAACCTTTTCTGACACTTGATCTTGAGGACATAGATGAGCATGTAGTTCCTGAGGTATTAAAACTGACTAAAACAGCTTTCGATGTTGAGTCAGTTGTTGATGCAGCTGGAGAACTTAAATATCTTAGCCAGATAAAGAAACTACTTGCTGAGCAGTTCGCCTCTCCAGAGGAAGATTTTGTCAAATTTTTTGCGTCTCGAATTTATGATGGTGTACTTACTGCCAGGGTAAAACAGTCGTTCACGGATATCACCAAGAAAGCTCTGAATCAGTTCCTCAACGATAGCATCAATGCCAGATTGAAATCTGCAATAGGTAACAGTGTCAGCACCTCGTCTGTCTCATCAGCCTCAGAGAGTGAGCTACCGAATGACAACAGTGAAAATGATAACAACAAAGAAAAATCTAGAGTAGATACAACTATTGAAGAAATGGAAGCATTCAACGTTGTAAAAGCTATTCTCAGACAGAAATTTGATGTTGCTAGAATTGCGCCGAGGGATACCCAGAGTTATTTTGGGATTCTGCTTGATGATAATAACCGAAAACCACTTTGCAGATTACATTTTAACTCTCGCCAAAAGTATATAGGGCTGTTTGACGCTGAAAAGAAAGAAACTAGACACCCGATTGACTCAATAGATGAAATTTTCACTTTTGCAGATCAATTACTTCATACAACTGCTGTCTACGAATAATCCTGCTATTAGGGGGAGATTCCTCCCCCTTTAATTCAAAATACAAATATCAGTCACCTTATTTAAATCAGGCCGTGATCCATCACAGTCTCCACCAGCACCTTGTTGAAGCGCCGATAGCCCTGCTCATCGAGCGGGGCCGGATAGCTCAGCACCCGCAGCGCATGGCCTTGATAATCCGGCTGATAGGGCGGGTGCACATGGTCATGCTCGCTCAGGCAAAAACCCAGCGACTGGTAGAAGCGCAGCCGGCGCAGGGCGATCTCGTCCTCTGGCGGGTCTATCTCCAGGATGACCGGACGCCCCGCCGTCTCGCAGAAGGCGGCAAGCAGGCGTGAGCCGTGGTTCTGGCCGCGCAGGGCCGGGTTGATGGCGAGGTGTTCGATGTAGATCTGCTCGCCGCAGTCCCACCAGAAGATAAAGCCGAGCAGCTGCTCGCCCTGATAAAAGAGCTGACAGTGAAAGCGGGAGTCTCCCATCTTGAGCTCTTGATGCTACGGCTGGCGCTGTTCGTAGCGGGGAAAGCTGCTGCCGTAGATCTGCCAGACCAGCGGCCAGTCCGGATGGGATGTCTCTCTTGCGATTTCACTTCGACTCATTCATCTGCTCCTTGGTAAAACCACAGTGATACCATCTTTGTCCAGCCCAAACACCCCTCTCTTTCGCTACCGACGCCGGCAGCATCCCGCTTAAACACCTTGCCAGGCAGCGACCCACAATGCACAGAGCCCGCACGGGGCGGGCTCTGCATGGCGATAACACGAAAGGCCGGGGCTATTTGAACAAGCCCTTGAGCAGCTGATCGGCCACCCCCTTCACCCCTTCGTTGTCGGCCTTGTCGCCCAGCAGCTTCTTGAGACCGCGCTCGGCCTCCTTGCGGGCCTTCTCCTCCAGCAGCTTGTTGTTGCTGAGCAATTCCTTCACGTCGAGCCGGTAGCTCGGCGCCTGCCAGTGGCCGCCGATGCGCACCGGTATGGTGATGTCCTTGAGCTCGTCCACGCTCTTGCCCCCCTGCCCCTTGCTGCTCTCCACCACAGAGGTGAGGAACAGGAAGTCGAGGGTCTCCGGCACCAGGGCGGTCTGGCCCTGCCCCTTCACCCGCAGGGCGGGGGCAAACAGCTGGATGTCGTCGCTCCTGGCAACCCCGTCGGCAATCCGGAAGCTGGCGGTGAGGGCGCTGAAGTCGGTCTTGCGCACCTCCTTCACCTGATCCGCCCCCTTACCAGTCAGGGTCGCTCGCGCCTCGCGGATCATCTCCGCCAGGTTGATGCCGTGCAGGGCACCGTCGCTCAGCCTGAGGCTCACCTTGCCCTGCATCCGGCTGCGCAGCGCCTGCTCGGAGAGTCCTGAGCCCTGCGCCTCCACCTCCAGATCCCCCTTGCCTTCCAACAAATCGGTCTGGGCCAGGGTCTGCAGCAGCGGCCGCACATCGACCCCCTGCACCCGCTTGTGCACCTGATAGCGAGCCGGCTGCTGACGGGCATCGAGCACGCCGCTGGCGGTCACCTGACCACCGGCCACGCCGGCGCTGAACTGCTTGAGGGTGAGCTGGCCACCGGCCAGGGCCAGCTGCAGATCGACGGCGCTCAGATCCAGCCCCTTCAGTCGCAGGCTACCCAGTTGCAGCCGGCCCGCCAGGTCCACCGCCTTGAGGGCGGTCAGATCCGGTTCGGCCGTGGAGAGCGCCTTGGCGGCGGGCGCGACGGTCTGTACCGGCGCCCCGGCCGGCGCTGCGGCGCCCGAGGTGGCGGCCACAGGTACAGCCTTGGCCGGCTGACCGAGCCAACTGTCCAGGTCAAGCTTCTCCCCCTTCAGGTCGAACCCTACCCTGGGCACGGCGCCCAGCTGCACGCTGCCGTTGCCGCTCAGCAGAGCGTCATCCACCCCCATCACCAGGTTGCTGAGGGTAACGGCCTGTTTGCCCAGCTCGGCGCGGGCAAAGCCCGCCAGCTTCACCTGCATCTGCGGGCGCGGCAGGGCATCGCCGCTCAGCTTGGCGGCCAGCACGGCATCCGATATCTCCAGCAGTTGCCGGTTCTCATCGAGCCGCGCCTTGAGAGTTCCCTCCAGCGTACCGGCCAGGGCCGGCTTGTCCGCCGCTCCCTGTGCCCCCTGCAGACTGAGGGTGAGGCTGCTCCACTGCCCCAGTGCCAGCCGGTCGGCCTTGAGGGAGAAGGCATCCAGCCGCTGGGTCGGTTCGCTCAGGCTCCCCGCCAGCGCAACCTCTTTCAGCTCGCTGCGGCTGGCATCGGGCGCCAGCTTGAGCTGAGCCGACCCCTTGAGATCAAACGCCAGCTCACCCTGGGCCCCCTTGGCGGCCAGGGTCACCGGCACCCATTGATCGACCGCCAGCTGGCCCAGGTTCAGGTCCAGCTGTTCGAGGCGGGAGACGGTGCCGTTGCGATCGTCCTGCAGCAGGGCGCTGGCCTGTTGCAACTCCACCCCTTGCAGGCTGATCTGCCAGGGCTGCTTGTCACTGGCGGGCGGGGGCGTCGTTGCGGCAGGCTCGGAGGTCGTCGCCTCCCCCTTGGGCTCGGCGGAGGCCCTGAGCAGATCGCTCAGGTTGGAGCTGCCGTCAGCCTTGGTCTGGATAAACAGATGAGCGCCGCTCAGGGTCACCTTGCCGATCTCAAGCTTGTGGGAGAGCAGCGGCAGCAGGCCCACCGAGGCCTCCCCGCGCGCGAAGCGCACCAGGTCGGGCTCGGCAAAGCCGGCGGGGTTGCGCAGCGCCACCTGCTCGAGGGAGAGGCCGAGGCTTGGCCAGAAACGCCAGCCGATCGCCCCTTGTATCACCAGCTCGCGACCGGTGCTCTTGCGCACCTGTTCCACCAGCTGGGGCTTGAACTGATTGGGATCGATGAGGGACACCAGGGCGGCGATGGCCACCACGGCCGCCAGCGCCAACCCCAGCAGGATGTAGATGATCTTCTTCACGATGGACTCCTTGAATGCGGATCTTGTTGCTGACTATACCACCGGGGGGATGACAGATGGGGCCCGTCTGCCAAAACGGGCCAGCGGCGAGACAGGGATGGTCGCAGCTAGTCCTGCCAGCGCAAGCCTTCCAACGCGCGGCAATGAAAAGGGCCCCGCAGGGCCCTGATGATAGTGGATGGCTGGCACCCGTCTCGCCCGGATCAAGGCTGACGCGGCAACTGCTGATAGCCCATCTCGTACAGGGTGAAGGCATAGATGTCCGCACTCTGCTCGATAAGCTTCGCCACCGGCGTGCCCGCCCCGTGCCCGGCATTGGTCTCGATGCGGATGAGCTGGGGATGGGGGCCGGCATTGTCGGCCTGCAGGGTGGCGGCAAACTTGAAGGAGTGAGCCGGCACCACCCGATCGTCGTGATCCGCCGTGGTCACCAGGGTCGAGGGGTAGCTGACCCCTGGCTGCACCTGGTGCAGCGGCGAGTAGCCCTTCAGGTAGTCGAACATGGCCTCGCTGTCGGCGCTGGTGCCGTAGTCATAGGCCCAGCCCGCTCCGGCGGTGAAGGTGTGGTAGCGCAGCATGTCGAGCACCCCCACCGCCGGCAGAGCGACCCGCATCAGATCCGGCCGCTGGGTCATTACCGCCCCCACCAGCAGACCGCCGTTGGAACCACCGCGGATCGCCAGCCGCTCGGTGCGGGTGTAGCCCTCGGCCTTGAGATACTCGGCCGCGGCGATGAAGTCGTCGAACACGTTCTGCTTGTTCATCCTGGTGCCCGCCAGGTGCCAGGCCTGGCCGTACTCGCCGCCCCCGCGCAGGTTGGCCACCGCATAGACGCCCCCCAGATCCAGCCAGTTGGCCACCGACACGCTGAAGCTCGGAGTCAGGCTCACGTCGAAGCCGCCATAGCCGTAGAGGATGGTCGGGTTGCTGCCATCGAGTTTCAGCCCCTTGCGGTAGCTGATGATGAGCGGCACCCGGGTGCCATCCTTGCTCTGGTAGAAGCGCTGCTCGGAGACGTAATCCTCCGGCTTGAACGGCGCCGCCGAGGCGCGATAGAGGCTGATGGCGCCGCTCTTTGGCTCGAACCGGTAGAGCGTGGGCGGCTGGGCATAGTTCTCGAAGCCGAAGTAGAGGGCGGGATCATCGTGCTTGCCGTTGAAGCCGCTGACGCTGCCAAGGCCGGGCAGCGCCACCTCGCGCACCCGCTTGCCTTCGTAGTCGAACTGCTCGACCCGGGCGGTGGCATCCACCATGTACTCGGCGAACAGGTAGCCGCTGCCACTGTGCACCGTCAGCACCTGCTGACGCTCGGGGATCAGATCCCGCCAGCGGGCCGGTCCCGGGTTGGCGGCATCCACCGTCACCAGCCGGCGGTTGGGGGCGTCCCGGTTGGTCAGCAGGTAAAGGGTGCTGCCCTGGTTGTCCACCAGGCTCACGTCCGCATCCAGATCCCCCTGCACCGTCAGCAGCGGCGCGTTCTCCTGGCTCAGATCCTTCACATAGAGGCGGTTGCCGGAGGTGGAGTTCGCCGCCGAGATAAGCAGGAAGCGATCATCTTCGGTGACGGTCGCCCCCACGTAGCGGTGGTGCTGGGCCGGGATGGCGCCAAACACCAGCCGGTCATCCTCCTGCGCCGTGCCGAGCCGGTGGAAATAGACCTTGTGCTGATCGGTCCTGGCCGACAGCTCGCTGCCATCCGGCTTGTCGTAGCTCGAGTAGAAGAAGCCCTCGTTGCCGAGCCAGCTGATGCCGCTGAACTTCACATCCTTGAGGGGCGCCTCCAGCGGCTGCTTGCTCTCTACGTCCATCAGATGGATCTCGCGCCAGTCGCTGCCGGCCAGCGACAAGGAGTAGGCCAGGATGCGGCCATCGCGGGAGAAGCTCAGCTGATCCAGCGCCGTGGTGCCGTCGGGGCTGAGGGTATTGGGATCGAGGAACACCTCGGCCGGCTTGCCCTCCTGCTGGCGCCACAGCACGTTCTGGTTCTGCAGGCCGTCGTTCTTGAAGAAGTAGTGGTAGCGCCCCTCGCGAAACGGCGCCCCCTCCTTGGCATAGTTCCAGGAGGCGGCCAGCTTCTCCTTGATGGCGGCGCGATACGGGATCTGTGCCAGGTAACCCTGAGTCACGGCGTTCTGGGCCTTGACCCAGGCCTCGGTCTCGGGGCTGCGATCATCCTCCAGCCAGCGATAGGGGTCGGCCACGGCCTGGCCGAAGTAGTGATCCACCTGCTCACCCTGACGGGTGACGGGGTAGTGAAGGCGCGCTTTCCCTGACATGGCATCCTCTTTGGTTGACTGGCCACTGCATGCACACAGCAGTGACAGGGCCAGCAGGCTGACAATGGCTCGCATCGATGCGGCTCCCTGCGATTTCGGGTGAAGCGGGCAGGTTAGCAAAGAGTGCCGGACGGCCCAACCCCCCAGCGGGTGACCAGGCGACATGAACGGGCAACCGCCACAACCCTGACCAATCGGAGTCATATGAATTTTTTCGCTTAGGTTTGCCAGTTTATTTTGTTTGTTATCCGGCACTTGGGTCACAGGATGGAATAAGCGACTGACCATCTCGACTCATTCAGGATAAAGCATGCCGTACAGCTACCTATCACATCTGCGTTGCAGCAAGACCGGCGAGATTGTGGATGCCGATCAGCCCCAGCAGCTGAGCCCGGTCGGCGCCCCCTTGCTGGCCAGCTACGATCTCGAGGCCCTGAAGCAGGCCTGGCATCCAGCCGCCCTGCTGGGGCGCCCCGCCAGTCTGTGGCGCTACCACGAGCTGCTGCCGGTGCGCGACCCCGCCCAGGTGGTCACCCTGGGGGAAGGCTTCACCCCGCTGTTGCCGCTGCCGCGTCTCGGCAAGCAGGTCGGCATTCCGGATCTCTGGATGAAGGATGAGAGCCTCACTCCCACCGGCTCCTTCAAGGCCCGCGGCGCCGCGGTCGGCGTCTCCCGCGCTCGCGAACTCGGCGTCACCCACTTCGCCATGCCCACCAACGGCAACGCCGGCGCGGCCTGGGCACTCTACGGCGCCCGCGCCGGCTTGCGCAGCACCATAGTCCAGCCCCAGGCGGCCCCCGCCATCACCCGGCTGGAGAGCGCCCTGGCCGGTGCCCGCCTCTATCTGGTGGACGGCCTCATCAGCGACGCCGGTCGCCAGGTGGCCGAGGCGGTGGCGCAGCAGGGGCTGTTCGATGCCTCCACCCTCAAGGAGCCCTATCGCATCGAGGGCAAGAAGACCATGGGGTTTGAAATCGCCGAGCAGCTCGGCTGGACTCTGCCGGACGTGATCCTCTACCCCACCGGTGGCGGGGTCGGCCTCATCGGCATCTACAAGGCGCTGCGGGAATTGCAGGAGCTGGGCTGGGTGCAGGGACCGCTGCCGCGCCTGGTGGCGGTGCAGGCGAGCGGCTGCGCCCCCATCGTCCAGGCCTGGCAGCAGGGGGAGCGCGAGTCGCGCTTCTGGCCCGACTCCCAGACCCTGGCGTTCGGCATCAACGTGCCCAAGGCGCTGGGGGATTTTCTGGTGCTGGACGCCCTCTATCGCACCGAGGGCTGCGCCGTCGCGGTGGAAGACGGCGCCATCCAGCGCGAGCTGCGCCAGCTCGCCTCCCAGGAGGGCTGCTTCATCTGCCCGGAAGGGGCGGCCGCCTTCGCCGCCGCCCGCCAGCTGCGGGAAGCGGGCTGGATCCAGGGAGGCGAGCGGGTGGTGGTGCTCAACACCGGTGCCGGCATCAAGTACCCGGACGCCATCACGGTCGTGCCCCAGCGGCTGCGCCGCGACGGGAGGATCCCGGCATGAGCTTCGACTGGTCCTTTGTTCTCACCACCCTGCCGGCGTTCGGCCAATCGGTCTGGGTCACCCTGCAGCTCGGCGCCATCGTGATCCTCACCTCGCTCGCCGTGGCGCTGCTCAATGTGACGCTGCAAAGCCTGCATCGGCCTTGGCTGAACGGGGTGATCCGCGCCTATGTGGAGCTGGCCCGCAACACGCCGCTCCTGATCCAGCTGTTCTTTCTCTACTTCGGGCTGCCGGCGCTCGGCCTGTCGCTGTCGGGCTTTGCCACGGCGGTGATCGCCATGACCTTCCTCGGCGGCGGCTACCTGACCGAGGCGCTGCGGGCGGGCATTCAGGCGGTCCCCCCCAGCCAGCTGGAGGCCGGGCGAGCCATCGGCCTCTCCCGCTGGCAACTGCTGCGCCACGTGCAGTTGCCCCAGGCCTGGCTCGCCAGCCTGCCGGCGCTGTTTGCCAACTTCATCTTCCTCTTGAAAGAGACCACGGTGGCCTCGGCGGTGGCGGTGCCGGAGCTGCTCTACACCACCAAGAACTACATCGCCCTCTACTACAAGACCTACGAGATGCTGGCGGTGCTGACCTTGATGTGCGTGCTGATCTTTCTGCCGCTGTCCCTTGCCCTGCGCGTCGTTGAAAGGAGGCTGCAACATGGTCAGTTCGGTCACTGAATCGCTGATGCAGGCATCGATCGTCCTGCTACCGCTATCACTCGTCACCGAGGTGCAGGAAAGGAGGGATCAATATGGTCAGTCCGGTCACTGAGCCACTGATGCAGGCATCGATCGTCCTGCAGCCACCGTCACTCGTCACCCATGCACCAGAAAGGAGGGGTCAATATGGTCAGTCCGGTCACTGAGCAGCTGACGCAGGCGCTGCCGCTGCTGGCGGTGGGCGCAGGTCAGACCCTCGCCATCTCGCTGCTCGCCATCCTGTTCGCCACCCTGGGCGGAGTCGGTTACGGCGTGCTGGCCCAGCAGGGGGGAAAGCTGACTCGGGGAGTGTTGCGGGTCTATCTGGAGCTGTTTCGGGTGGTCCCCGTGCTGGTCTGGCTCTACCTCTTCTTCTTCGGGCTGCCGATCTTCTTTGGCGTAGACATCCCGGCCTTCTGGTGCGCCGTGCTGGTGCTGGCCCTGTGGGGCGCCAGCGAGGTGGGTGAAGTGGTGCGCGGCGGTCTCAAGTCCCTGGCTCGTGGTCAACAGGAGGCCGGGCTGGCGCTCGGGCTCTCGACCTGGCAGCTCTATCGCCACGTGCTGCTGCCCCAGGCGCTGCAACGGCTGACGCCGCCGACCATCAACATCTACACCCGCATCATCAAGACCAGCTCGCTGGCGGTGCTGATCGGGGTGGTGGAGGTGATCAAGGTGGGCCAGCAGATCATCGAGCGCACCTATGGCTCGCTGCTTATCTACGGTCTGCTGTTCCTGTTCTTTTTTCTGGTCTGCTATCCGCTCTCGCTCGCCTCGCGCCGGCTGGAGCAACAATGGGGTAATGCGGTATGACACCTCTGCTTGAGCTCAATGCTGTCAGCAAACAATTCGGCCAAAACCGGGTACTGGACGAGGTCAGCCTCACGGTGAACCCCGGGGAAGTGATCGTCATCCTGGGGCCGAGCGGCTGCGGCAAGAGCACCTTGCTGCGCACCCTCAACGGGCTCGAACCCATTCAGGGGGGCGACATTCGCTTCGATGGAGAGCGGCTGGATGCCAGTACCGACTGGCAGCGGCTGCGCCAGCGCATCGGCATGGTGTTCCAGAGCTATCACCTCTTCCCCAACCTGACGGTGCTGGAGAACGTGCTGCTCGGCCCCCTTCAGGTGCAAAAACGGGAGCGGCAGGAGGCCCTGCTGCAGGCGGAACAGCTGCTGACCCGCATCGGCCTGTGGGAGCGGCGCCACGACTATCCGCGCCAGCTCTCCGGCGGCCAGCAGCAGCGCATCGCCATCGTGCGGGCGCTGTGCATGAACCCGCAGGTGATGCTGTTTGACGAGGTGACCGCTGCGCTGGATCCCGAGATGGTGCAGGAGGTGCTGGAGGTGATCCGCGATCTCGCCGGCAGCGGCATGACCCTGCTCATCGTCACCCACGAGCTGGCGTTCGCCCAGGCGGTGGCGGATCGCATCGTCTTCATGGACGGCGGCCACATCCTGGAGCAGGCCGCCCCCCATCAATTTTTCGAGAACCCGCGCAGCCAGCGTGCCCGCCAGTTCCTCGCCAAGTTTTCTTATACAAATGTCATCAAACGAAAGGAGTCAGCATGAAAAAAATCACCTCGGTTCTGTTCAGTGCCCTGTTGGGACTGGGTCTCGCCAGCGGCGCCGCCCATGCGGCGGACGGTTCCCTCGACAAGATCAAGGCCCGCGACAAGCTCATCGTCGGCGTCTTCACCGACAAGCCCCCCTTCGGCTATGTGGACGAGAAGGGCAACTACGTCGGCTTTGACACCGACCTCGGTCGCCGTTTCGCCAAGGACCTGCTGGGGGACGAGAACAAGGTCGAGTTCGTGGCGGTGGAGCCCGCCAGCCGCATCCCCTTCCTGCAGAGCGACAAGGTGGATCTGATCCTCGCCAACATGACGGTCACCCCGGAGCGGCGGCAGGTGGTGGACTTCACCAACCCGAACCTGCGAGTGGCGGTACAGGTGCTGGTGCCTGAAGGGAGTCCGGCCAAGAAACTGGATGATCTGGCCAGCAAGACCCTGATCGTCACCACCGGCACCACGGCCGACATCTGGCTGACCCGCAACCACCCGGAGTGGAAGGTACTCAAGTTCGAGAAGAACACCGAATCTTTGCAGGCGCTGGCCCAGGGCCGTGGTGACGCCTATGCCCAGGACAATCTGGTACTGTTCAGCTGGGCCAAGGAGAACCCGGGCTATCGGGTGCTGCCCGAGAAGCTGGGCTCGGAAGACCCCATCGCGCCGGCGGTGAAGAAGGGCAATATCGAGCTGCGGGACTGGGTCAACGACCGTCTCGCCAAGCTGGGGGAAGAGAAGTACCTGCTGAAACTCTACGACCAGTATGTGCGCGACAAACTGAGCGCCGATACCGATCCCAACGACGTGATAGTGGAAGGAGGCAAGTGGCAGGGCTGAGCCTGCCAGAAGTGCTGAGAGTGTGATGTGTGTGAAATCTTGGTTCCGTTGGTCCGCAAACCGCAAGGTTTGACCTTTCAGGCGTCCCCCTCGGGTGGCGCCTTTTTTTCGCATGAGAAAAAGAACCGGGCCAGGGGCCCGGTTGAAAACCCGCGCAGAGCAGGCTGTGTCACGTCGATGACACGGTTCAGGCTGCCGGACTGGCACAGAGTGCCGTCCGGCCAACTCGCCAGGCCACCGAGGCGGGATGAGCCCTCGGCAACGCCGGCGAATGAGGTGGCGCCGCAGGCGCCGAAGAGAGAGCCTACTCCCGCTCCAGTGCGTGGATGGGGTCCATCCGCGCCGCCCGCCGCGCCGGGAAGAAGCCAAACAGCACGCCAATGAGGCTCGAGCAGAAGAAGGCCATCAGCACGGCGTCCAGGGAGTAGCTCAGGGTGAACTGGCTGCTGAAGTGCTCGAACAAGACGCCGACCAGCAGAGAGAGCAGCACCCCGGCCGCCCCGCCCAGCAGGCAGACCAGCACCGCCTCGATCAAGAACTGCTGCAGTATGTCGCCGGTTCTGGCACCCACCGCCATCCGCACGCCTATCTCGCGGGTGCGCTCGCTCACCGATACCAGCATGATGTTCATCACCCCGATGCCGCCCACCACCAGGGAGATGAGCGCAATCATGGCGATCAGCAGGGTCAGGGTGGCATTGGTGCTGGTGATCGCCTGGCGGATGCTGTCGGTGTTGAGCACGAAGAAATCCTGAGCGCCGTGCCGCTCACGCAGCAAGCGATTGATGCCATCCTCGGCGGCGGCCAGCGCCACCTCGTCCTGCACCCGCACGCTGATGCTGCGCAGGTGGCTCTGGCCCAGCATCCGCGTCATGGCCGTGGTGTGGGGGATCCAGACGTTGAGATTCTCGTCGCTGCCAAAGCCGCTCTGGTTGCGGGCCACCACCCCGATCACCCGGCACGGCAGGCTCCCCAGCAGGATCACCTGACCGAGCGGCGACTCCCCCGCGGCGAACAGGCGCGCCTGACTGTTCTCGTCGATCACCACCTCCTGCGCCAGAGCGCTCACGCTGGCGGCATCGAACAGCATGCCCTGCAGCAGTCGGTAGCCACGCACCTGGAAGAGCTGCTCCCCCACCCCGTTCACCGAGCCCAGCACCGCCTGGCTACCCCGGCGCAGGGTGACGCTGGTGGCCAGACTGGGGGTCACGCTGTGCACATAGCCGAGCCCGGCGAGGGCCTCGGCATCCTCCACCCTGAGGGTCTGGACCGCCTCGGCCCGCCGATCGCCGAAGCCGCTGCCGGGGAATATCTCCAGGGTACTGGTGCCCATGGCATTGATGTTGGCCAGCACCTGCTGCTGGGAGCCACGCCCCAGCGCCACCACCGACACCACGGCGGCGATACCGATGATGATGCCGAGCATGGTGAGGAAGGTGCGCATCCGCTGGGCCCGCATGGCCAGCAGCGCCATCTTGAAGGCGGCGCCGAGCCGCCCGGCCAGACCACCGCGCCCTCCTGTGTCGGTACGGGGAGTGGTGGGCGCAGGGGACGGCGGTGTCGGCTGGCGACGACGGTCGGCCACCACCGCCCCGTCTTTGAGCTCGATGATCCGCTCGGCCTGTTCGGCGATCGCCATGTCGTGGGTCACCAGCACCAGCGTGTGGCCCTGCCGATGCAGCGCGCCCAGGATGTCGAGCACCTCGGCCCCGCTCTGGCTGTCGAGGGCACCGGTCGGTTCGTCCGCCAGGATCACCTGACCGCCATTGATGAGCGCGCGGGCTATGCTGACCCGCTGCTGCTGGCCGCCGGAGAGCTGGCTCGGCTTGTAGTCGAGCCGGCTGCCGAGCCCGAGCCGCTGCAGCAGGCTCTCGGCCCTCGCCTTGCGCGCGTCGCCGGCCAACCCGGCATAGAGGGCAGGCAGCGCCACGTTGTCGCGGGCACTGAGATCCCCCAGCAGGTGGTAGCGCTGAAAGATGAAGCCGAAGTGCTCGCGGCGCAGGGTTGCCAGTGCATCGGCCGTCAGCCGGCCCGTCTCCCGTCCGGCCACCCGATAGCTCCCCTCGCTCGGCTGATCCAGGCAGCCCAGAATATTGAGCAGGGTCGACTTGCCGGAGCCGGAGGCACCGACGATGGCCACCATCTCGCCTCGCGCTATGGTCAGGTCGATCCCCTTGAGCACCTCGACGCGCCGCTCCCCGTCACCAAAATGGCGGCGGATCCCGCTCAGTTGCAGCAGTGGTTCCCTCATGGTCACATCCCCATCGGCGGGCCCATTCGCCCGCTCTGCTGGCTCTGGGCCGTCAACTGACTGACCACCACGGACTCCCCGGCGGCCAACCCCGCCAGGATCTGGGCATCCACCTTGTTGTTGAGGCCCACCTTCACCTGCCGCCATTGGGGCTGGCCCGCACCATCCACCACCTGCACCCTGTCACCGCTCAGGGCGATGGCCGGGATCACCAGGGCATTGTGCTCGGTCGCCAGCACTATGTGCACCTGGGCCGTCATGCCGATACGCAGGACCCCTTCAGGGTTCTCCACCTCGAACAGGCCGTGGTAGTAGACGGCCGTGCTGGTCGAACTGCTGCTGGTCGTGTCGTCGTTGATGGTGTCGGGGGCGGGCTCGATGGCGCGCAGACGGGCCTGGTAGCGCTGCTCCGGCGCCCCCAGCACGGTGAAATAGCTGGGCAGGCCGGCTTTCACCCTGATCACGTCCGCCTCCGAGATCTGCGCCTCCACCGTCATGGTGTCGAGTCGTGCCACCTTGACCATGGTCGGGGTGCTCTGCACCGCGTTGACCGTCTGCCCCTGCTCCACCGGGATCGCCACTATGGTGCCCGCCATGGGAGAGACGATGCGGGTGTAACCCAGATTCACCCGGGCCGTGTCCACCGCGATGCGGGCCTGTACCGCTTGCGCCGTCAGCGCCCGGATGTCGGCGCGGGTGGCCGTCAGGGTCGCCTCCGCACTGTCGTAATCGGCCTGGCTGCCCAATCCCCGAGCCAGCACCTTGCGCTGACGCTCGAAGACCAGCTGGTTGTTGCGCAGAGTTGCCCGGCGCGAGGCCAGCTGGGCCTGCAAGTTGTCGAGGGCGGCTTCGGCATCCTTGAGGGCGTTCTGCTGGGTGAGATCGTCGATCTCGACCAGCAGATCGCCCTGCTTCACCTCAGCCCCCAGCGCCACGTGCAGCGCCTTGATCTGCCCCGACACCTGCGCCCCCACGCTCACCAGCTTCTGGGCCTGCAGGGTGCCGTCGGCCAGCACGCTCTGCTCCAGATCCCGCCGCTCGACCGGTGTGGTGATATAAGAGGCGGTTGGTGCCGCAGTGGAAGGCAGCAACAGCCAGCCGGCACCGATCAACACCAGGGCGGGCAGCAGCAGGCGAACAACGAGGAGACGGGCACGGGCCATCGCGGATATCCTTGGCTGAAACAGAGGGTGAAACAGACCCGGGCAATCTACTCCAATGTCCGGTTAAGCCTCTTGCAGGGCAGTGTAAGGATTGCGTAAAAGCAGCTGTCAGGCGGGGACGGACACGGGAAAACTGCGCCAACCCGAGATGGAGAAGAGCGATGAAGATCCTGCTGGTGGACGATGATCTGGAGCTTGGCACCATGCTGAGCGAATACCTGGCTGGCGAAGGCTTTGCCACCACCCATGTGCTGACCGGCAAGAGCGGCGTGCAGCACGCCCTCTCCGGCAACTATGCCGCCGTGGTGCTCGACATCATGCTGCCCGATCTGAATGGCAGCGAGGTGCTGCGCCAGATCCGCCGCGACAGCCGGATCCCCGTCATCATGCTCACCGCCAAGGGGGACAACATCGATCGGGTGATCGGGCTGGAGATGGGGGCCGATGATTATGTGCCCAAGCCCTGCTACCCGCGGGAACTGGTGGCCAGGCTGAGGGCCGTGCTGCGCCGGGTCGAGCCTGCCCCCGCCCATCCGGGCAAAGAGCAGGGTCTGCGCCTTGGCGAACTGGTGCTCTCCCCCGCCAGCCGTCAGTGTCACTGGCAGGCGCAGCCGCTGGAGTTGACCGCCACCGAGTTCAACCTGCTGGAACTGCTGCTGCGATCCCCAGAGCGGGTAGTCAGCAAGGATGAGCTCTCCCTGCACGGGCTTGGCCGCCCGCGCGAGCCCTATGATCGCAGCGTCGACGTGCACATCTGCAATATCCGCCAGAAGCTGCAGGCCCTGGCGGGGGAAGCCGTCGGCATCGAGACGGTACGCAGCATAGGATACCGGCTGGCATGATCCTCAAGGGGCGCTTGTTCTGGAAGATCCTGTTCGGCTTCTGGTTCACCATCATCATGATGAGCCAGCTGCTGTGGGTGGCGTTCAGCCTCTATCGCCACGAAGGGCCGCCAGAGCAGCGGATGGCAAACCAGCTGGCCGAGCGTCAGCTGGCAACCGCCGCCAGCCTGTTGCAGCGGCAGGGACCGGCTGCGGTTGCGGCCCTGCAGGCCAGCTGGCCTGCCCGGGAACGAAGGCTGCTGCAGCTTGAACCGGTCGCAGCAGAGCCATCCACAACACAGGGCGGCCGTATCCTGCTGGGAGCCGATGGCCAGCACTACCGGCTCGACTACGACAGTGCCGGCCTGCAGCAGTTGCTGGCACCGCCCCAACCCCGCCGCAACTGGCTCAACATGCCGCCCCCCATGTGGTGGATCGGCGGACTCGGCGGCCTCTTCTTCAGCGCCCTGCTCGCCTGGCACCTGACCCGCCCCATGAACCGCTTCCGGCAGGGATTCGAGCGCCTCGCCCAGGGGGATCTGGCAGTGCGCCTCTACCCCGCCATGCGGCGGCGCCACGACGAGATCAGCGATGCGGCCCGCGACTTCGATGCCATGGCCGAGCGGCTGCAACTGCTGGTGGAGAGTCGCGAGCAGCTGCTGCACGACGTCTCCCACGAGCTGCGCTCCCCCCTTGCCAGGTTGCAGCTGGCCATCGGCCTGACCCAGCAGGATCCGGCCAGGATCGAGGGATCCCTCGAGCGGATCCAGCTCGAGACCCAGCGCATGGACAAGATGATCGGCGAACTGCTGACCCTCACCCGCGCCGGCCATGGCGAGCGGGACGGCGAGGAGTATTACGATCTGCAGGGGCTGGTCGACGCCGTGGTGAGCGATGCCCGCTACGAGGCGCAGCACATGGGCGTCGAGATAAAAACCTGGGTGGATGAGCCCCTAGAATACACGGTCTGCGGACAAGCGGAGCTGATCCGCCGGGCCCTCGACAACGTGTTGCGCAATGCCTTGCGCTTCTCGCAAGCGGGCCAGACTATCCGCCTGACCCTGATGCGGCAGGGCGACGAGTTTATCGTCGAGGTAGCGGATCAGGGGATGGGGGTGGATGAGAGCAAGCTCTCCAGCATCTTCGATCCCTTCGTGCGGATCGGCTCCCCTGCAGCAGGCAAGGGTTATGGACTGGGGCTCGCCATCACCCGCAAGGCGATCCAGGCCCAGGGCGGACGGGTCGACGCCAGAAATGGTGAAGAGGGCGGCCTGATCGTCACCCTCCACCTGCCGGGCTAGCAGCTTCCCCCTGTCATCACTGCTATCGGTTAGCCCCGCAGTCGCTGCAATTGACTGATGGCGGCGCCGGTAGAGCGGAAAGCAAACTCGGCAGGGGCAAGGCCGGCCAGCTTGCGCCATTCGCAGGCGGCCACATCGTCGGCTGCCACCACCAAAGGCTTGTCTGCCAACTCCAGCAGAAAGACGATGTCGCAGGTGTGATAGGTCACATCGTCATAGGGATAGACATTGGCATAGGAGCCCAGGTAGCGCGGCGTCTTCCCCGTCAGATCCAGCCCCAGCTCCTCCTTGAGCTCCCTCACCAAGGCTTCCTCCAGCGATTCGCCTGGATCGACGAAGCCACCTGGCAGATCCAGCAAGCCCCGGCCTGGATCCCGGGCCCGTACCGCGACCAGCAGCTCATCCTGCCAGCACAGCGCCACCATCACGGCCGACGCCACATTCTGGAAATAGTGAAAACCACAGCCACAGGCAAACTCTTTCTCGCTGCGCTGTTGCAGCGATCCGGAACCACAACGCGGACAAAACATAGGGGACTCCCATCTGACACCAAAGGCGCATTGTATGCCGAACTCCCTCCCTGATGGAAAGGGTTGAGGCACAACCCCCATGACGTGATAAATCAGCGGGATATAAAAGAGGGAGAGGGTGGCAATTCGGGGAAAGTGAAACGAAAAAAAGCCCAGTCTTTCGACTGGGCTTCTTAAGTAGTGGCGGAGCGG